>DASUTP010000533.1:0-9194 GCA_036374515.1 Chryseolinea sp. | reverse complement strand
ACGATAATTCGGTTTTGCTTGGTATCTCATATTCCTTAAGCAGGCGATGGTCGCTATCGACTATTATTCCCTTTATAAATATCGATCGGTCTTCACTTTATGAACACTACGGAAATACACCAGGGAATCCCCGCTTTCATACACAGGCCAGGGGTCTCGGCGATGTTCGTATCAGTGCTTATTACTCTGCATTGCAAAAGCAGAAAATCAATTTGACGTTAGGCTTCGGTCTGAAACTGCCCACCGGCGATTACGAAACGAAGGACCACTTTCATCGCCTGGACTCTGAAGGCCAGGATTCATTGGTTTATCGGGTTGTTGACCAATCCATACAACCCGGCGATGGTGGCCTCGGCTTTATTTTGGAATATGATCTTGCGTATAATTTTAATCATTGGTTCACGGCCTATACCACAGGGTTGTATCTTTCAAATCCCATGAATACTAATGGTGTATTGAGAAGCTCCAACCTTACCAATGGCATCGTTAAGTCAAACGAATTCTCAGTCGTTGATCAGTATGTTTTCAGACTTGGCGTGCGTTTTCACGTAAAACGTTTCCAGTTTGCAATTGGCGGTCGGTATGAAGGCATTCCTTCGGAAGATCTCATCGGCGAAAGCCAAGGATTCCGGAGACCGGGATATATTATTTCGCTCGAACCATCCGCTGTCTATACGACCGGCAAACATACTTTCGGGGTAAACGTTCCGATCGCTTTATACCGTAACAGGGTTCAAAATACCATTGACAAAGCCAGGACGGAGTTGACAGGAACTTATACGATCGGGGACGCTGCTTTCGCCGACTGGTTGCTTTCGGTAACTTATGCTTACCGGCTATCGCGATAAAAATAGAATATAATAGGTCAGGTAAATAGGGTTGGGCCGGCTAATCAGCCGGCTCTTTTTTTAGACGAGGGCCGGAATTCTCAATTTTACCGTTGTGCCTTTGCCAACTTCAGATTCGATGTTTATATGTCCGTTCAATTTCTCAATTGCTTCTTTAACAATGTAAAGTCCCAGACCTGATCCGGCGCCATCGTCCGTCGCCCGATAAAACATCTTATAAATGTTGGGCAGGTGATCCTTCTCTATGCCCTTACCGTTATCTTCAATGGCAAGTGAAGCCCCATTTTCTGTGATATCAACATTTACTTTGATAACAGAATCGCGTCCGTTTCGATAGCGAATGGCATTTGAAATGACGTTGTTCAAAATCACCTTTAACCGCCACCGATCCGAGAAAAAAGGCTGGCTTTGATTTATCTTGATTACTTTCTCTAAAGGCTGCCCGGCGGTTGTCGCAAATTTAAGCTGACTAAAAGTTTCGTCGATCAGCGGTTTGAACAATATCTCTTCACGCTTCACCTCCAACCTTGAATTTCTGGACTGATCTAAAATTTCATTAATGAAATGATCCTGCTGAATTGCGCTCTTAAGAATCATATCGAGATACATATCTTTCATGTCGATATCGATGTCCTTTTTTGCCAGGTTGATGAGGCCCAACACGGACGCGATAGGCGCACGCAAATCGTGTGATACACTGTAAACAAAATTATCGAGTTCCGTATTTCGTTTGCTAAGCTCCTCATTTGTTCGTTGTAACTTCTCTTCTGCTTTCTTTCTCGTGGCAATCTCTTCTTTCAAGGCGCCAGTTCGTTCCAACACCATGGTTTCAAGGTTTTCGTTGAATACTTGCAGTTTGTACTGAATCTCCATTCTTTCGCGCACGGTTGCTGAAAGGATAATGGTGGAAATACTCATTACTCCGACAAAAATTTGAAGGAGCAGCATTGAGTTATAGGAGTCGTTAAGATTAAAAGGTCCTTGACCGTTCACAGTAAGATAAATTGAAATTAATGAGGTGATCAGGATACCGGCGATCGCTACGATCAGATCAAAGCGAAACGCAAGCCACAACAAAAAAGGTAGGGCAAGGAAAGGTAACGCCCGTTCGAGTGTTGGAATCAAATAGTCAACTTTCAACAACAGGTAGATACAGATGAGGGTAATGAAGAAAATTCCCACTTCTATTGACTTCTTCGGTGAGATTTTTAGTGCGATCTTTTCGGCGCATGCAAGGATAAGTGGCGTGAAAAGCAGTATGCCAACGACACTTCCAACCCACCATGAAAATCCTGTGCGAACGAGGTCGACGGGTTCGATAATGTTGTTGAGATAAAGACCCCATGTTCCTAGACTTGCGCCGAGAAAGCACATAAGAAGAGAGACGAAAAGAAATCGATAGGCGTTTTTGGTGCTTTTAAATGGATAGTCGGACTTGATCCATTTTTTCACCATGTAATTTCCAACTACGGCTTCAAAAGTATTGCAGCAGGCAATCAGACTGCTGATTAAAATGATCGTTTGTGGAGGCAATGCGGGATTGTTCCAATAAGCCATTACGTTGACAACCAGCGAGCCAATCGTTATACCCGGCCAGGTTTGTCTTCCCAATAAAATTATCATAGCAAACGCGATCCCCGAAGGGGGCCATGCCGGAAGTGCCGTGGTATTTTCAAAAGCAAGAAAGTAGCCTAACCGCGCTGCTAAATAATAGAGTACTGCTACTAAAATGATTTTAAAATCCAGGCTGTATTTAAGCGGGAGTTTTAAATTCAAAATTAATCAACTCATTATCAAATAAATATACAATGGAAGCCTCGGCGATCCCATCTTTAACCCCTTCTGCCTTACGAAAGCTACGATGACTAGCACTTTTAAGGGGTCGAATGGCAGCAATCTCAAATCGCGCTTAACGCTTTTTAGCTTTCTTCTTTATGCTATCTTCACCCTGATTTTTACTGCCTATGGATCTTACAATTCTTTTCTCGCCAATCGAAGAGGCGTTATATTCGGAAATAACTTCACCTTCCAGTTTTTTTAAGAACATCCATGCCTTTACGGAGAAAATGCCCGACTACCGTGGCGCGCACATTGCAATCTTTGGGATCAAAGAAGACCGCGGAACCTATATAAACAAGGGTACCGCGTCTGCGCCGGATGAGATCAGAAAAAAGCTTTACCATCTGAAAAGAGGAACAGGAGCTTACCGGATTGTTGACCTTGGCAATCTTAATATCGGCCATGATCTAAGCGAATCCTATGTGCGCGTAAGCGAGGTGTGCCGGATGTTACTGGAACACAACGTTCTGCCTATCATACTAGGTGGATCTCACGATCTCGACTATGGTCAATACTGCTCTTATGAAACAATGGATAAGCTAGTCAGCTTGCTAAATATTGATGCGTTTCTAGACCTGGAAGAAAAGCGAGAGTCTCCGGAAACCAGACATCATATTCATAAAATATTGTTGCACGAGCCGAACTACCTGTTTAGCTATACGCACTTGGCTTACCAGTCTTACCTTATCGATCCGCATGCCGTGTCTATCCTTGAAAAACTGTATTTCGAGGCATTCCGCGTTGGACAAGTAAGGACAAATATCCACGAGATTGAACCAACGGTCAGAAACGCAGATATGGTTGCATTTGATATTACCGCAATTCGGTCATCGGATGCGCCCGGTAATGCAAATGCACAGCCCTTCGGCATTACCGGCGAAGAAGCGTGTCAGATCTGCTGGTATGCCGGTTTGAACGAGAAACTAAGTTCCATAGGGTTTTATGAATATAACCCGGCCTATGATGATGATCATAAGAAAACTGCTTCCGTAGTAGCCACGATGATTTGGTATTTCATCGAAGGTTATTATTACAGAAAGAATGAACAGAACTTCAGAAGCAATGATTTTATGAAATACTCTGTATCGATGCCGGTTGAGCCCGAAGTCATTTCATTTTACAAAAGTAAGTTCAGTGAAAAATGGTGGATGGAAATTCCTTATCCAGGTGGCAAAGAAAAGTATTCGCGTAATAGCATCGTTCCATGCAGCTATAGCGACTACCAGACTGCGGTGAAGGGCGAGGTCCCCGACCGTTATATCAGCACGTTGGCTAAGTTGATCTGATCAGACGACGTTATTCAATTGCTCTTTAATTTTTTCGAGCTCTTCTTTCATCACTACCACATGTTTTTGGATCCCGGCGTCGCTGGCTTTCGATCCGATCGTATTGATCTCTCGCCCGATTTCCTGGGAAATAAAACCCAGCTTTTTCCCATTGCCCTGTGATTCGTTCAAAACGCCCATGAAATAATCGAGGTGAGATTTTAGACGCACCTTTTCTTCATTGATATCAAGCTTCTCAATGTAAAAAATTATTTCCTGTTCCAACCGGTTGGTATCATAACCCTCTTCCCCCAGAAAGTTTACGACATTTCCTTTTAATTTCTCCCGCATTTTTTCAATGCGCTTCGGATCAAGCGCCTCCACGTTCTTCAATTCCTGGTAAATTACGCTGCAGCATTCCTTCAGCATCTTTTCCAGCACCTTTCCTTCGGCTTTTCTAAACTGATCACATTTATCCAATGCCTGGCTAATGCAGGATTTTACATTTCTCCATTCTTCTTCGGTATTGCTTTCCTTGAGCTTCGCTTGAATTACCTCCGGCGAGTTCAAGGCCAGTTCGAACAGCTGGTCATAGGGCGCTACTACCTTATCAGCAAGCCTCTTCAATTCGGCGTAGTAGGCGATGAATAATTTTTCATTGTAAGACTGTTTAATTTCTTCCTCGCCATAGCGTTGGTAATCAACCGATATGGTGACTTTGCCCCGTTCAAGCTTTTCGCTGATCAGATTCCGGATTTCAATTTCTTTGTCGGAAAACACTTTTGGCAGCCTGAGATTCAGATCAAGAAATTTCGAATTGAGGCTTTTGACTTCCGCGGAGATCTGCACCTGACCATCATCGAGGGAGCATTGGCCAAAGCCTGTCATGGATTTAAGCATGAATAAATATTGTGGTAAAAGAATCTGCGGCAAAATACAAACATATTTTGCCTAAAAACATTTTGAACACTGTTTCCTCCGAAGGCACTAGTACGCCATTGCAAAAATAACTGAACAGTAGAATACTCTGCAAATGACATTAGGCTACCGGCATACCAGATTCATTACAAGAAATTGTACGGTCTATTTTTGCTGTGTCGTACTAGAAGTCGAAGCCAAGCGTAACGTGAAGTCTTGGCTCGGCAACCTCGTAATTTTCAACGGGCCAGGCTACATCAAACTTTATATAATATCCTAACATTACGGTACGCATACCAACACCATAACTGTAGAGCCATGGATTGAGGTAGTTCTTAAGCTTGATATTAAAACCTCCGCTGTTGATTTCTTCGTAGCTAACGCTGTTCTCAGAGCTAAACGGCGGCTTGCCTGACCAGCTTGTACCGATATCATAAAATGCCAGGAACTGCATGTTGCGGAGGAAGTTGGAAGAAATAGGACCACTTGACAGGGCGCGGATCAAAGGCACCCTCAACTCTGCATTTGCAAGGATGACACTGTTACCAAAGATATTTGCGTAGTCAAACCCGCGAAGACTGGTGGCAAATTCGACAAATAAGATATCCTGGTTTTCAAAAGGATATCCCAGTGGATTATATTCGCCCTCACTGGTTCGGCCCGTTGTCTTGGTTTCGTTAAAGAACCAATTGTCCATGCCACCCAGCAGATATTTCTTTGGAGATCTTCCGAAGAAAGTACCGGCAAAGCCGCGAACGGCGAACACGATCTCCTTATAAATTTTTTGATAGTGTCTTACATCGATTGACGCCTGGCTGAAACTTAAATTCTCATCGTTCAGCCCTTGATAATGCTGGAAAGTAATTTTACCACGCGTTCCCTCGATGAGGTTGAGCCCTGTGGATACTGAGTTGTCGTAGACAATTTCGGATTTAACCCCACCGTAATAATTATTTACCGGCGGAACGGACGGCGGCGAGGTAGGATAATCTTCCTCGGTCAAATCAACGGACCGGGCCAGCGCAGCAAACGGCTTCAACGTGAATCTGATGCGGTCAGAAATAGGTAAGGAAGCACCAATTTCCAGCCGGTTCAGGGAATAGTGATAGAGGTTACGTTGTGTTGCGTTCGGTTCTTCTGGCGCGGGCCAGCGAATTCCTTTCCGGTCGAAGCGGGCGCTGAAGTCAATGAGTGATTTAAGATACTGAAACTCTCCATAGAAATCCCCATTGCGTAGATCGATACTTGTCATGAGACCCCCGAAGAAACGATAGTTCTCCAGCATATCGTTCATTTGGGTTTCAATGGAAATACCCAGTCCCCTGATCGGGTCGACCACAAGCGAGGTAACCAGATTGTTAGAACTGAACTTCGATTCGTATGGGAACGGGCCCGTGATCCTGCTTTTTTCCCGGGCTTTCATGTATCGCGTCAGGAAGGATTCGCTTGGCTGGTTCTTTACGGCTTCATCCTCGAAAACATAATTGTCTGTGTTGACTACATTCTGTTTTGGCTGTGTTGTAACGGAATCTGTTGGCGAAGGCTGTTGAACAAGACTTGAATCTGAAGGTACCCTTACCGTTGAATCAACCTGAATGGTCGAATCCGCCGGTATTTTTATGGTAGTGGAATCGGGCCTTGCCGTATTGACGGTATCCGTAGTTGCCGTGTCTCTCCCCGGCTGTGCTTCCTTCAACCGAGCGTTGAGCAGATCCTTGATGCTCATATTCTTGTTTTCTTCCGTCTTCCTCCGGTCGCGGATCACCCGGGCTTGCTGCAGGTCCTTTCTTCGTGTTGCCGGGGTGAAGACCTGCCTTCCGATATTAAATCCACGCTCTACAAAAATATTCTCCTTGAGATTCTTCGACATTACCATCGACATGGTATTGGTGTTGAAATTAAGATCGAAATTCTTAATGCTCGAGGAATAGTTCGTTACCTGCGTGTAGATGCCTGTCGCGCGACTGAACTTGAAGAGGTTAACAATACCACGCTGGTCGCTCAGGTAGTAAAAAGTATTCTCATCCATTGCCTCCGGCGACTGATCTTTGCTAAGCGTATTCGTAACCCTGGTCAGAAGGAATTTTGTGCTATCGAGATCGTAGATGAAAAGATTATAGTTGTTGCTCAGTTGTTCAAACTGCGGCTTGGAGTTGGCGCGCAGTGTATCCGTTGTACGATTAGAGCTAAAAACAATCTGGTTGGTATTAGGTATGAAGCTTGGGTCGAGGTCATCATACATATCATTTGTCAGTCTCCTGACCCGGTCGCGTTTTGAGCTCAGCAGGAACAGGTCGCTCTTGCCTTCGAAATCTGCGCTCAGGATAACAAGCCTTCCGTTTCCGGAAAAGTCAAAGCTTCGAATATTGCTGAACCGTTCCAGTGCCCTGGGTATTTTTGTTTTCGTATTGAAGTCGTACAGCCAAAAAATGTATTCACCGTTCTTCACGCCGATGACCCCAAGGGTATTGGCATCCGACCAGGCAATTAACGGCAAACGGTAATCCACCCGCTGTTTTATCACCTTACTTCCGCCCGACAAAACCCTTTTCTCTTTTCCCGTTTCCAGTGACCGGACCTTTATGATGTACCGCCCGCGATCATTTTCCGCGTAGGCAATATTGCGCCCATCGGGGCTTAGCTTCACCGTTGTAAATTCCGTGGTCCGGTTGTGTTGACGTGTAAATGAAGATGTGTCGGCAGGATTTATATAGGACTTGCCAACCTGCGCGCTCATATCGGTATAGAACCTCTGCCATTCGGCAAGCAATTGTCGAAAGTTTATGCCCAGCGTAATTAAAATGCTCTTTTCCTCGTTGCGCGTAACGCGGGTGTAGTTCAAAATATTGGCGACGCTGCTCTTACCGTATTTTTCGGCGATAAAATTCCAGATCGATTGACCAACCAGTTCCGCATCTTTGTTTGCGAGCTTGGTCGCTCGCCGCGCCTTGCGGGTAGCCATTAATTGGCGGATGTAATCATCCATATCGATGCTCCATCCTTTTGCAACATAACGCGATGCTCCATCCACAAACCAGTCCGGTAAATTCATCAGAATGGAACTTTGGAACATATCTTTCAGGTTCCCCCCAAACATCATTTCATTGATCATGAGGTCTGAAATCTGGTAAAGTAACTCATCCTTAAATTCCTGTGCAGTTCCCAAATGGGCAACTTCCACGTATGGCTTTATGAATTCAGTTTCCCCCCCAACATTGAACACATTGTGATTCAAGCCAACGTTGCTTTGACGCAGATCGCTGAGTGAATTGTAAATGAAGACTTTGGTCTTAAAGTACGGCGGATACCCGATCAAGTCCGTTATCCGGTCAAATTCACCCTCCAAAAACTCGAGGGCTTCCTGCGCCATGGTTTTACGCGCATCGTAATAATACACGTCAAAGTTCTCCCCGCTTAAATAAACCCAGTCAAATTGCCTGTATTGAATCCGATTTTTGCCAAAAACCTCACGCGACTGTTGTCCATATAGGGAAACGGTGGAGGAACCAACTAATAAAAGGATCAGGGGTAATAATATTCCGCTGCGCAAATTCATATTCTTGTTGAGGGAGACCAATATAATAATTTATAACGTTCCAAATTTACCTCTTTGTTTAACGGTTGGTGATTTTCAATGAATTGGATCAAAATCTCCGAAAAATAAGGTGCTAAACTTACACCCTTCGGGCCCATTCCGTTTAAAATATATAGGTTGCCATGCTCGGGATGCCTCCCCAAAATCGGCTTTCTGTCGTGGGTCGTGGGTCGGATGCCCCATTCCTGGTCTGATACCTTATACTCGAAACTTGCCAAATCATTCAATTTTGATGTCAACTCTTCCCTCGCAGCATCCGTGATCCCAGGGGCCTGGTCGGTCCAAGAATACGTAGCACCAACACGCCACATTCCATTTTGGTTTACCGGCACAGCATAAACGCCGCGGTTGAGTATAATATTTTCGATCGGGGCGCTTTGAATACGAATAGTTTCTCCCTTTAGGGGCAAAACAGGAACCCACTGGAACCATTTGTTGGATTCCATGCCCTGGCAAAAGACAATATTTGTGGCTTCGTACTCCCCGTAACGTACAGATTGGCTGTTCACTATCAGCTGCTCCTCCTGAAAGAATTCGTCCAGTAAGCTTCTTTTCTCCACGAGTAACATACGAACGGCATCGAGATATTGGATTGTGTCCAGATAGCCACATTTTTTCAGCAACAGACCTCCAAAGGTGTCTTTTGTGGAGCCGCGGTTAGGCACGGCAAAAATATCTTCGATGTAATCGAGATATACAGCATCGGCGCTTTTAGCCATCCATTCATTC
>DASUTP010000532.1:0-9529 GCA_036374515.1 Chryseolinea sp. | reverse complement strand
GCTGAGGCGCGGAGATAGTGCAAAGATTATTCCGCTGCATGACACGTTTTTTTTCAGCAGTTGGTTTTTTTTCGAATCAAGGGCAAACAAATAATTAGCTTTCCTTTACGCCGCTACGCCTCTGCGGTTTTATAAATTTGAATTGATACCGGCGAAGGTCTTGATGTTGACCCTGCCTACCACGAATCCAAATGGGTCGCGTCGTGGTACCGTTTCACAGGCAACTGCAGTGCAAAAAAGAATTAGCAGAAGTTGTCTTTATAAGATATCATTGCTTAACGGATCGGCATCAGGATCCAGCTTAATTAGACTGTCGACGCCTAAAAAATGGAAAAACCTATTGCTCCCTCCCGGTGGTATCGTTTAATACCGGTCGCATTTATAACCTATAGCCTGGCTTACCTCGACCGGGCAAATTTTTCTTTTGGCACTGCCGGCGGCATGACGGAGGATTTGAATATCACGGCGACGACAGCGTCGTTGTTGAGCTCGTTGTTCTTCCTGGGATATTTCTTTTTCCAGATCCCCGGCGCATTATACGCCGCCAAAAAGAGTGCTAAGAAATTGATCTTTTGGTCTTTGATATTGTGGGGGGGCTGCGCGATGGCAACCGGCATGGTAAACAATGTGGAAGTGCTGAAGGTGATACGGTTTACGCTGGGTATTGTTGAAAGCGCCGTGATGCCCGCAATGCTTATTTTACTGAGCCGCTGGTTCTCCAAAGAAGAGCGGTCTCGTGCCAACACGTTCTTAATACTCGGGAATCCCGTGACAATCCTTTGGATGTCGATTTTATCCGGCTACCTGATCGATTCCGTGGGATGGCGGTGGATGTTCATTCTCGAAGGCGCGCCCGCCATTATCTGGGCTTTTTTTTGGTGGAGGTTGGTAGACGACAAACCGAAGGATGCTGCCTGGCTTACATCACAAGAAAAAGACGCGCTGGAAGAAAAGCTGAAAAAAGAGCAACAGGCTATCAAGCCTGTGCGAAACTACGGGCAGGTGTTTAAATCACGCGTGGTAATTTTATTGTGCCTGCAATATGCGCTCTGGAGTATCGGCGTGTATGGCTTTGTGATGTGGTTACCGTCAATTATAAAGCAGGCACCTGACATGAGCATCGTTGTAACCGGCTGGCTTTCCTCAATACCATACGTATTCGCCATCGTTGGAATGTTGGCCGCTTCCTATTTTTCAGATAAGACGCTGAACCGGAAAATTTTTGTCTGGCCTTTATTGCTCATCGGCGCGGTCGCATTTTATGGATCATATATGTTGGGTGAGTCCAATTTTTGGTTTTCTTTCGTTCTGCTGACAATTGCCGGTGCTGCCATGTATGCGCCTTATGGACCATTTTTCGCCATCATTCCTGAAATCCTTCCTTCCAACGTAACGGCTGGAGCCATGGCTCTAATTAATAGTTTTGGCGCCCTTGGCTCGTTCATCGGGGCTTATCTGGTAGGAGTACTCAACGCTAGGACAGGAGATTTTGGAGCGTCCTATATTTTTATGGCTGCGTCACTTTTAATTTCAGCTGTGCTGACCGCCTTGGCCGTGAAAGGAAGGCCCGACGCGCAGAAACAAAAACTCGCGGAGCAACGCGCGTAACGGCTGTACAGTTTTGAACACCTAAGTGAACGCGAATGAAAATCGGTTCAGGTGAAACCGATTGAATTGTATCCAATTTAAGGCAATCACATTGGTTCGCCGTTTGCAAATACCGTCGAAACCGATTTTCAATGAAGACGATAATGGCTGTTATTTTGTGGTTTATTTTGTTGGTGTTGTGCTGGCCGTTAGCACTGGCTTTGATTTTTTTGCTGCCGCTGATATGGTTAATCCTGCTCCCTTTTAAAATAATTGGCTTTACACTGGAAGTGGTCTTCAAACTTATCAGCGCCATCCTCTTATTTCCATTTAGGATCATCGGGGCCGTTAGGTAACAACATTGGCGTTGCGGTCGCTTTGCGCGCCGGCCTGCGAAACGAACGACTTCTTTTCTTCAAAAGAAAAATTGCCTATCTATAGGCATGCTTTTACACTACACCACCAGGCTGCTCCTCATCTGTATCCTGTTAACTTCAAAAACCCTTTTCGCGCAGGTCGACACTGCTATGCTTTGCCAGGGAAATTACTTTACAGAGGCTGAAGGAAAGGCAGCCCTCGAAGAATTTTCCACATTCTATGCTGACTTAAAGGGCTGGGAGAAACGGGCCGATCGTATCCGTCGGGGAATGAGACAAGGCATGAACTTATCGAAGGGGTTCACAAAAACGCCATTAAAGCCGATCATCCACAGCAAAGCGATTTACGAAGGATATTCCGTGGAAAATGTTGCTTTCGAAAGTATGCCCGGTTTTTTCGTCACGGGAAATCTATATAAGCCTTTAAAAGAATTGCCGTCTTATGCGGCAATTCTTTCGCCGCACGGGCATGGCAAGGATCCACGGTTTGGCGAAAATGTTCAGAAGCGATGCGCGGCTTTGGCAAAAATGGGCGCTATTGTTTTTACGTATGATATGATAGGGTACGGTGATGCTCAACAGTGTGACCACAAGATCCCCGAAGCTCTGACGATCCAAACGATCAACAGTATTCGCGCGCTCGACTTCTTGCTCACGTTTCCAAGGGTAGATACAAATCGTGTGGCGGTCACAGGCGAATCGGGTGGGGGAACCCAAACATTTGTGCTGACGGCACTCGACCCGCGGGTAAAAGTGTCGGTGCCCGTGGTGATGGTATCAGCGCACTTTTTTGGAGGATGTATCTGTGAAAGCGGAATGCCAATCCATAAAAGCAAAGATCATCAAACCAGCAATGTTGAGATTGCTGCTCTGGCTGCTCCACGGCCATTGCTTTTAATTTCCGACGGCAAAGACTGGACAAAAAATACTGCGGACGTAGAATTTCCGTATGTAAGTCGGATCTATAAACTTTACGATCGGGAGAATAACGTGGAAAATGTACACCTCCCAGACGAGGGTCATGACTACGGCCCAAGCAAGCGCAAAGCGGCCTATGTTTTTTTGGCCAAACATCTCAACCTGCCGCTTGATGCGGTAATGGGCTCTGATCAGCAAGTCGATGAAAGCTTTATTAAGGTCCGGCCGACGGAAGAGCTGCGTGTGTTTAACGATAAACACCCGATTCCATCTTATGCCATCAAGGGAAATGAAGAGGTGGCTAAATTATTGCACTCCGTTCTTAAATAAATCGATTTAGTACAACGAGGGACAAGCAATAAAAATATGATCAGGATTGCCCTGACCATATTTTCTGTCCAGCCTATAAACTATGTGAAATTGCCATTCTTCCACGGGCCCAATCGAAATGTACATCGATACGGCTACCCGAACGATACCCGCTCCTTAAGTCCTCGATAAAACGGTTTAAGGTCGGGATTACTGATACAACGGGTTCAGTTACTTTTTTTAATCCTTCGTTTTCAAGACCATCGCTATCCAGCCCTTGGTTCAGTGAATCATTATTGTATTTCATATTGAGACGGCTTTGAAGTTAATTACAGTACAAACAAAGCGACTTTTTAATACTCGCTCAATGACGATTGTTAGGCCTTCTATAGATTTTTATCATAAGGAAAATCACTGGTGTCGGGGAGACACTTTTGTAACTAATTGATTATCAGAATAAATAATGACTAAGCGAAATATTTATAAATGCCGGTGAAGCATGGCGCTTTTTATAATTTGTCCGCCGCTGGATAGAATACTTTCTTTTGCTTTAACGAAACCGTTGGTGTCGATGGCGCGCGTGGCATCCTCGATCACATAGGTCTCAAAGTTTTCTTTCAGGGAATCTTTTGCCGTATAGTAAACACAATAGTCTGCGGCAAGTCCGCACACAAACACCTTTTTTATTCTTCTTTCCCGGAGATATCCCGCCAGCCCGGTGTTTTTTTTATATCCGTTATCATAAAATGCGCTGTAGCTGTCGATTTCGGCATCCATGCCTTTTCGGAAGATTGCTTCAACGCGATTTAATTCAAGGGACGAATGAATTTGCGCCCCAACGGATCCTTGAATACAATGATCTGGCCAAAGTACCTGCTCAATCCCGTGAAGTTCAATTTTTTCGAACGCCCTCCTGTTGTCATGGTTGCTGGCGAAACTCTTATGGTTTCCGGGATGCCAGTCCTGCGTGGCAACGATGAGACTAAACGCATTTTGAAGTTCGTTTACAAGCGGAATTATTTCATCACCGAAGGGTACCGGCAAGGCGCCACCCGGCATGAAGTCGTTTTGAATGTCAACCAGAATGAGAGCGGTCATGTTTTTTTGAACTGGTTCTTTAATTGATTTCGGGCATCCCGTAATTTCCCGCTGATTCCCACCTTGTAAATATGCGGGTTATCGAATCGCTTGTGTTCTTCCGGAAGCAAAGCCAATCTTCCCTGGCTGTAACTGGCAATTTCCTTCAGGCTGGGTTGTTTGCCTATTGTTTTACCGTTTTCCATTACTTTGAAGAGAAGCGGTTCCTGCTTATATCCTTTGAGATCCATAGATTTGTCAGGTTCAAATGGATGATACATCACCGCAGATTCGTTTTCATCGTCGCGGGTAATCACATCGGCTCCCAAAAAACTTCCACTTTCGATTAGAATCCGGTACAGTTGTTTCTTCCCAGGCAGGGTGATTTTTTTAAGGTTCTCCGATAACTTTATTCTGAGTTTTCCGCCTGCAAGGGCCAGCTTATAAACGCCATCCAACGCGGCGTCTGGAGGCCCGGTGACCAGACTCGTACCGACGCCAAAGGCGTCGATCGGCGCCTGCTGATCGGATAGACTTTTTATTACATATTCATCCAGTTGGTTGGAGGCTGTAATTTTTACGTCGTGCAGCCCGGCTGCATCCAACAACTGCCGCGCCTGTTTCGATAAGTATGCCAGGTCGCCACTATCCAGACGCACTCCCGCCAGACGACGTGACCGCGCTGCCATCTCCTTGGCTACGATAATGGCATTCGGAATGCCCGACTTGAGCGTGTCGTAAGTATCAACGAGAAGAAAACAATTTTCACCACGGTGTTCGGCAAAATCACGGAACGCCGACAACTCATCGTCATAACTCTGTATAAAGGCGTGGCCCATGGTTCCAGCCACCGGTATGTCATAGTCGCGTGCGGCCTTTACGTTGCTGGTCGAGTCAAATCCGCCTACGATGGCGGCGCGTGTGGCATGGTAACCGCCATACCCCTGCGACCTTCTTAATCCGAAATCGCTGAGGATTTTTTTTCCGGCAACATATCGCATTCTCGCCGCCTTCGTGGCGATCAGGGATTGGAAATTAATAATGTTTAACAAAACGGTTTCAACGAGTTGTGCTTCAAGGATTGTTCCCTGAACACGGATGAGAGGTTCGTTTGGAAATACGATTTCTCCTTCTTTTACTGCATGAATTGTTCCGCGGAACTTGAATTTCTCAAGGCTCGAAGCGAACTCGCCATTTAGTCCCAGATTTCTCAGGTACGAAATATCGTCTGATGTAAATTCAAGGTTTTCCAAGATCTTGAGCAGGTCGTTAAGACCACAGAACACAGCATACCCACCTCCGAAAGGCAGCTTCCTGAAAAAGTAATCAAATACCGCTTCCTGTTGGCTTTTCCCCGTCATATAGTAGACCTGCGACATAGAGATTTGATACAGGTCTGTATAAATGCCGGTGATGGAAAAATCTTTCATTGCTAGGGATCGCTGGAATTTGCGACTAAAGATAAAATATTGAAGGGTCTAAAAGCAGTGCTTTCCGGACTTTCGGGTCTACGTTCAATTTTTCAAGTTTGAAAGGCAATTCTCATTTCAAATATCCTGTAAATTCATGGCCATTATCGAATAAAAGTTAACAACTATGCAGCGAAAAGATATTCTCATAAAAGGCTGGGACTTTGCGATGGACGTCGAAGGATGGTACCCGCCATTAAAAGCGGCTCTTAAAGGTGTGGATTCACACCAGGCTTATTGGAAACCTGAAGGTGAGGCTTCACATACGATCGGCGAACTGGTAATCCATTTGTTATACTACAAGAAAAGGTTCTTGTACCGCCTTGAACAAAAAGAATGGACAATCGATATCAAATCGAACGACGAAACATTTCAGAATGCAAGCTATGCCACGCTTGACGCCTGGCCCAGCCTGGTAAATGAACTGCAATCTGTTAACATCAGCATACGCGAAAAGCTTTCCCGGCTGCAGGATCAGGATCTTGATAAGCCATTGCCAAAAGATCCTGTCGGAGGTCAAATTCTTGATCTCATCATGCATGATGCTTATCACACCGGTCAGATAATTCTGATACGGAAGTTGCATGGATCGTGGCCTTCAGAAAGAGATGTCTGATCGTATGGCAGGCAGAAATCAATTCAAAATCGATCGCCGATAACACAGGATTGCGTTTTATTTTTTAATCAATAGCTTAGCCGGCACAACAAAACCAAGATGCGTATTGCTTTCAAAATGAAAATTAAACCGGGCTTTGCTGCCGAATACAAAAAACGGCATGACGAGATCTGGCCTGAGCTGAAGCAATTGTTGGCAACGGCCGGAATATACGATTACTCTATCTTCCTCGATGAAGAAACAAACACACTGTTTGCCGTACAAAAGGCGAGGGCCGGCGATGGCTCACAGCATCTTGAAAAGCATGAGGTAGTGCAGCGGTGGTGGCGATACATGGCTGATATTATGGATATCAATCCCGACTTTTCGCCTGTATCTGTACCGTTAAAGGAAGTTTTTAGATTGGAATAGCGGCCAGTTTGGGCCGTCCTACCAATCAGCAATAATATATTCGACTGTTTGAAAAAAAATTCACCTATGCGTGCGCTGAGATGTGCTTTCTTTTTGATTTTGTCATTTGTGTGGATATCCGTATCTGGTCAGAACTCTGATGAAAACGGGTGGCCGCTGGTTAAACGGGAAACAAAACCATGGAGCCGGTGGTGGTGGCATGGAAGCGCAGTCACCAAGGAAGGTATCACCGCGGAGATGGAGTCCTATAAGAAAGCGGGGCTTGGAGGGCTTGAGATCACACCTATTTATGGTGTATATGGAAAGGACGACGAATTTGTGAATTTTCTCTCCCCCCAATGGCTGGAATTGTTACGGCATACGCTGCAGGAAGCTGAAAGACTTGATATAGGTATCGATATGGCAACGGGTACAGGTTGGCCATTCGGCGGCCCTTGGGTCACTGCGGAGGACGCTTGCAGAAATATAGAATTTAAAATCTATTCTTTGCGCGGGGGGCAAAAGTTGTCTGAAAAGATAAGTTTTACTCAAAAACCTTATGTGCGAGCTGTTGGAAGTCAGATTTACGAAGTACATGACAATCCTCTGGCCGGCGAACAGGCGAAGGGTACATTAAAGGAACCGTTGTCATCAAAAAAAACCGAGATCGACATTAAGCAGCTGGTGGAGCCCATAGAGGCCAATAAAAACCTGCAGGCGCTTGCCCTCGACCAGGTAAAATTTGAAAAACAGCTTCCGTTAGTAACGGTTATGGCGTACGGCGAAAATGGGAAGACGCTCGAGCTCACCAGCAAGGTCGATAAAGACGGAACACTTCAATGGACCGCACCGGGTGGGGACTGGAAGTTGTATGCCGTTTTCGCGGGCTGGCACGGGAAAATGGTGGAGCGTGCAGGACCCGGTGGCGAGGGCAATGTTATCGATCATTTTTCCGCACAGGCACTCAAGAACTACCTTAAGTATTTTGACAATGCATTTAAAGGTCAGGATCTGCGATCGTTGCGGGCATTTTTTAATGATTCCTACGAAGTGGACGACGCGCGCGGGGTCGCAGACTTTACACCTACGTTGTTTGAAGAGTTTAAAAAGCGCAGGGGTTATGAACTGAAAGAACATCTTCCTGCATTATTCGGAGAGGACACGGAAGACAACAATACCAGAGTGCTATGCGATTACCGTGAAACGATCTCAGAGATGATAACGGATAATTTCACGAAGCAGTGGAAAGCCTGGGCGCACTCAAAAGATGCCGTTGTGCGAAATCAGGCGCACGGATCTCCCGCTAATATACTGGACCTATATGCAACGGTAGATATACCTGAAATCGAGGGTATCGAGCCGTTGCGCATCAAGATGGCGTCTTCCGCCGGAAATGTGTCTGGAAAAGCGTTGGTCTCGGCAGAGTCGGCCACCTGGCTGAATGAGCATTTTGAGTCGAACCTCCTGGATATAAAAGTAGCCGTTGACCGATTTTTTTTAAATGGCGTGAACCATATTTTCTATCATGGCACAACCTACTCGCCTCCTGAGGAGGAATGGCCAGGCAGATTATTTTATGCCGCCGTACACCTGAATCCGCGGAACTCGCTGTGGCCACACTTCGCAGCATTAAACAAATATGTGGAAAGGACCCAATCCTTTTTACAATCGTCGAAACCGGATAACGATATCCTTCTCTATTATCCGATTTACGACCGGTTCTCCACAAAGGGGCCTGAGATGATCGAACATTTTGATGGAGTCGGCGCTCAATTTGAAAAAACCATGTTCAGGAATGCTGCGGACGTAATGCTAGATAAAGGCTACACCTTTGATTACATTTCCGATCGACAGATAAAAAATACGAACCTCCTCGGCTCCGTTTTAACGACGGAAGGAAATTCGCGGTATCAAACCATCGTGTTGCCACAATGTAAATTCATTCCCCTTTCAAGCCTTGAAAAAATTCTCTCCCTTGCCGAAGGTGGTGCACTTGTTCTCATGCCGGGCGGTCCACCAGCTGCCATCAGTGGCAAAGGCAATAATAACAACCCGACGCTCAACGCCCTGGTCACCAAAGTAACTGCTGCCCGGCAAGTGAATGGCGTGAAAGCAATAGGTTGGGGGAAAGGAAAAATTCTGTCCGGTGATGATGTCAATGGACTGCTGGAATATTCGGGAATCCGCCGTGAGTCAATGGCGGATGTCGGGATACAATTTATCAGGAAGAAGTCGACGGACGGGAATGACCTGTATTTTGTATCTACCGGCGATGCGCCTTTCGAAGGATTTATAACGCTTCAGACGGGCGGTTCGAGTGTTGCCATTTATGATCCTATGACCGGCAATTCAGGAATTACGACAGTACAAGATTCCGGAAAGACATCCAGGGTATTCATCAAATTAAATGCGCGTGAAACATTGCTTCTGGAAGTCCTTAAAAAGAACGTGCAAAATCCCGCGCCGTTCTTTTTCAAGACTCTCGGTCAACCAATGCCTTTGAATGGCCCATGGTCGGTAAAATTCATCTCGGGCGGACCCCAGCTTCCGCCTCCAGTTCAAATTAGCTCGCTAAGTTCATGGACTAACCTGGACAACGAAGCCTATAGATCATTTTCTGGTTCCGCGGTATATTCGTTAACCTTTCCGAAACCACAACTAAACGCCTCACAATGGCTGCTGGATCTGGGTAGCGTGAAAGAAAGCGCTGAAGTAATCCTTAATGGAAATTCTTTGGGGATATTGCTGGGGCCCAAATTTCAAATACGAATAGCGAATTCGGTGTT
>DASUTP010000531.1:0-13980 GCA_036374515.1 Chryseolinea sp. | reverse complement strand
CTGACGGCGCGTTCAGCAAAGGTGTCTTTAAAATAAAGAATGACGAAGAGTACAAGCAGGCATGCGGCACGATGTTTCAGAAATCTGAGTTGCTCATAGCCCAGGAGTTTCTTCCCACATCTTTTGATTGGAGGGTGGGCATACTCGACGGAAAGCCTTTGTTTGTCTGCAAGTATTTCATGGCTTCGGAACATTGGCAGATCGTTAACTGGAGTTCTGACAAGCAGCAGCAGGAAGGTGCGGTTGAATGCGTGGCGTTCTACCAGGCCCCCGCTGAATTGATATCAACAGCGTTGGAGGCGACCGCGTTAATAGGCCAGGGGTTATATGGTGTGGATATGAAAGAAGTGGACGGTAAATTTTATGTAATTGAGATCAACGATAATCCAAATATCGATGCCGGAATTGAGGATAAGATTATGAAAGATAAATTGTACTCGGTGATCATGGAAGTGTTCCTTAATAAAATCAAAGCCGACAAATAATGACGCAGCCTCCACGAATTCACCTTTTTCAGGGATATGGTATCGAGCTCGAATACATGCTTGTCGATCGTGACTCGCTAAAGATCAGGCCTGTTACAGATGAACTTTTGAAACACGAGCTCGGCGAATATGGAAGCGATTTTGAGAATGGCATTGTCACCTGGTCGAATGAGCTGGTGCTGCACGTTGTTGAGCTCAAGTCGACCAAGCCTGAGAGCGACTTTCCGGCGCTGGAGGCAAAATTTGCCGAAAATGTTTCGCGTATAAATCTAATATTGTCAAAATGGAATACGATGCTAATGCCGACGGCCGCGCATCCTTTCATGAATCCCCTGAGCGAAACAAAAATATGGCCGCACGAGAATAATGAAGTGTATGCTATTTACAACAAGATCTTCGATTGCCGGGGACACGGCTGGTCTAACCTTCAAAGTACGCATCTTAATCTCCCATTTTATGACGATGAGGAGTTTGCCAAGTTGCATGCAGCCATTCGCCTGGTTTTGCCAATATTGCCGGCTTTATGCGCCAGCTCGCCTATTTTAGATGGACGTCTAACGGGTGCACTGGATACGCGATTGCAATTCTACAAAACGAATCAAGCCAAAATTCCTTCCATTACGGGAAAGGTTATTCCTGAAGCTGTTTTTTCGAAACGGAATTATCTGAATACCATTTACGAAAAGATCAAAACGGATATAGCCCCCTATGATCCAGGGGAAGAGTTAAACGCAATCTGGGTTAACTCCCGTGGCGCAATCCCGCGCTTTGACCGTGGCTCAATAGAAATCAGGATCATGGATATTCAGGAGTGTCCTGCCGCGGACCTCGCTGCCGTCACGCTGGTGATCGAGACCATCAAGGCCCTGAGCGAGGGATTCTTTATCGGTCTCGAGGCACAGATGAAATGGAAGACGGAAGCGCTGGCGCAAGTCCTGGATCAGACAATCGTGCATGCAGGACAAGCGGTGTTGGAGAATGCGGACTATTTAGCGTTATTTGGCTGGGGCGAAAGGAAAGCGTTAGCGTGTGAGTTGTGGAAGCATATTTTGGATAAGTTGGTTAAAAAAGGAAATGTTGGCCTTGATCGTTATATGAAAGAGTTAAGTGTAATTTTAGAAAAGGGGACGCTTGCCCATCGAATCATTCAAGCAATCGATAAAGATCAATCAACAGATAACATTGCCGGAGTCTACAGAAGGCTGTCAGACTGTTTGTCGCAAAACAAAATGTTTTTGACTTAGGGTTTTAACCGAGCGGAAAATCAAAACGAGTCTTGGGTCATGAATCTCATCATTACCTGCGAACATGCGGGAAACCAAGTGCCAGAAAGTTATGGCCATATTTTTGCAGAGCTGCAACACGTCTTGCAATCTCACCAGGGCTGGGATCCCGGTGCTTTGGAGATTGCACGGTTCCTTGCCACGGAGTGCAGCGCACCGTTGTTTAGTTGCGAGACGACGCGACTACTGATCGAACCCAACAGATCGCTCCATAGTCACCAGTTATATTCGGAGTATTCCAGGAAACTATATCAAACTGATCACCACTTGATACTTCGGCAATATTATTATCCGCACCGGAATGCGGTAGAAGATCTTATTGCAAAAATATCAAAACCTGCGTTGCACCTTTCAATCCACTCTTTTACGCCGGTGTTAAACAATCAAACCCGTATGGTGGATATTGGGATCCTTTTTGACCCTGATCGAAAAGGAGAGACTGAATTCTGCAAAAAATTATTCGATGGCCTTGGTCAAATGCTCCCTCGCCTAACCATAAAGCTGAACGAACCCTATAAAGGTACCGACGACGGGTTCACCACCTACCTCCGGACGAAATTTGAAGACCACGAGTACCTTGGAATAGAGATCGAGGTAAATCAAAAATTCCTCGGAACGGAGAAATGGGACATGATCGCCATGGCATTGAAGGACGTTCTATTCGACATACTTTACGATTGACGTCTTTAAGGAAATCATTGCTGATTTAACTCGTTAAAAATATTCTTAAGTTTTTCGAGATGATCACCGTAAAGCTTTTTGAGGAACCAGCGAGCAAACCAAAAACTGACAACGAAAAATAATCCCGCCATCACCAGAAGGTAAATAATGGTGGTCGGTTGCGCCAATAACTGCAAGAAGCTATCGGTGCCGCGTTCAAAAACACTGAACAACAAACCAAGCGAAAAATAGACAGGATAGAGTACTGTATAACTGTTCTTGTAAAATCGTAAATACGCAGTAAGGTTCTTAATCAACGACGAGATTGTATCATGAAGGTTTTCATTTATTTCCTGTACGCGGCTTAACATCACCAATTTCTTGACATAAAATATCGTGGAAGCTATACACATCAATAAGAGCGAAATGGAAGTCCACTTCATTGCCCCCTGTGGAAGCGACAGCGCATACACGAGAAGTACCACGCTAACCAGTATGGTAAAGACAAGTTCAAACCATACGTTTCTCTTTAATTTATTGATAATAGAAATGCTTCTACCTTTCAGCATCATCGCTATTTCCTGCTCATTCTTCGGTTGAAAAACGGGCTCGCTACTTTTCCAAATGCTTTTTAAGTCTTCCAGTTCCATATCATGGACACATAAGTTTTTTGAGTTTTTCTCTTATTCTATTCATGCGCACCCGCACATTATTTTGTGTAATCCCAATCGTTTCAGCGATTTCCTCGTAGGGAATTTCCTCCAATGCCATCATAATCATTGCCCGTTCAACTTCCGAGAGCTGACGTATAGCCCATTGAAGCTTTTGAAAATTTTCCTCCTGTTCATCATTTCCCGCGTCCGATATGTTTAAATGCAGTTCGCGCAAGTCCTCGGTTTTTACCCAACGTGTTTGCTTTCTAAAACCTGAGATGGCCGTATTTAATGCAATGCGGTACATCCAGGTTGATATCTTTGATTCTCCCCTAAACGATGAAAATGATTTCCACAACTGAAGGACAATTTCCTGAAAGAGGTCATTTCTAACGTCCGGGTCACTCTCATACATGAGGCAGACCTTATGGATTAACCCTTGATGCTCATTAATAAGGCTAATGAATTTTTCTTCCGCTATCACCAAAAAGGGAAATTGTCTGAATGAATGAGTCGAAGTTAAAAAAAGAAAATTACAGTCTCTCGGAGTTAATGGTCAAACCACATCTAAAAGTGTATAAATTACATTTTTAACAAATATTCGTATAAATTGGCACCCAAAACCATTTCAATCGTATGAAAAAATTGATACCATCCATTCTGTTGACGATGTGCTTCCTACCCATGCTCGGACAAAACCAATTGGTCTTAAACGCCGACTTAGGGAAGGATAAGATCAACAAGCATATCTATGGCCACTTTGCAGAGCACCTGGGCCGCTGTATTTACGGGGGATTTTATGTTGGTGAAGACAATACCAAGATCAAGCACACAAAGGGCGTTCGTAACGATGTCGTGGATGCCTTAAAAAAATTAAAGATTCCTAACCTTCGGTGGCCAGGCGGGTGTTTCGCAGACACGTACCATTGGAAAGATGGAATCGGTCCCAAGGACAAGCGGCCGACCATTGTGAATCGTTGGTGGGGTGGCGTAACCGAGGACAACAGCTTCGGGACCCACAATTTCCTTGACATGTGCGAGCTTATCGGAACAGAGCCATACTTATCCGGAAATGTCGGCAGCGGTACGGTTCAGGAGTTCATTGATTGGGTTCAGTATACAACATTTGGCGGAACAAGCCCGATGTCCGATCTGCGGAAAGAAAATGGCCGTGAAAATCCCTGGAAGGTAAAATACTGGGGCATTGGCAATGAGGCCTGGGGTTGCGGCGGAAACATGCGCGCCGAATATTATGCCGACGTGTACCGGCAGTATGCGACGTTCCTTTCTGCCTGGGAGGATGATGACAAGATCTTCCGGATCGCCTCGGGAGCAAACTCTTCCGATTACAAATGGACGGAAGTGCTGATGCGCGACATTCCTCATCAAATGCTCGAGGGCGTGGCACTTCACCATTACTCAGTAATTGATTGGGGTAAAAAAGGGCCGTCAACAACATTTACCGAAGAACAATATTTTACTACAATGAAACGAGCGTCGCTGATGGAAGAGCTTGTACAAAAGCATTCAAACATCATGGACAAATATGATCCTGCAAAAAAGGTTGCCCTGGTTGTGGATGAGTGGGGAGGCTGGTATGACGTCGAGCCAGGCACAAACCCGGGTTTTTTGTTTCAGCAAAATACGATGCGCGATGCCATGATCGCCGGTATTACTTTGAACATCTTTCATAACCATTGCGATCGGGTAAGAATGGCAAACCTGGCACAAACCATCAATGTATTGCAGGCTGTTATTTTGACGAATGAAGAAAAAATGATCGTAACGCCTACCTACCACGTTATGGAGATGTACAACGTCCACCAGGATGCGACCCTGATACCCATGACCGTGCAGTCAAACGACTATGTTGTCAATAATGAGAAACTAAAAGCGATATCGGCATCCGCGTCTAAGGATGCAAAAGGATTAATACATATCTCCCTGGTAAACATCGACGCGAAGAAAGATCAGGAGGTTACCATCGACCTTCGTGGGGGAAAGTTTAGCCGTGTCACGGGTAAGATTCTGGCGTCAGCCAAGCTGCAGGATCACAACTCGTTTGAAGCACCGGATAAAATCAAGCCAGCGAATTTTACGGGGATGACTTTAAGTGGAGGGGTGCTCAAAGGAAAGCTGCCGCCATTTTCCGTGGTCGTGCTCGAACTGCAATAGGATTTTTCCGCTATCGGAATTATACACTTGACCGCGTGAAATTCTTTTAGCGCGGAGATGTATCCAATAGGCGAAATACGACGCACTACGCCGGGTTTCGTCTATTTTTTTTGACGGGATAATCCGGGGCACACAGGCACTGAAAATTATAATTGGCAGAATTGAGGAATATGGTTACTTTGAAAATTCAACCCGTTCCCATGAAGTCTCACTTTTTGTTTTCAATGCAGACTGCTTCAAAGAAAATTACTCCCCGGGCTCGACTGTTAGGATCTTTGGTTATCCTTCTTCAGTCATCCATACTCGTTGGCGTGGTGAGTTGCGACAACAAACCCGAAACACTGTTTAGATTGCGTCCCGCCTCCTCAACCGGAGTGGATTTTTCGAATACAATTACCGAAACTGATTCCTTTAATATTCTGACACATGAGTACATCTATAACGGCGGCGGCGTTGCCGTTGCAGATTTCAACAGGGACGGATTACAGGATCTATTTTTCACAGGCAATGAAGTTCCCAACAAGCTTTACCTCAACAAAGGAAATCTGAAGTTTAAAGATGTCACCGAAGAAGCGATGGTAAATATTCCCGGCCGATGGAATTCTGGCGCAGTTGTGGTCGACATAAACAACGATGGATGGCCGGATTTGTATGTGACCGCGACAATGAAAAAGGATTCATCGCTTCGGGCGAATATGCTCTTTCTAAATAAGGGTGTAAAGGGGGAGACTGCCCGCTTTGAGGAAGTGGCAGGGCAATTTGGAATTGCCGACACGGGATACAGCACAATGGCGGCATTTTTTGATTACGACCGGGATGGGGATCTGGATTTGTATGTACTTACGAATGAACAATTGCCCGGTTCACCTGCGGCCTATCGCGACAAGATCGACGATGGAACTTCACCAAATACTGATCGTCTTTATCGCAACAACGGCAATGGAACATTTGCGAATGTAAGTGCCGAAGCTGGTATAATCTATGAAGGCTTTGGTCTCGGTCTTGCCGTCGCAGACCTGAACGCCGACAACTGGCCGGACCTTTATGTATCAAATGATTTTCTTTCAAATGACATCGTTTATATTAACAACCAGGATGGCACTTTTTCAAACCGTTCCACTGAGATCGTAAATCACCAAAGTCACTCGTCCATGGGAAATGATGTTGCGGACTTCGACAACGATGGCCTTCCCGATATCGTCACGCTTGACATGCTTCCGGAGACAAACAGCAGGAAGAAATCTACCATCCACAACAAGTCGTATCTGACTTACATCAACAATGAAAAATATGACTACGACCATCAGTATGTCAGAAATATGCTTCATCGAAACAACGGTGTCTCTAGAGGAGAGGCTTTTAGTGAAATCGGCCAGCTGGCCGGAATACATCAGACGGAATGGAGCTGGTCCCCGCTTTTTGCCGACTTCGACAATGACGGTATGAAGGATCTGATAGTGACAAACGGGTTTCCCAAGGATATTACCGATAAAGATTTTTCCAACTATCGCGCAGATGTCCAGGCGTACATCGATATAAAAAGCCTGGTTGACTCCATCCCTGTCGTGAGGATTCCCAACTACGCCTTTAAAAATAATGGTGACCTTACCTTTAGCGACGTCTCAAAGCACTGGGGACTTGACCACCCATCATTTTCAAACGGCGCTGCGCACGCGGATCTCGACAACGATGGCGACCTTGATTATGTGACCAACAATATAAATGAGGAAGCATTTATTTTTGAAAATACTTTGAACAGGAAAGGTTCGGAGCCGCCCGTTCATTTCATCCGGTTAAAGATGGAGGGCCCTTCGCTCAACCCCCAGTCTATTGGAACGAAAATTTTTATTTACTACGACAGCGGCACCATGCAGTATGCCGAGCAGCAGGTCGCCAGAGGCTACTTGTCCTCCGTTGAGGATATTGTCCATTTTGGCTTGGGAAATTCAACCACAGTCGACTCCATCCGAATTGTCTGGCCCGATGGCAACTGCTACAAGATCGAAAATGCCAAGGCGGATCAGACCTTGTCCCTCAAGTATGGATCCATGACGGGTACGCCTTTCCATAATGAGCCCTCCACCTATAAAACGTTTCTCAGAAACGGCTCCAAAGAGACAAAATTATTGTTCAGACATGAGGAGCAGGACAAGATTGATTTCAATCTTCAACGAACGCTCCCGCACAAGTTCACGCAGTCCGGACCGGCAGTTTCTGTTGGCGATGTAAATAACGACGGCCTTGACGATGTGGTTCTGGGCGGCTCTTCAGGACATCCGATTACTGTTTTTACACAAAGCACAAGGGGAGATTTTACGCGCACGGACATAGATAAAGGTGAGCAGAACATTCGCGAGGAAGGGGGCCTTTTGTTGTTTGACGCAGATGGCGATGGCGACCAGGACCTCTATGCCGTTAGCGGAAGCATCGAACATGAGCCAGGCTCCAAATTTTATCAGCATCGTTTTTTCAGAAATAACGGAAAGGGAAAATTTGAGCTCGACCTTGACGCGTTGCCGGCGCTGACTTCAAGTGGCTCTTGTGTCCGGGCTGCGGATATCGATGGCGATAATGATCTTGATCTGTTTGTTGGAGGAAGGATCGTGACGGGGGCTTATCCGTTCCCGGCGGAAAGCTACCTGCTCGAGAACGAGAAGGGGAGATTTAAAAACGCAACGAGTAAGTATTGCCCCGAGCTAAGCAAACTCGGAATGGTCACCGATGCATTGTTCACCGATTTCAACAATGATGGCAAGCCCGACTTGACTATTGTTGGAGAGTTTATGCCGGTGACTTTTTTCAGGAATGGCGGAACAAAGTTCAGCATGGTTACTTCCTCCGGAATTGAGCATGCGACAGGCTGGTGGAATAGTATCGTTGGTGGAGATTTTGATAATGATGGGGACTTTGACTATGTGGTGGGCAACCTCGGACTGAACAACGGATATCAGGTAACCAAAGACCATCCGTTAAAGGTCTTCGCAAAGGACTTCGATAACAATGGCAGCGTTGATGCCATTCTCGCTTGCTACATCAAGGAGTCGCTGGAAAAAAGCGAAGAGAAAAAACTTTATCCGGTTCACTTTTGGGATGAGCTGAACAGCCAGAGTCCCAAGTTCCGACAACAATTTTCGAGGTATAAAATGTATGGCAGGGCAACCATGGATGATTTGCTGTCGCAGGAAGATCTCCAGGATGCCTTGATATTACAGGCAAATCACTTCGAGTCGAGTTACCTGGAAAATCTCGGCAACGAGACATTCAGGTTGTCGAGCCTCCCGCGCGCTACGCAATTCTCGCCCATTAATGGAATGATCGCTGACGATATCAACAACGATGGTAACCTTGATATCGTAATGGTGGGGAATGACTATGGCAATGTAGTATTTGTCGGACGATACGATGCATTCAAGGGAGCTTTGTTGTTGGGTAATGGCAAGGGCAACTTCGAAGTGACAAGTTCAACGCACAGCGGCTTTTTTGTCGGGGGCGACGCAAAAGGCTTGGTGAAGTTGTACCGTACAAGCGGTGAGGATGTATTCATAGCCACGCAAAACCGTGACAGTCTGAAAGTATTTTTGAAAGCGCTCCCCGCCGGGAATACACAAGGCGTTTTTGTTCCGCAGCCTTTTGACTTCTGGGCCGAGGTCTTTTATGGCGATGGACGCAAGTCGAAAATTGAATTTCAATATGGCTCTGGATTTTTATCGCAATCAAGCAGGAAAGTAAGATTACCTGCGGGCATTAAAGAAATGATTATTTACGATTTTAGCGGGAAGTCAAGAAGGGTACAGCCCTTGGAAAAATCTTAATGATGCCGATCCAGCTTTTCTGACTGGGCCTCTACGTTGAATAAATTGTTCAGCAACTCCGACATGGATTCGGACTCACCCCGCTTACATGCGGCCTTAAGCTGAAGGACCGGATATTTAAGAATCTTTTGCATCAGAGACCGGCTCATTTCCTCAAGCTTCTGAGCTTCTTCGGGCTTTGCATTTTTAATGAACCGGGCGATCTCTTCCTTTCGAATTTGCTCAAGCGTACTTTTTAGTTTTTGAATGGTTGGGGATATTATCATCTCCTTAGACCAGTCTTCGAACTCAGCGATAGAATCTTTTATGATTGCCAGGACGGCAGGAACAGATGCTCTCCGCTTCTCGAGGGTTTCGTTTGTTTTTTCACGTATATCGTCCAGGTTATATACAATGGCGCCCGGCACGTCTTCAATGGCAGCATCAATGCTTCGGGGCATCGACAGATCAATAAAATACTTATGGGTTAAGATCCTGATTTTCCTTAATAATTCCAGGGTGATGAGGGGCTGTGTACCGGAGACTGAGCTGACGATGACATCAGCTTTCTGAATTTCTGGCAACAAATCTTCAATGCCACCGAATCTGAAATTGTATTTCTGCGCCAGCTTTTCAGCTTTTTCCTGGGTACGGTTCAGGATCGTCACGTTCTCAATTTTTGAATGCGCGATATTCAAACAAAAGTCCTGTCCGATTTCACCCACGCCCACTACCAGCACTTTCGGCGACTTCAGATCCATCGTCAGATCCTCTGCCAGTTCTTTCGCCGCATACGATATCGATGCAGCACCATCTCTGAAAGACGTTTCCTGTACAACGCGTTTATTCGCGAAAAATATTGTGTGCATCAGCCGATGCAAAAACGGACCGGCCATATTTTCGTCAGCACTCCACTGATAGGCATTTTTTACCTGCCCGGAAATTTGAAGGTCACCCATAACCTGGGCATCAAGGCCAAGAGAAACCTCAAACAAGTGCGAAACGGCATCCGCGCCATTAAGTTTGCTGAAATGGTCCTCAAAACCCGGCTGACAGTTTTTTAGCAAAGACAGGCCTTTGAAAATTTCAACGGAAAAATCCCTTTCAGCCAAATAATATATCTCTGTTCGATTGCAGGTAGAAACGATGAGGACGTCGGTTGCAGAAGTGTAGGTCCGAATGAACTGATGCAATCCCTTGGTTGCAGCCTCATTCAAAGATACCTGCTCGCGTATCGCCACAGGGGCAGTTTTATACGTAAGCGCTAAAGCTTTAAAATTTTGTGTCATTCTGGAATACAAAAATAAAGCCTATCCGAACTTGATACACTGACAAAAGTCAATTGGTTGTAATTTAGAATGGTTATAAATAACACCAGATCTCACCAAAAATCCCTTAAAGTGCTCTTGGAAACGAAAGACCTTCCGAAAAAGTTGCAAATTTAGAGTACCCGTTGTTTGTTATGTTAAAGTTAAAGCATTGGATTAAAGCCTTTTTTGGCTTTCCGAAATCGCAAGTCAATGGATTTGTTGTCCTGCTGTTCGTCACAACCTTAATGTTATTTTCAGAGCCGCTGTGGCGTTGGTGGATGGTGCACAGCCCCCAAGATTATACAGCCGACCGGGCAAAGCTCGACAGTCTCGTGTCGTTGTGGAAGGCCGATAGCGTCGAGGGCCAAATAAAAACATCTGTTAGGGAGCTATTTCGCTTTGATCCGAACGTGGCCCCGGCCGGCGACCTCCAGAAACTGGGTTTTTCAGACAATCTATCTACCCGTATCCTGCGATACCGCGAGAAGGGCGGTAAATTCAGGATAAAGTCGGATCTGCTAAAAATTTATGGTATCGATTCGGCGTTCTATGACCAACTGCTTCCATTTATTTCCTTACCGCAGCAAATAACACCGGATAAACGGGAAGCAAAGAAATACGAGCCAGCAAAACATGCTTCGGCAGTTAAAAAGGCAATTGAAAAGTTTGATCTGAACAATGCAGACACTTCGCAGTTAAAGAAAATCTACGGTATCGGCGATAAGCTTTCCCTGCGCATCTTAAAGTATCGCGACCTTTTGGGCGGCTTTGTGAGCATGGGACAGTTAAAGGAAATTTATGGATTGGATTCGTTGGTAATAAATAGGCTGACGCAAAATTCCGAGATACGAGATGATTTTACACCTGTAAAAATTAATATTAACACCGCGTCGGAAAAGCAACTTTCCTCACATCCCTATTTAAATAAAATGGCTAAGGCACTTGTTTCTTATCGATTTCAGCATGGCAATTTTAAAACCGTGGAAGAAATTCGAAATATTAGCGCTGTCGATGAGCAGTTGATTGGGCGAATTATTCCTTACCTGACGGTAAACGATGATTTGTGAATGGTCAATCAAATTGGCACACATTAAAAATTGAACTACCTTATCATTGAATGCCTGATTCAACAAAAAATATTCTGCAAACCTACCTCAGAAGGCTAACCAATCTTTCGGGAAACAATCGTTCTTTGTTATTGCTGCGACTTCATGCGGAACAATTGATAGACCTTCATAAGTTAAGTTTTTTAAATGGTGAAAAGTCATTTGAAATTATCAATGCATTGATTGCGTCACGTGCGAAAAAACTTTGCCAGGTGCTCGATAGCCGGATGGAAGCGAATAACGAGGAGAGCAGGCGCCTGAAAAAACTTCAGCGGATCGACCGTTTTATTTTTGAAGAACGCGGCTCAAATGATCTGCACGTGGGATGGCCATTTGTCAGGGGGAAATTTTCCGATGGCACCCCCGTTAGATGTCCTTTGCTTTTTTTCCCGGTGGAAATTGTGCAGGAAGGTCAGCATTGGGTTTTACAGCCGAGGGAGGATGCCGGAATAACCTTTAACAAATCTTTTTTGCTGGCATTTTCTTTTTACAACAAAGTAAAACTCGATGAGGATTTACTGGATACAAATTTTGAAGACTTTGAGAAAGACAGCACGGTCTTTCGGACACAGCTTTACCAGCAGCTCGAGGGAAAACTTGAGCTCAATTTCAATCCCGAAAATTTCAAGGACGAACTCACGAATTTTCAGGAATTTAAGAAGGAGACGTTTGAAACAAAGCAGCGAAATGGAGAGATCAAACTTTTTCCCGAAGCTGTATTGGGAATTTTCCCTCAAGCAGGCTCACAATTGGTGCCGGATTACCTGCAGTTAATAGAGAATAATTTCTTTCAGGATTTAGAAACATTCTTTCAACGCAAGAACATAGGCGCCTCCGAAAATTCGTCGGAGCCGATGCGCGTAATTAATAATGTTAAGGAAGAAAAGATCTTTGCGCCGTTCGAACTTGATGCCTACCAGGAGAATGCCATCAAGGCGATAAAGAATGGCAATTCCATTGTCGTTCAAGGTCCCCCGGGCACGGGCAAATCCCAGCTTATCTGTAATATTTTATCTGACGCAATTGCCTCGGGAAAGAAGGCGTTGCTCGTCTGCCAGAAAAGAGCGGCGCTTGATGTTGTGTACGACAGGCTAAGGGGCATCGGGCTGGGCGACTTTTTAGGGCTGGTCCATGATTTCCGCAACGACCGGAAGGAAATTTACTCTAAGGTTGCATTGCAGGTCGATCGCGTGCAAGAATATCAGGCGCTTAACCGTACCGTTGATGTTATTCAAACGGAACGAAGGTTTTACCAGGTTTGCCGCCGGATTGACCAGATAGCCGAGGAATTGGAAGAGTTCAAACATGTATTGTTCGACGACACTGAATGCGGGCTGTCCATTAAAGAACTTTATCTCACATCAGATCTTCAGGAGCCATCCGTCAATGTAAAGCAGGAGTATCAATATTTTACATTTCAGGCACTGCACGAGTTTTTGCGAAAACAAACCATGTATGTGCAGTATGCGGAAAGATTCGAGAAAGAAGGCTACGTCTGGCGTGAACGCAAATCATTTGCTTCGTTTCAACCGTCTGATGAAAAGGAGATCGAGAAGATTTTGGCCTACATCCCGAAATATCAGCAAAAGATCAGCGCTGCCGTGGAGAAGGAGATCGGGATAACCATGAACCTTCAGGATTGTGAATCGCTGTCGCTAAAGGAAGATGATATCCTGGGAATGATAAGCGTGCTAAAGGACGACGAAACGTTTCGTTACTTCCAGGCGATGTGGGATGAGGATGACGATGAAACAAGTTTGCTTTGGCTTTCCAATATAGAACGCGTTGCCATGAGTTGTTTTGAGGAGGAAAATCCTGAAGTTACTATCCCCAATAACCAATTGGGCATTTTTCAGGAAGCGCTGCAGCATCGGATGGATGCCCGTACAAATATATTCCGCTGGATCGTTTGGGAACTATTTTCGAAGGAAAAAGGGCTGGTGAAACGGGTGCTCATTGCAAATGGATTGGCTTACAATAAAGTTGGACTGGATATTCTGGAACGAAGGATTGACAGCAGGTTGAACCTGGAGCATCACCTGACCGCATTAAAGAAAAAGATGTGGCTCATCAATGTTCCACTCGATTATCAAAGATCATCCTTGCAATCCTGGTTTGATAAGCAAAAATTGGCGACCAGGGCAAAGCTGATCTTCAATACATTGCGTGAAGTAAAAGACTCCATACTTCTGCAAAAGTATTCCCGGCAGGAGTTTATTTCCCTGATGAGGAGGCTGCTTTTCATAATCAATGATATACCCGCGAAAAAATTAGAGTGGCTGAAATATCTGACACGGTATCAAATCAGTCAGCTTATTTATGACCCCACTCTTGATAAGGAGTTCATCAGAACCTTGAAGCAGGATTTTGACAACCTTTCAGAGTACGACAAGCTAAAAGAACAGATAACTTTTCACGAAAAGGAGGTTATAACAAAACTTTTCGATCACCTGCAGGAATGGAATGCGGAGAAGATGGAGGCGCTTTTCCAAAACAGTCTTCGACTTACCTGGATAG
>DASUTP010000530.1:0-11134 GCA_036374515.1 Chryseolinea sp. | reverse complement strand
AGAATTTTAGGAAAAAGCGGCTGTCGTAAATCAGGGAACTATTCCCCTGGGCACCTTCAACCATCTTGGCGACAACTTTTTCCTGCGTCTGCAAATGTTTCTTCAGTGACTTGTCGGCATAAAATTCTATCTCACTATTCTTAAGTGTGATGCTGTGATTAAGGGACATTTTGCGGATGGCTGCCCGCTGAAACTCCTCTCCGTAGATGGCATCGTACAGAATTCCCTCTTCTTCTTTTATATTTAATCTGCAGATAACAGCCTGCGGAGAGTTATTCATTACTTCCGAAGCGACTTCCCCTTTGCCGAAAGCGACCGGCAGCTGATACATTTCTGGCAGTCCACTGGTATAGTGTACCTCGATAAGAAAAATAACAGCATCCTCTTCAAGCAACGGTATCCTTGCATGCTTGACGATATGAATACTTTCAATGCTTTTCCCCTTGCCGCCGAACCATTTCATTTTAAGCAAGTAGCTGGAGAGTATACGGGGTTCGAGCAGGTCCATTGACTCCCGGTCCTGGAGACTTTTCCATGCTTCAAATTTTAGCAAGGGAAGCATTTTAGTGGCATGCGTTTCCGGGTGCGCTTTCTCAAGAATAAACCACAGACAGTCGTGGGCACCTAAAGTCAAAAAATATTGTATGCCCATTTTGATCTGCGGAAATTTATTCTTGCTGAAAATCTCGACCGGAATATATCCCTTGTACATCTCCAGGTCCAGCTCGGCCGGCTGCGTATACCGCGACAGGTTCACCACAACCAAGATCGTCTCATCCTCGTAACTGCGGGTAAAGGCAAGAATTTTTGGATTTTCAGACGGAATGAATTTCATGTCGCCATGACTAAAGGCCTTGTATTGTTTTCGTTTATTGATAATTCTTTTTGTCCACCACAGTAAAGAAGACGTATTACGGTTCTGCATCTCAACATTGACGAACTCATAGTGATATTCCGGATCCAGGATCACCGGCAGGTAGAGCCGATGAGGATTTGCTTCGGAAAATCCTGCATTCCGGTCTGACGTCCATTGCATCGGAGTCCGTACGCCGTCACGATCGCCCAGGTAGAAATTATCCCCCATTCCAATCTCATCACCATAATATAGCACGGGCGTCCCCTTCAATGAAAACAAAAGATAATTAAGCAATTCAATTTTTTTCCTGTTATTGCCCATCAGCGGCGCAAGCCTGTGACGGATCCCCAAATTTATTTTTGCTTTAGGGTCTTTGACATAAACCTTGTACATGTAGTCGCGCTCTTCGTCCGTGACCATTTCCAATGTTAGCTCGTCGTGGTTGCGAAGAAAGATCGCCCACTGGCATGTTGCAGGAATTTCCGGTGTCTGATCAAAAATGTCAGTTATTGGATAGCGGTCCTCTGTTTGCAACGCCATGAACATACGCGGCATGACAGGGAAATGATAATTCATGTGGCACTCGTCGCCGTCGCCAAAATAAGATGCCGAATCTTCCGGCCACATGTTTGCTTCTGCCAGTAGCAATGTACCGGGATGATTGTCGTCGATATGCTTCCTGAGTTTTTTTAAGAATTCGTGTGTTTCTGGAAGATTTTCGCCATTGGTTCCCTCCCGTTCAAAAAGATAGGGCACGGCATCCAAACGAAATCCATCAACCCCCATCGCGCACCAGTAATCCAAAATCTTAAAGACCTCTTCCTGCACGGCAGGATTGTCATAATTAAGATCGGGTTGATGATGAAAAAAACGATGCCAGTAATATTGTTGGGCAACGGGATCCCACGTCCAGTTTGAACTTTCAAAATCCTGAAAAATGATCCGAACATCTTTGTATTGATTCGGGTCATCGGTCCAGACATAAAAATTTCGATGAGCAGAGCCTTTGGGCGCTTTTCGCGCGCGCTGAAACCACGGATGTTGGTCGGAGGTATGGTTGATGACAAGCTCGGTGATAACTTTTAAGCCCCGCTGATGGGCCTCTTTCAAAAACTGCTTGAATTGTTTTATATCTCCGTAAGCGGGATTAATGTTATAGTAATCGGCAATGTCATAGCCATCGTCCTTTTGAGGCGAGGGATAGAATGGAAGCACCCAGATGGCGGTGATGCCGAGATCGTGCAGGTAGTCGAGCCGTTCCAGGATGCCCTGGAAATCCCCGATGCCGTCTCCGTTACCGTCGCGAAAGGCTTTGATATGCAGTTCATAAATGATAGCGTCCTTGTACCAATGAAGTTTTTCATCAAATACCGATTTGACTTCCGCCATACTGTTGCAACGAGTTCCTTTTTCTTTATGTATATACCAACTATTGGCTAATTTGTTCATTTCAGCCCAAAAAAGTTCTGAAAGAACGCTCGGTCGCATTCCCATTTGGTTCATGGACCGACAAAACCTAACCGGCATTTTCCTGTTAAAGCTCTCGGAGAACTTGCGGTCTATTCCGCAGCGTACTAACTTCCGCGCTGATTTGGTGGAGTACCGGATATGCAGTCATTTATAGAGAAGGTAAAATACTTCATTCGCGACCTGTTTTTTATTGCCGTTGAAAAGGTGCAACCGTTTTTTCGCGCCTTAAATATTCAATTTCAACGGTTTGTTCACTATTTGAAGACCCATCCGAAGGCCCGGAAGTGGACTTTGATACTGGGCCCCCCATTCCTGTTCCTGCTCGTTTTGTCGATCGTATTGATCGTTGAAACTCCAAGCAAGCAGGAGCTTCGAAATATACAAAACCAGGTGGCCTCAGAGGTATTTAGCGCCGACAGCGTTTTGCTAGGTCGGTATTACATTCAGGACCGGACAGAAGTAAATTATGAAAATATTTCGCCCGAGGTGATCAACGCACTGATCGCCACGGAAGATGTTCGATTTTACGAGCATGAAGGCATTGACTTTATTAGTTTAGGACGCGTGCTGGTCAAATCGATTTTCTTGCAGGACGAATCAGCGGGGGGCGGCAGTACTTTGTCGCAGCAACTTTCCAAGAACCTTTATCCCAGGAAGAGATACTGGGTTCTTTCGCTGTTGTTAAACAAACTCCGCGAAGTTACTACGGCCTTTCGCCTGGAGAACATTTACACAAAGAAAGAACTTCTTACGCTTTACCTGAATACGATACCGTTTGCGGATAATACTTTCGGAATACAGGCTGCAGCGAAGCGATTTTATTCGAGCACTGCCGGCACTTTAAAAGTTGAGCAGGCAGCCATGCTTATCGGTCAACTGAAAGCCACGCACAGCTACAATCCAAGACTGTTTCCCAAGCGCGCCCTGGAAAGAAGAAATATTGTTTTGTCTCAGATGGTGAAGTACAATTTCCTGGACGAAAAGAAAGCTGAACAACTGAAAAAATTGCCCCTCGGACTACAGTACAACAAGATCTCGCACCATCAGGGATTAGCCCCTTACTTTAGAGAATATCTTAAATCGGAATTGCTCGCCTGGTGTAAGACACATACCAAGGAAGATGGATCCCCTTATAATCTTTACACGGACGGACTCAGGATCTATACAACGATCGATTCGAAACTTCAGGAGTACGCCGAAAATGCATTGGTCGAACAGATGACCGAGGTTCAAAAACAATTTTTTGATCATTGGGGGAAAGAGGTTCCCTGGAAAGGAAAGGAAAGCCTTGTACAAGAGGCGATACGGCGCTCACCCCGCTATCAGAGACTAAAGCAGCAGGGAGCTTCCGAAGAAGAGATCATGAAGGTGATGCAAAAGCGTGTCCCGATGAGACTGTTCACCTGGAAAGGAGAAAAAGAAATCAAGGCCAGTCCTATCGATTCGATCAAACATCACCTCCAGTATCTGAATGCCGGATTTTTGGCGATGGAGCCTGCCACCGGCGAAGTGAAAGCATGGGTCGGCGGAATCGAACATGATTTTTACCAGTACGACCACGTTAAAACTTCGACTAAACGTCAGGTAGGTTCGATCTTCAAACCGATTGTATATGCAATGGCAATCGAAGAAGGAATTTTACCCTGCGAACTTTACTCTGCTGAGCAGGAGACGTATATCGACAAGGAAGGTGTCCGGTGGACACCCCGCAACATGCAAAATGATTACAACGTCCAGTACTCCATGCGTGGTGCTCTTGCCTATTCGGTAAATACGGTTGCTGTGAAACTGATACAGGAGGCCGGTGTTGTTAACACTATCGGACTTGCCCGTAAAATGGGAATCAGCAGCGAGCTGCCGGATGTGCCGTCCATTGCCTTGGGTTCATCGTCGATTTCGTTGATGGAAATGACTACAGCCTATGCATGCCTGGCGAACGAAGGTGTCACCAACCTCCCCTACTATATCCGCGGAATCTACGATCTGGAGGGAAAAGTTTATACAGACTTCAAGCCCGAAGGCTCGGGCAAGCGGGCCATTTCGAAGGAGACCGCCTTGTTGGTTAGGCAGTTGATGCAAACTGTCGTACACGAAGGTACAGCCTCACGGTTGCGTTGGAAGTATGGTGTCTATACGGATGTGGCGGGTAAAACCGGCACTACGCAAGCTAACGCGGATGGATGGTTTATGGCCATTACTCCTAAGCTTGCCATCGGCACCTGGGTTGGCGCCGACGACCCACGCATCCGCTTTCGGAACACCAAACTTGGACAAGGATCCAACACAGCCTTGCCCATCGCCGCCTATTTCTTAAAACAAGTGAACCAGGATCCTGACTTTAAGGAAATTTCACGTGCCCGTTTTAAATCGCTCCCGTCCGATCTGCAGGAAGAATTGCAATGCGACTTGTATGAGCTTGACGACGAACTTTGGGCCGACATTGAAAAAATGATTTTTAAGAGAGATTCGATTCAGCATGCGGACACTCTGGCGAAGCCACGCGAGGACACTTTTTTGGAGATGTTATACAAGCGAAAGGTAAAGATCCAGCAGGCGGCTCACCGGCGCGATTCGATCAACGCTGCAACCATAAAGGTAGACGGTGGGTGAACTAGAGGGAAGACTTCAAAGTAAAATAAAAATCAGATCCTTTGCCAATTTCGGATTCTGCCCAGATCTTACCATCGTGGCGTTCGATAATTCGCTTTACAACCGCCAAGCCAATACCGGTACCGTTGAATTCGCTTTCATTGTGCAGTCGCTGAAATATAGAGAATAGTTTATTGTAGTGCGCCATGTTAAAGCCGGCGCCATTATCCTTAACAAAGTAAACAAGTTCGCCGCTGTCCTCAATTGCTCCGATCTCCACCTTTGGATCCGGCTTCTTCTGCGAATATTTTATGGCATTCGAAATGAGATTCGTCCAAACCTGCTTCAGCATATTTACGTCTCCGTAAGCGCTGGGCAAGTTTTCGTACACAACGATCTGAGTATCCGCTGTGGGCATTGTCAAGGAGATTTCCTGCATTACTTCGTTAACCATCTCCCTCATATCGACTTTTGTTTTGGTTATCTCCGCATTTGCCTGGCGTGAAAAAGTGAGAAGGTCTTTTATGAGTTTGGACATCCTGTCTACCGACCCCATGATGTGATTCACGATCTCCAATACCTCTTTGTCAAACTTTTCCGGGTACATCGTTTGCAACAATCCCGTAAGCCCGGTGATGCTGTTTAAGGGGGACATCAAGTCATGGGATATGGAATAATTGAACGAATCAAGGGATTGCAATTGCTCGAGCTTTTTAGCAAGGTCTGCGTTTAACGCTTGTACTTTGGCTTCCGACAATTTTCGTTCGCCGATCTCCCACTCCAATTTTCTGTTGGCAGCTCTCAACTTTTTCTCCTGCCTGACCAGCTCCCGGGTTTTTTCGCTCAGCTCTACAAAGGCCCTTACTTTTACTTTCAGCAATTCCGGAATTACCGGTTTGCTGATGTAATCAATGGCTCCGGCCTGATAACCCTTGTAGATATTCCCTTCGACATCCATGGCAGTTAAAAAAATGATAGGAATGTTTTTAAGCTTGTCGCGGCTGTATATTAAAGTCGCGGTCTCAAAACCATTCATGCCAGGCATGAGGACATCCATAATAATGAGGTGGAAATCAAGGTCTTTTAATAAATGGGCAAGCGCTTCTTTCCCAGAGTGGGCCTTTATGAGCTGATAGTTTTCATCTTTTAAGATTGTCTCCAGCGCGAACAAATTCTCATCACGGTCATCGACTAGCAATACCTTGAACTGAGATTTCTCGTCTACCATATGGCTGGTACTATCCGTACTATATTCCTCCATATTCTTTTGTAACGCCGTAAGCCTTCAGGCCGACTTATAGTACATGCTTAATTTAACAATAAACCCGCCCTGAACAAGATTGTTCACCGACCAGGAATAAATACTTTCTTTGCTCATTGTATTATTTTTGCACATGGTCGAAATTATTGAAGCAAACGCAAAACACATACCTATTATTGTCCAAATAGCGGAGACGACATGGGCTGCAACTTATCATGCAATTCTGACGCCAGATGCGATGCGTTATATGTTAGACACTATCTATGGCCACGAAACATTGCAGAAGGTGATCACAGACGGTTCGCAAAGATTCTTACTCTTAAAAGATAAAAACGGTTTTGCCGGTTTTGCCGCCTATGGGAAGCGACCCGATGAGCCGGGAATTTTCAAGCTTCACAAGATATATGTACTTCCGGAAAATCAAGGAAACGGCTACGGGAAGATCTTGATCGACGCTGTCAAGAAACAACTGGCCGAATATAAAGCCACTGCCCTGGACTTAAATGTAAACCGTTATAATCCCGCGCAACATTTCTATAAAAAATTGGGTTTCAAAATTATCCGCGAAGAAGATGTGCCGGTCGGGCAATATTTTATGAACGATTATGTTATGCGACTGGAATTAGGGAAAAACGGTTTAGCCTAGATTCGTCTAGGATTTGTGGATTTCAGGCGAAGTTCGGTCCAGCGTGCAGAATCTGACGGTAAATCGTAACTTGCTCATTGAATTGATAAAAGATGCTTTGGTACAGGAACTTAGGGATTACTGAAATTATTTTTATTGGGGCATTTGTCGCCTTTTATGTTTTTTATATTGTTCGGATCGTGCGCATCGCCCGGCAGTTAAAAACGCCCTATGGAAACGTCTTTATCAAGCTGTTTTTCCGTACCGTCTATTTTGCGTTGTTTATTGTCGCGCTTTTAGGTCCCTCCTTTGGTGGCTCAAAGAAAGAAGTTAAATCCGTTGGGAAGGATATTATGATGTGTGTCGATCTGTCAAAATCCATGGACGCTTTCGACATTCAGCCAACCCGGCTTCAAAAAATAAAATTTGAAATGAAAAAGATCGTGTCTGCCTTTAATTCGGACAGAATTGGAATCATCATTTTTTCATCCGAGGCTTTTATGCAATGCCCCCTGACCTACGACCAGAATGCCCTTAACCTTTTTATTGAAACTATGAACTCCGGCCTTGTGCCATCGTCGGGCACTGATTTTGGACCACCGCTCCGCATGGCGCTCACCAAGTTGGAAGAAGATGCAGGCGGGCCAAATGGTCAGGCAAAGTCCAAAATAATTATCTTGATAAGCGACGGCGAAGATTTTGGCGAGGAAACGGAAGACATTGCCCAGGAAATCGAGAAAAAAGATATCAAGTTATTTACCCTCGGCGTAGGGACTGAAAAGGGTGGAAACATTTATTCAGGAAATAGCCTCAAAACAAATCGGCAGGGACTGATTATTCAAACCAAACTTAATCCAACTGCTCTGAAGTCATTGGCCAGCAAGACCGGCGGGCAATATTTTGAAATCAACGAAAGTCAAAATGATGTTTCACGCCTGATCAACACCATCGGCAAAATAGAGGGCGAACTTCGGGATGCGCGGTTTATCGATGTAACAGCAAACAAATACTTTTACTTTCTGGCACTGGCCGCGATTTTACTCGTTATCGATATTCTGATTAATATTGTTACCGTTAGAATATGAAGCTCTTTTTATTCGTCATTGTTTCAATTCTTGCGATCGATCCCTCGCGAATCGCTAAGGTGAATCGTGCAAAGTCGGAGGCGAGAGAAGCTTATATGGACGGCGATTATAAAAAGGCCGTATCGGTTTATTCGTACCTAACGGATTCATTAGGCGTTGAGGAGGATGAGGTGATGATCAACTTGGCCAATTCATACTTCCAGGTGAAGGACACTACGAATGCAATGTCTGCCTATCAATCACTGACGGCAAGTCCCAAAAGTCATATCCGGTCAAAAGCACAACAGCAGCTGGGAATTTTACATCATCTTCAGGGAAAATATGAAGAAGCGCTGGCCAATTTCAAGGAAGCTATAAAAGCAGACAACAACAATGTGGATGCTAAGTACAATTATGAGATCCTCAAGAAGAAGTTGGACGAAGAAAAGAAAAAGCAGGAGGAAAAAGAACGCAATAAACCCAAGGAACCTTCCGCGTATGCTAAACGTATTAAGGCACAGGCTGACCAGCTTTTAGCAAGGTACCGCTTTTCCGAGGCAGAAACATTGATGAACGAGGGAGCTAAAAAAGATCCTTCTGTGTTATACTATGAAGATTTTATGAAGCGGATTAAGGATATCGTCACGATAAATAAGTCCAAATGAAAAATATTATTCTGATAGCATTTTTTTGTGTCGCCGGCGTTTCAATTGCAATGGCCCAAGGTGCGCAGGCTTATTTTAATACCTCTGCGAACTACTATGTCCATAATAAACGCTCAGAGGCTTTGCGTTCTGTTGAAGAGGGTATCCGGAAATACCCCAGCGACGAAAAACTGAAAGCGCTCGCTGATAAACTGAAAGAAGAAAAGCAGAAGGAGGACCAAAAGAGAAACGAGGAGAATAAAGACAAGGAGCAGAAGGATCAGCAGCAAAAGGATCAACAGAAGAAAGAGCAGCAGGAGAAACAGGAGAAGGAACAAAAGGAGAAACAGGAAAAACAAGATCAGCAGAGCAAGGAGGAAAAGAAGGACCAGGAAGCGAAAGATAAAAAAGAAGGTGAGCAGGAGAATCGCGAAAACAAAGACGAAAAAAACGAGAAGCAGGACAATTCACCACAACTTTCGCAGAAGTTGCAGCAGATGAAGATGAGCGAAGAAAAAGCGAAGATGATTTTGGAAGCAATGAAGAACCAGGAGATTCAATACCTGCAGCAGAACAAACGCAAAGCGACCAAGCCAAGAGATTCTGGTAAGCCTGATTGGTAATGCCTATGAAAGAAACATACATCATTTCCGCGGTGCGCACCCCCATCGGCGCGTTCGGCGGCAGCCTGAGTTCAGTTACGGCAACAAAGCTTGGCGGAGTTGTCTTTAAAGCAGTTTTGGAAAAGGCAGGCGTCGATCCGAAGCTTGTGCAGGAACTTTTTGTGGGTAACGTCATCGCTGCTGGCTTGGGGCAGGCGCCCGCCACGCAAGTCGCGGCAAATGCCGGACTTGGTTTCAACATTCCATGTACGCTCGTTAATAAAGTCTGCGCTTCAGGAATGAAGGCCGTGATGCTGGGAGCCCAGTCAATCATGCTGGGACATAACGATATCGTGCTCGCCGGAGGAATGGAAAGCATGAGCAATATTCCTTATTATTTAATGAAGGCTCGCACGGGCTATAAGTATGGTCATGGCGAATTATTGGACGGGCTGCAGTACGATGGTCTGACTGATGTTTACAACCACTGCGCCATGGGCGTTTGTGCGGATAACACTGCGAAGGAGATGAACATTTCCCGCAAAGATCAGGACGACTATGCAATCGCATCCTACAAGCGTTCGGCAGCGGCCTGGGAGAGTGGAAAATTCAAGGATGAAGTCGTGCCTGTAGAAATCACTGACCGCAAGGGAAATGTTACCCTATTTTCGGAAGACGAGGAATACAAAAATGTAAACTTCGAAAAGATACCAACGCTGAAACCGACCTTTACGAAGGACGGCACCGTGACGGCGGCGAATGCTTCGACGCTTAATGATGGCGCGTCTGCCCTCCTATTGATGAGCAAAGAAAAATCGCAGGAATTGGGGTTAAAACCGATCGGCAAGATTCTCGGTTTCGCGGATGCTGCTCAGGAACCGATGTGGTTCACCACAACCCCCTCGCTGGCAATTCCCAAGGCCATGAAACAAGCGGGGGTCGATAAGAATAGCGTTGATTACTATGAAATCAACGAAGCGTTTTCGGCTGTGGCCCTGGCCAACAATATTAAACTGGGATTGGATCCCAAAAAGGTAAACGTAAATGGCGGCGCGGTGGCGCTGGGCCATCCGCTTGGCTCATCCGGCTCGCGGATTGTCACCACATTGCTCAACGTGTTGAAACAAAATAACTCATCCATCGGCGTGGCCGGCATTTGCAACGGCGGCGGCGGCGCTTCCGCAATGGTGGTGGAAAATTTATGACAATGCGGCTAATAAGTGCATGCTGCGCAAGCTGGTAAAACGCCCAGGATCCCTGTATATCGCATGGTGCCCGCAACATTACCCCCGCCATCACAACAAGGGAAAAATTACAACGTTATTCTTTCGAGATGTCAAATTTTGCAATTGTCCCCCACAATGCAAATTTCGCTAATTTGCAGCGCTATGGATTTACCTTTCACCAACTTTGCGTGACGTTTAATAAATGATCAAGTGTTATAAAGAATGGATTTCCCAATAGATCTGATTTCTTGCCGGCGGGGCGTCCGTGAAAATTTATCGACTGTCTCCCCCGACCTTCAAAATATGTTTTCTTCGTACCGTATCTGGATACTACTACCGTTTTTGATTTCTTTCTGTGCGACGCATGCCGTTGCGCAGAAAGAAATGCGAACCTATTATGAGGGCAAGAAAAAACAGGTTCAGGAAATATTCTTTGTATCTAACGAAGACGAACAAAAGTATGTCGGCAAATACCAGCGGTTTTACGAAAGCGGTGGAATCATGCTCGAAGGAAATTTTGAAGATGGAGAAAAGTCGGGAGTGTTCACAGAATACCATGAGAACGGTAAGCCTGCACGCAGCATAAATTATGTAAATGGCATGCGGCACGGCGCAGTCAACGTTTTTGATGAGGACGGCAAGCCCTTCCAAAAAGCTTATTATCAAAATGACAAACTCACCGATAGTATCCAGCTCTATTTTGACAATGGAAACGTGAAACGCGAAAGCTTCTTCGTCAAAGGAAAGCCCGACGGTCTCGTAAAGGAATATTATCCAAACAAGAAATTAAAAAAGGA
>DASUTP010000529.1:0-2954 GCA_036374515.1 Chryseolinea sp. | reverse complement strand
CCGTTTTACTGGATTCAAAAAACAATGTCCTATACGTATCTTCCATCGATGGAACGCCTGACGCCAAAGATGGCAATGGCTTTATTTCCCAGGTGACACTTGATGGGAAAATCAAAAATCTGAAATGGGTAACAGGATTGGACGCTCCGAAAGGCATGGGGGTGTTCGACAACAACCTATATGTCGCCGACATTTCACGACTGGTCACCATCGACACCAAGACCGGAAAGATAACGCAATCCCTGGAGATCGATGGCGCCAAATTCCTGAACGATGTTACAGTAGATAAATCGGGAAATGTATATGTTTCTGACAGCAATACTGGCAAGATCCATATCGTAAAAGGAAATAAAGCCGAAGTCTATTTTGAAGGACCGGAGATCAAAGGAGTCAATGGTTTGCTGGCCGTGGGTAATGAACTTTACGTCGTCGATTTTCCCAGCGGTGGTAATTACAAATTGTCGGCGGATAAAAAACTTACGAAGTTCAGTGCAACAGCAGAAGGAGCTGATGGCGTGGTGCCGGTGGGAAAGGATGAATATATCGTGTCCAGCTGGCATGGCGAAATTGCGTATGTAAATGCAAAAGGCGAATCCAAAAAACTCCTGGATACGCGCGAACAAAAACTAAGCTCAGCCGATATTGAGTACGACCCCAGCACTAAAACTGTATTTGTACCAACCTTTAATGCAAATACGGTGATGGCTTATACGTTTTCGAAATAGACTTTTACCAGCCGCCCTGATAAAGGAAGACTGTTCATCTGAACAGTCTTTTTTTGTATCAAAGATTGCTACCTTCATAGCAAATTTTCTTTTAAAAGAAAATACGCTATGAGCAAACACATACTCAAAGAGTTGCCTGAGCTCGTTCAAGCACAGGTCATAACCGAAGAGACGGCGAAAAATATCCAGGAATATTATAACCAACGGCCAAGTCAATCCGCCAACAGGTTATTTATTGTGTTTGGTATTTTGGGATCTTTGCTGATAGGCATTGGCCTTGTGCTTATCATAGCGCACAACTGGGACGTCCTGCCAAAAATGGGTAAGCTGGCCATTGGTTTTTTTCCATTGGTCGTGGGGCAGGCTATCGCCGGGTATGCGCTTGTCAAAAAGCCCGGCGACCAAGCCTGGCGGGAAGGGCCGGCAGCATTTCTCTTCTTCGCCATTGCTATTTGCATTTCTATTGTAAGCCAGGTCTACAACATCGAAGGTGAGCTGGGCGGTTTTCTCTTCATTTGGATGTGTCTAGCCCTGCCGATAGCATACATACTCCGTTCGTCGGTGGCGTCGCTGTTGTTTATAATAGGCATCACGTGGTACGGTTGCGAAGTAGGGTACTTCAATTATCCTCACGGCCATGCACCGGCTTATTGGATACTATTGCTGCTTATCCTTCCCTTTTACTACCTGGAATTCATCCGCAAGAACATCCGGAACAATTTCTTTTATTTCCATTCCTGGTTTCTTGTGATTTCGGCAACGGTTTGTCTCGGATTATTTACTGATCAGGCGGAGGAGATGATTGTTGCCGCGTACATGAGTTTGTTCAGTGTTTTCATAATCATGAGTCAGATACCGGCGTTCGAGACGCGAAGGGTTCTCACAAACGCCTTTTTGGTGGTAGGAAGCCTGGGCGTCATAGTTCTACTCCTTGCGCTTAGTTTTGATTGGTATTGGGAGGAAATTAACGAGGACTCGTTCAATTTGGCTCTTGATGATCCGGGCATAATCGCTTCCCTCGGACTCATGTTTGTTGCTTCTTTCTTGCTGGCATTTTTGCTGAAGTCGAAAAGATGGGATGAGATCAACTCAAAATCATACGCTTTTGTCATTTTTGCTATACTGTTTTTTATCGCGTTTAACGCCCCGGGGCTATCGCAAATATTAGTCAATGTCTTGATCTTGGTGCTTGCCGTTCATACGATCAGGGACGGTGCGAATCGCAATCATCTCGGCATTATGAACTATGGCTTACTCATTATCACTGCGCTCATAACATCCAGGTTCTTCGACACCGATTTCAGCTTTGTTGTTCGTGGGTTGTTATTTATCGCTATTGGAGCAGGATTTTTTGCAGCCAATTATTATATGATACAAAAAAGGAAAAAGCAGCTATGAAGAAAGTAATGCTGGCATTGTTTGTTGTGATGTGTCTTGCTCAATGGATCGTGCCCGGCAAGATGATCTATGATAGCGAACAAACCATTTCCACTGGCACTATCTACAAATTTAAAACCGCGCCAATTGACCCTTCAGATCCATTTCGCGGAAAATACATCACCTTAAGTTTCCAGGACAATTTTTTTCAGTTCAAGGATACCACAGCTTTTCAACGCGGCCAGCAGATATTCGTGACGTTTACCACGGACTCCGCGGGGTTTGCTGTGGCCGACAGTGTATTTTATGCAAAACCGGATTCTCAGACCTATTTGCAAACCACTGTCGACTATGTTGACAATTATTCAGGGGAAAACAAAGTGTGGTACAAATTGCCATTTGATCGTTTTTACCTTGAAGAATCCAAAGCCTCTGAGGCGGAGCAAATTTATTGGGAAGCCCAAAGGGACAGCGCGCAGGTGGCGTATGCCCTGGTAAGTATTGGCCGTGGCCAGGCTGTTCTCCAGGATGTTATCATCAACGACAGACCAGTGTTAGAAATCGTTAATTCACTCAACGGGACGGAGCAATAATTTTCGCCCGGCGAACTTGCTGCCAATTAAAACATCGGCGGGCAACGAAAAACCAATTTTGCAAGTTTATCTTTTAACGAAAGTTCATATCCGGCCGGCACCAAGTCTACAAAACCTAGTGAGGTAAATGCGGACACTCTGACTTTCCAATGTTCGTGCTGAAGTTGTTGTCGTAACTTCTCAATTATTGAACTTTTATTTTGGACCAAATTATTCTCTAAGTAGTTTGGAAGTGCCCAGATCGACGCCATTTTTACAT
>DASUTP010000528.1:0-7682 GCA_036374515.1 Chryseolinea sp. | reverse complement strand
GTAATGGGCAGCATGCGCGTTCAACTCATCGTTCAATTTATAGGTGAGACAACAACCATTTGCTTATTGGGGATTTTAGTAGGCGTCGGCTTCTCTGAAATATTTATTGAAGGATGGAATCGCATGACGATGGGGATGCTGCGGCTCACACCACGATACCTTGACGATCCGGCCTTTTTCCTGTTCCTTCTGGCCGTCCTGGTGTTTACCGGCTTGATTGCCGGAAGCTACCCGGCGTTTTATATCAGCAAATTCAATCCGATCAATATTCTGAAAGGGAAAATCAAGCTGGCAGGTACAAACTATTTTACCCGGACATTATTGGGAATGCAATTTGCCATTACTCTGATTTCTATCGTGGGGGCTATTGCTTTTTTTCAAAATGCGCGTTATCAAAAAAATTATGATCTCGGATTTGATATTCACAGTTCGGTCATCGTTCCTGTAAATGACCAGGGTGAATTTGACACTTACCGGAATCTGCTGGTTGATAATTCAGATATTGTATCCATCGCCGGCGCAAAATCCGGTATTTTTTCTAACCGCGCGCACGAACCTGTAAGTCATGAATCGCGTGAGGCGGAGGTTGACATCATCGAGGTGGGTGACAACTACCTGACAACAATGGATCTCAAGTTGGTTGAAGGGCGGGATTTCATTAAAGATTCAGAAACCGATCGTAAGGAATCAATAATCATTACACAAAAAATGGCGGACCTGTTCGGCTTGGAAAAACCCTTGGGGCAACAGATCTTGTGGCGGGACACGATCAAGCTATTTGTTGTGGGTGTAATAAAAGATGTCTACACGACGGGTCTATGGCGCGAAATGGAGCCGATGATGATAAGATACGTGCTTCCTGATACCTACAGTCAGATAGTGGTGAGCGCGAAGGGAGGGAATGTGGCCTCCGTAAATGATTTCATGAGCAAAAAATGGAGCGAGCTATTTCCAAACCGACTATATCCGGGACGCATGCTGGTCAATGACCTTCACGAGATAAACAGCTGGAACATCAATATCATGTACATGTACGCATTCCTGGGCGCAGTTGCCATGGCCCTTTCAGCGACAGGTCTCTTTACGCTCGTATCATTGAATGTCATTAAGCGCACTAAAGAAATTGGTGTGCGGAAGGTACTTGGAGCATCGGTATTGACCATCGGCCGGCTCGTCAACACCGAATTTATCATCATCCTCACCGTTGCGTCAGCGCTTGGCTCGTGGGCTAGTTTTGGGTGGGTCAATACAATATTGAGCAGTATCTGGAAGTATTATCAGGGAGTAAATGTTTGGACTTTCCTGGCAGGTATTGGAATATTGTTTCTCGTATCGTTCGCAACGATTGGCTTTAAGATTTTTAAAGTAGCGACGATGAATCCTGTCAATTCCCTGCGGGATGAATAGTAGCTGGCTGGGGCTTATAGTATCAGTCGCAATCCAAAAACCAAAAGGTCTCCTTGTTTAAAATCAAGGTCTTCCGACCGCCTGAAGCCCATCCGCTCATAGATTTTCCATGCTGTGCGCATAGCCATGGTTGTATGAATAATCAATTGACGAGCCTTGCCATGTTTGGCCTTCTCGATACACGCTGCTATCAGTCGTTTCCCGATTCCTCTGGAGCGTTCTGCCGGATCTACCGCCAATAGCCTGAATCCCGCCGCATCGCGCTCAGCAGTTGCCATTCCCCCAGATCCATAGTGTTGCATGTCTGCGAAATAAACCACGGCGCCTAGAATTTTTTCGTCAACTGAGACAGCAACCAGCAATTCCGTTCCGGGTTTCGTTGTTAACGAACCGACATTCGCCAGCATCTTGTAATAGCCGGGATATTCGTTTTCTTTTGGAAATCCATCCAGCTGCGAATAAACCCTAACCATCAATTTTCCGATCTCGGAAAATTCAGCAGGCTTTGCGTTCCTTATGCTATCCACTGATCCTATCTATTTGGCTACAGATAAGATATTTCATTTAATCGATGTAAACAATCTGCTCCATCTGATTTTATGGAAAAGATCCGCGTACTTATCTACTGAAAACATGATAAAAAGTGGCTTGCCTACAATATGATCTTCGGGCACAAAACCCCAATACCGGGAGTCGAGGGAATTGTTACGGTTGTCTCCCATCATGAAATAATAGTCTTGTATGAATGTATACTCCAGGACGTCACGGCCGTCAATTGTAAGGGTACCTTCGCTAATGCTAACCTTTTTGTGATGTTCATAAAGGCGGATCGTCTCGCCGTACAGGCCGAGAGTGGAAACATTGACCGGAATGGTCCAACCTTCGCGGGGAATAACCAGGGGTCCGTAGTTATCGCCATTCCAGGACGTGTTCATGACCTGCGGAAAAATATCACTTTCCGGAGTACTGTCTTTTGTGCCCGCATCGAAATGCAGAACGTACGGCGCTGCTTTCAGTACGCTTAGCTGCGCGTCCGTGAGGAACATTTTATATAATGCGTTACCCTCATGGGTTCTCCCAAGGAAATAATAATCATCGTTATCGACGCCGAGCCGGGAGAGGCTGCGATCAGAAAGCTCCTCCTTTGCTGTTACCATGTAACTGAACTTCATTCCAGGCGGGATACTTAAAAAATTTCCATTGGCCAGCAACGTCCGCTCCTTGACTACAATGGTATCGCCGGGAAGACCGACACAACGTTTTACATAGTACGTCTTAAGATCGATCGGGCGGGCAACCCCATCGTTCATGCCGATGTCCGGCACGTTAAAAACCACAACATCCTCCCGCTTAACACTGCTGATGGCCGGCAAACGGAACGACGGTAATTCGATCCAGTCCAGGTACGATGGTATTTCCGTTCCCCAGATCTTCTGGTGAGTGAGCGGGATTTGCAAGGGCGTCCGGGGCGTGCGGGCACCGAAGTGCAGCTTGCTGACAAACAGGTACTCTCCCACCAAAAGGGAATTTTCCATCGAAGGCGTTGGGATCACAAAGGCTTCAACGGTTCCCCACCGGATCAGTGTGGCTACCACGACAGCAAAGACAATCGCTTCACGCCACTCGCGAAGCTTTGATTTGGGCTTACGCACTTCTTTCTTTGTAAAGAATTTCCAGGCCATTTTTTCCGGTGTTTTTACTGTTAGTAGTTAAAAGAGACCCGTAATTACAATCGTCGGGAAAAGAGGTCCGGAATCCAGGAAAATTTAATACAGTGTCTTTTTTATTGTGGAAGAAGTGCATCATATTCAACTACATTTGAGGTAAGCAACCATGGATTTGTTGCGATGTTTTGCGGTTGCAACGTTTTATTATACGCATAACGTCATTTTTTAAAACCGTAGAAGGATCTATACCCGGATTTTTATGCGCTTGTTGCGCAACTTTGCAGGTAACCAGTTACTCATCGGCTTTTATTGTTGCTTCGAAGAAGCATTCGAAATACAAACCTGTAAATACCTCATAACAAGGGTATTACCTACCCGAGTCACCAGCGATACAACCCTCCTGAATTTATTTTTTTTGCACCCTGTAATATTGTATCGATATAAGATCACCGTGCGCCCTCAGGGGATGGGTGATAGCGATCTTGTATATTTTTTTGTTCAACTAAATCAACAAACTATGAAAAAAATCTTATCCCTATTAACATTGCTTACTGTAATCAGCGTTGGAGTTTATGCTCAAGGCATCAGTGGTGGTTTAAAACTCGGCTTGAACCTTGCAAATCAAACGGTGAAGAGCTCTGAGTATGGCTTTACTGCTAGCCCGAGCTTCAGACCAAGCATTCACGCTGGTGGCTACCTGACAGTGATGATATCGGAAAAATTCGGTATCCAACCTGAAGTGCTTTATTCAGGACAAGGTTATAAGCAGAATGGAGGTACTTTGGCAGTTGACTACATCACTGTTCCTGTTATCCTTCGCTATAACTTCACTCCGATCTTCAGCGCGCATGTAGGTCCTCAAATGGGCTTCTTGATGTCTGCAAAAGCAAAAACCGATGCAGGTGACGAAGACATGAAGGATTACTTCAAAGGATCTGATTTCGGTGCTGCATTAGGCATCGGTATTGATCTTCCTATGGGCTTGAACTTCGGTGTGCGTTTTGTAAAAGGATTTAGCAACATCGTTGAAGATTCAGATGAATTAAAGTACAAAAACTACAACCTTCAACTTTCAGTAGGTTACAAATTATTTGGAAAAAAATAATTTTAGTTTGTCTAGGTGAAAAGGGAGGCTGTAAAACACAGTCTCCTTTTTTTTATTCGTCACAGTACTTAATTATCTTCAGCGTCCGGCTTTGCCACAACGGCCGGAAGACACAACATCTTGAAGTCAATGGTCATTCGAAAATGATCTTCGTAATCAAGACCAAGGGGACCAAAAGGCGCTCAGTAGCTCTGCTGATTGTTCACGCTTTTTTGAAAGACAGGCCGGATCAGCGACCAGATCAACGCGGGCACAACGGCGCTCAGTCCGATGGAAAGCACAGGATGTTCATTACCTGTATGCCCTATATAGGCATAAATGAATCCCAAGGGCACGGAGCCGCACAGCAAAGCTCCGTGAAAATAGGCGGCTGGCATCCGCGTCAGCCCCGCCATGCAGGAAACAACTTCCGGAAACACCGGCAACCATCGTGAAAGTACTACTACCCAGCCTCCCACATTTCCTGACAACTTCTTTCCCAGTGCGTAATCCTTTTCTCCCAACAACCGTCGTGCGGTTTTTTCGCCCAGCAGGCGACAGAGCCAATAACCCAGGGAACCAGCCATAAACGACCCCATCGCGCTGATTAACCCTCCGCCTAGGGGACCATAAATAAATCCTATAGCAGCCATGATCAGCGTTGCGGGCAGCGGCAGCAATATGTCGCCCATTAGTAATAAGATTGCCAGCAGCCATGCCCACTTCCCGTTGCTGGTCAACCAGGCGGTTGTCCCCTCCTGCGAAAAAATTCCCATCAGGGACTCACCCCAAATAAAAAATGTGACCAATACAAAGGCAGCCAGCCCAAGAAAAACAAGTAAGAGTCGCATCCGCAGTCACTGTTAATAAGCCAATATAGGGGAAAGATTGAAAGGATGCAGCAATAAAGGAACGTAACCTTTTTGACTGCCGCCCGATATTTGGATGAAAGCCCCGTTTATGTTTTTTTTGCTAACATGCGATTAGATTTAATGCTATGAGTAAACCAATCCCTGAACACGTCGATCCTGCTGCCGTACCTCAGCTGGCTTCTGATTTGGTTAAAAAGGTCCGCTTTCCAGTGCTTGCGACAATGGACGACCAGCAGCCACGCGTCAGGCCCGTGTCTCCCGTCAGAACGGACGGCTTTACGGTGTACATCGCCAACCTCAAAAGCTATGGGAAGACGCGCGAGATAGAAATGAATGACAAGGTCGAGCTTTGTTATGTCGACGACGACCACAACCAAGTCCGGATCACCGGGCGGGCTGAAGTCGTGAAAGACAGAAAATTATTGGAGGAAATATGGAATACGAACCGGTTGCTGCAACACTATCTCGGTTCGATCGATAATCCGGAATTAATCGTTTACAGAATCGTTCCTGGCCGCGTTCGATATATGGTGGAGTGGGCCCTGCAGTACTATGAAGTACCTGTGATAAGCTAAAAAGCAGAAAGCAGAAGGGTAAAAGCTCAGTTGTGCCGTTCGAAATATTGTTCATAGAAATTAGCTTTAAAGACTATTAATTTACAAGACCTTAAAAATTTTCAGATGAAACCCTTCCTTTCCGTGTTATTGCTTTTTATGACCTTAGGTTTGTCGGCTCAGAAGGTGGACAGCCGCTATTTTGAGTTGCGTATATACTATTGCCACCCTGGGCGATTGGACGCATTGATCGAACGCTTTCAAAATCATACGACAAAGCTTTTTGAAAAGCACGGAATGGAGAACATCGGCTACTGGCTGCCTGTGGAAAACGACAAAAATGCTCTGTATTATATCCTGGCATACCCGGATAAAGATGCCCGTGAGAAATCGTGGGCTGCATTTTCTGCCGATCCTCAATGGAATGAAGTCAAGTCGAAGTCGGAAGAGAGTGGCAAGATCGTAGAGTCGGTTGTTTCTGTGTTCATGAACGCCTCCGACATCATGCCGAAGATAAAACCGGGCAAGGGAAAGGGCCGGGTATTTGAGTTAAGAACATACACCTGCCTGCCTGGACGGTTGCCAAACCTTACTACGCGCTTTAAGGATCACACTGTAAAGTTGTTTGAGAAACATGGAATGGAAAATATCGTCTACTTTAACAGCATCGAAAAAGATGGAGGCCAACCCAGGCTTATTTACCTGCTTGCGCACAAAAACCAGGAAGAGGCAACAAAATCCTGGGCTGCGTTTCGCGCTGACCCCGTATGGATCGCTGCTCGGGACGCTTCTGAAAAAGATGGAAAAATCGTGGAGAAGGTCGAGTCAGTTTACCTCACGCCCCTGAGTTTTTCCAAAATCAAGTAAACGGAAAATTTCAATCATGGCTTTGCTGGAACCTGCGAGTGGTATAATCCTCACTCCCTCCAAGCCGAACGCTTAAAATAAATTAACCTGTTCTTTCGTACAACGCAATGGCTAATTGCAGTTTATGTTATTTTTATTTCCATGGAACACTTGACTATCCGTAAGGACGAATTTTGTATTTCGACAGACAAGACGAAATTGAATATTGATGCAATTCACCAATTTTTATCAACGAAGGCGTATTGGTGTCTGAACATTCCCAAACAGACCGTGCAAAATGCGATACAAAATTCGCTCTGCTTCGGTGTTTACAAAGACGAGGAACAAATCGGCTTTGCAAGAATAATCTCTGACTACGCGACGGTTGCATATTTAGGCGATGTATTTATTTTGGAACAATATCGGGGAAGGGGACTGTCGAAATGGTTAGTCGAAACCGTTATGACCCATCCGCATTTACAGGGTTTGAGGAGGTGGATCTTACTTACAGCCGATGCGCACGGTCTATACCGGCAATTCGGGTGGACGGAGATTTCCGATCCAGGCAAGTGGATGCAGATCCATGATAAAAACGTTTATTCAAAATAACAGCTTCGGGCCGTGATCGAACGTGGACTAAATCACACGATCGCATAGATCTTCATTTAACTTATTGATTCGGTTATAGCTCACGACAACGGGTTCGGTGGTGGACTGGACGATGCCCGCGCCTTCAGCTTTTCGTCGGGTAATGGAATGAACTCCTTGTTGTCCGTGGGCGGTAATAAGATCCTTCCTGCTTTCCAATCTGCCTTGGCCTGCTCAATTCGTTCCATTCGCGAGGAAACGAAATTCCACCAGATAAATCGTTCGCCCAGCGGCTCACCGCCCAGTAGCATGAGCGTTGCCCCTTCCTTAGAAATTATTATCGGATCAGTACTTTTTGTGAAAACCACCAACTGACCAATAGTGTATACATTACCCGAGATCTCAACGCTTCCTTTGGCCACATAAATGGCGCGCTCGCTGTGGTCTTTTGGCAAACCAAACCGGGCACCTTTCTCCAACACAACGTGCAGATAGAATAAAGGCGATCTCGTTTTTACGTTGTTGTTCAGTCCGAAGGCATTGCCTGCTATCAAGCGCATCCAAACTCCTGTTTCGGTAAAGACTGGCAACTGATCGCGTTTGTAGTTGTCGAAACTGGGATTGGATTCTTCGTCTTTTTCAGGCAAAGCCACCCAAGTTTGAA
>DASUTP010000527.1:0-10433 GCA_036374515.1 Chryseolinea sp. | reverse complement strand
ATTTGACAAAGGCGTGAGTAACTAAAAAAAGCGACTTGAAATTCAGATCCATCACCGAATCATAAAAATCTTCATCCTGCTCGAAAATTTTTTTGCGGCCGATGATGCCTCCGGCGTTGTTGACCAGCACATCGAGTTTGCTGCCAAAGGTGGCGATAGAAAAATCTTTGAGTTTTTGTACTTCCTGACTGTTTGTTAGATCTGCTTTGAATACAGCAGCGTCGCCGCCGGAAGCTTTTATGTCTGATAACGTCTGAAGCGCTGCTTCTTCGGATTGAGCATAGTTGACAATGACGTGAGCACCTTCCGATGCCAGCTTCAGCGCAATGGCTTTCCCGATATCACGTCCTCCACCAGTGACGAGGGCAATTTTGTTTTTGAACCGCATAGGCTTATTAAATGTGGTTCAAATTAATGTTAGTTTATGAAAGTAGAAAATGAAGCGAATTGGCGAGAGGCCCCACTTTCCCATCCGCCGGCTATAGGATATGCAGTTCTGCCTAACACAATTTTTTCACATTCCCGGCCCACCGGGACCGCAAACTTTGTCTAAACAAAAATATCCTCTCACCAGCGTCAGGAAACGGCTAAACGCTGATGGAGGATAACAAAAAAACTAACAGGAACTAATTAATAGCAAAGTTTTACGTATTGGCTCACTTTCCATTCACCGTTGATGTGCAAAGTTCTGTCAAACTCCAGACGATATTTTTTATCGTTCGATGAAAATGCAATTGTTGAAGGAGCATCTGCAGTTTGTTCATTGAGCTCAAAGCTGATTAATTTTATGGTCGACCAATCAATTCCTTCCTTGAGTCCTTGCGCAATTATAGTTTTGAACGACTGATTTAGTGCGGGGAGAACATTCAGGGTATAATTGACCTCAAATTCTTCTTTGGCCTCCGCCAGATTTTCGCCGTAGAAAGACGCGTTCTTTTCCATGATCTGGTGAAAGGCTTCCACCGAAGGAAATAGCTCGGTGTATTCCTGAAGCGAACGATGCCTTAATGCATTTACAACGCTGACGGCCATACGTTCTGCCGCGGCGTCAGACTTGGCAATGCGATACTCTGTAATTGTCTTAAAAGATGAGATGGTCATAGTTAAAAAGGATAAAATGATGATTGATTTTTTCATGGTATATGTGAGTTTGAAATTCGAGTTTCTCGTTTGAAGTGTCAGTCCGACACCTTATTTGGTTTGTGAGATCATTTCGTTTGGCGATAAAGGCGCAGGTACGACATTGCTGATGGGAGGTAAAGATTTTAAAAACGTGAATACGGATTTCAGATCTTCATCAGTCATGTTCCTGTACATCTCCCAGGGCATTGGTGGCAGCAAGGGTCTTGCGCCTTCAAGTCCTTTGGATTTACCCTTCCGGATGGCTGTTTCGAATTGTTTAAATGTCCAATGACGGATACCTGTATCGTCAGGTGTAAGGTTTGCTGAGTACGATATCCCCCACGGACCGACGAATGCTGTTAGTCCTCCGTTAAACAGGACCCAATCTTTCGTTGGGACAACTGGTGGTATCGCCTGATCTGCAGGATGTCCTGAGAGCAATCGGGTAGTATCGATCGCAATGCCTTCAGGCGTTATGATCTTGGGGGAATGGCAGTCATGGCACGCGCCTATGGTCACTAAGTATTTACCGCGCGCGATCAGTTCGTCCTGCGACAGTTCGATCTTGCTTTCTGCATTTTTTGAGTCCTTAACGGGGCCGGAACATTGTACGAAAGTAAAACCACTGGCTAGTACGAGGGCACTGAAAAGTTTCGAGTTCATTTTTGGTTTGTTGTTTTTGATGGGTATAAATACGGCCATGCGAATTTCTAGGCGTACGCAAAAAAGAGGATTTCGGACGCGCAACCATTTTTCATAAAAGACAGGCAGGCTAAACTCAGCTACCGTAAACACAAGATATTTTTTTATCTCCTTTGAAACTTATTACCCCTATTTACGTGAAAGGCCTCTATTCGCCGTAAGTAAAAGAGCTGTATTAACCCTGCATACATGAGCCTCCCAAGGAATTACTTCGCAATTGATAACCCTAACATTCCGGTTCTTCCTTCGAGTCAAACAGATATTCCTTTTGGAAAAATACTGGCCGCGCCCGGCAGCAACGATGAGTCGTTCAACCGGGCGGTGACAAATGTAAAGGCGTACGACATGTACCTTCCTAACTTTTCGTTGCGATCATTTGAGGGAAAATTTCTGACGAACGCAGTATTTGTCAATCACCACGCTGTAGCGAGTGAGCTTCCTGGAAGCTGCTTATTTTTAAAAGGCGGTATCAATTCAAATTTACCCGGCCAGACCGGTGGGCGTCAAGCTCATAATTGGTCGCAAAATTTTAAGTACGATCCCAACAATGAGTTCGTTCATGCCTGCGAAGCCGATACGGATCTTCACTTCATTCACTTTTCGTACACATCAGAATATCTCAATCAATTTCTGCCGGAAGATCAACCCTGGGCCGATGCATTAAAGAAAAAAATTGCAAAACGAGAACGAATTATTGGAGATCATTTTTCAACGATCACCATCGCGCAACAGCAAGCATTGAAGAATATTCTAAACTGTCCGCTGGAAGGCAAGCTCGGCTACATGATGATTGAGACCAGCATAATCCAAATCATTCTCATACAAATGCACTCGCTGTTTCACAAAGAGGAGGCATTTAGGCAACCTGTTGCCAGCCGCCGCGACGTGGAAGTTATTCAGCAACTCAAGGAACACCTTACGCGAACATTTTTGGAAGATCATTGTCTTTCGAGCCTTGCGCGCCAGTTCGGCACGAACACCAATAAGCTCATGAGCCTCTTCAAAAAAATTTTCGGGAGGAGCATTTTTGAGTTTATCACAGAACTGAGAATGGACCATGCGATGCAATTGCTTCGTGATCATGGGTTGCTCGTAACGGAAGTAGCCCGAACCGTTGGGTACAAGAATCCCAACCATTTTTCATGTGCTTTTAAGAGAAGGTATGGTATCAATCCTTCCGGATTAAAAGTAAACGTGGTTCACTCGTAACCCGCGGTTCATTCTTGTAGCGAAATCTTTCCATCCTCACTTTACAGCGCTGCTTTTGATCATAGCATCGTAAATTCTGCGTGCTCTGTCGTATGCGGCTTGTGCGGCTGCTCGCTCCTCCGAGCGGATATTTCCCTTTTTCATTTTCCAGCATTGATCGACCGCCTCACGACACCACTCGGCACTCTTCTTAACCTGAATTGGCTTGGAATCCACCAATACAAAAACAGGATTGGTATGAGAGCTTGGATAAATGCGCAGCGCAACCCATGCGGACTGAGATATATTATAGGTAAACGTTACATCAGTCCAATTTCCGTCGGCGGTAATTTCGGTTTTTGAAACAGACTCACCGTTGACGATCAGCTCGACCGGCACCTTCCTCGACTTCCCTATTCGCGCCCGCTCAATATTCCAATAAGGTTGTTTGTGACCCGCCAGCTGCGCGATTCTTGCGCCGTTCTCATCCTGCTCGGCAGACAGCAGCGCGGTAACTTTTGCTGTAACCTTCACATTTCCTCCTGCCGTCAATTTAACCTCACTGTTTTTTGTACCCGCTTCCAGCCCGTCAACCTTAAAATCAATGATGTGTGAATTGCCTTCAGATACATACGACCTTCCATTTTTGATTGCAGCGATGTAGTTCTGAAAATCCAAAGCATTTTCTGCTTTGAAATAGCTGCGTGCAAGGCCCACGCGTTCGTCGAATATGCAGGGATAATCGGTTTCGCCACTTGCCCGAGTTTTGAAGCCACAGTTCAGGCTATGGTACCACATGTTCAATTCCCACTGCGGCGGTGTGTCGCCAAGACTAAAGAAATCGACGACATTCTCCGTAACCGTTACGATGTATTCATTTGCTCCGATGCCATCCATTTTGGGTACCACATAGTTGGGAAGGTCGTCAGTTTTATCTTTTGGCTCCAGGCCCCATCCTGAATGCGCATATCCTGTAACGGCATTCTGCGATTTAGCCCACTTGAAAACGGGCAGCGTCCAGCTTGGCCACTCTTCTACTTTTGTAGTGCCTGTATAATCATCCTCCGTAAGATTGAGCAATACAACGTGACCGGAATGCGAAGATGGAAACCCCGAAACTTCAATATCGTAGCGCATCACATTTTCCTTCGTAGAAAGGGGGTGGGACGTTCCGGTAAAAAATTGTTTTTGATAATACCACCCGGGACCCCATCCAAGCACCGCACCGACATTTAAATCCTCACCGACGATCTGACGCCACATGTCTTCTGGTTTTACACCTTCCTCCGGACTTTCATAATGACTGCATCCGGCTGCATGCACATGATGATCGGCGCTATACCATCCAAGCTTTGCCATGTTGATCCAACGTTTCAGTTTGAATGACACGGTCACAGAATCCGTTCCTTCGGGAATGTTGATCTCCTTTGTCTGGATATGATACTCAGGTCCGCGGGTGAAGCGTACATCGAACTTGCCAGGTGGCAAGAGTACGTGTTCTCCATCTGAACGGTAGATCTGCGGCTGAAAGAAAAAATCAGGATACTCGTCAAACGCGGCCACACGACGGGAGGGAAGCGGATAAATTCCTGTGAGGCGCGCGGGAATTTTGTAGTCATCGGCCGACGCGCCACCGCGGTCGGGAAATTCCAATTGAGCCATCGTAAAGCGATAGTCTATATCACGTCGTTTATTTATCGCTGTGCCTGTTTCATCAATGGCGCGTTCGATGCCATCCGTTATAGTAAACGACGCGGTGGTTGGCGTGCCATCGTGGTCTTCCACAGCAAACTTTACTTTTACCGCCGGCAGAATTGAAAATAATATTGAGATGCTGGACCTGAATCCAATATCCTGGGTACCCTGACCGATATGGAATCCAATTTCCGCTTCTCGTTTGCCCGTGTCCTTGGTGTAGATCTGGACGACGGCGTATTCCAGGGCAAGCCCCGATAAGTTCGGTGACAGGGGACGGTTGTGATACATTTGGATCTCCAGGAACCGGTTCGCCACCTGCCCCGCGGAGAGCAAATTCTCTTTCTTTGCGTGGTGCAACATGGGATGAGAGGTAATGTGCAACACGGGTTGGGCGTTGCCACTCTCGGCTTCGAGCTTGGCAGTTACACCTGCTTCATTTTTTACTTTGACCAGGAAGCTCGTCCAGCCGTTTTGCATGAGTTGTGGCCGAGCTGGCCCTTGAATAACTTTGACGCGTGCTTCGGGATTAATGTGGACCAATGCCAGGCAATAGGGGTCAAGGACGGATTGGATGGCTTGTGTTGTTTCGCCGGTTAAGGGCTTATCTTGAAGCGCCTTAATTTTCTGTTGATCTTCTTCCGAAAGTGCGCTGCCCAGAAACGATAAAGCCTGATTGAGCCGCAAAGCGTGCGCGAGAAAAGGTTGGGGTTCCACATTTGCGGTAAAACTTTGTGGCGTCTGATGATGCTCATGTTGGGCCTGGCACAAAAGCGGCAGCAATACAAGGCATGAGAGAAAGGAAAGTTTCTGCTTGATCATAGGTTACCTCCTTTGCTGTGGGGATAAGCAATTTAAGGAGCGAAAACAAAAAAAATCACAATCGGGCAATTAATAAATCACTGGTCTCAGGCTGATGCTTACAATAATGCAGCCGAAAGATCTCAATGCTAGTCGGGCAGGGGTTTGATCATGATGTCCTTGTAGTACACTTTGCTTTTGGGATCGTGTCCCTGCAACGCAACAGTTCCGCTGGACAAGCGCCCGTTCTCACCTTCGGTGTATTCGTTAATAACCTTGTCATTGACCTTTACAGTAATTTTTTTACCCTGCACAATAATGTGTTCTGTAAACCATTCATTGTCCTTCGCGGGAGCTTCCTTTACATCCTGAATAGCATAGATGCTTCCGGTCTTTCGCCAGTCAGTATGCGTGTTGTTCACCTGGATCTCATATCCCTTCGATGGCCATCCTGTTTCCTGGTAAGTAGTATGTATGAAAATCCCCGAGTTTGAGCCGGGCGTTGTCATTACCTGCGCCTTAAATTCAAAGTTTTTGAAATCATGATTCTTGAGGGGCCCATCGTAAAATAAATGAGCTCGCTCGCCAAAGACGACAATAGCGCCGTCGGCGACGGTAAAGGTACCGGGATGTTCCGCGGCCTTCCATCCGCTCAGCGTTTTCCCGTCAAACAAAGTGACCCAACCTTCCGAAGAAGGTCCGGAGTTCATGCCCGAAAGCGCAACAACCAACGCTACCGATCCCGCGAATCCAAAGAATGATTTCATAGAATTTGTGTTTTAAATAAACTTACGGGAAACATTTATCAGACGCAACAATGTTCGTTGTGTGTGGGAGATTTTTTACCAGCGGTAGTCAATCCTTCGTTTTAAAGCCAAGTTTGGCCTTAGCCACCTGAATTTCGGGCGCAGCCATAAAAAGCTTCCAGAGCAACCCTGACCGATGATTTTCAATCATAACAATCATCGGCCCCTGATCGATTGCAAGGTAACGGGGAGGGTACCAGTTTTCCTGTTCGCTGAAAGCGTCGTAAAATCCATACTCGCCAAATACTTTATCCCCAAGACTATCGTAGAGATAGCGGACCACTTTCATCGATTCTTCCGGCGTATAAGGAAACGATGAGAGCGCTGCTGTTGGCGATATTACTCCCAGGTCTTCACTCGGGCTGTGCGCAGCATATCCCTTTGGAGAATAGCTGGCAGTAAGCCCCCAGCAATTTTCCCCGTAACCTTTAAAGTTCTTGGGATTTTCGATGCAATACTGGCGATTGATCAGCGTATGATTGGTGTTGTGTTCCCAGTAATCGGCGTAGTCATCTTTAAGATTTCTCGGGTCGAGCCCAAGAAAAGAATAATGAGACCAGAACAGCGGCCCCCCAAATTGGGGAGCAAGGTTATGTTTTAAGCTCAGGTGATAACCGTACTGGCTATGCGTTGTATCATTTCGCATACCCCCACTGCGCGCCCATCCTTTGTGGTAGACTTCGGCGGGGATAGTGTGCGTAGGGGAGGCAGCAGCAAGCACATACATAATAAGACATTCATTGTATCCCTCCACCGGAAAATTCATCTTCCACTGATTTTTTGGGGACCAATGCCAATACAAGACGTTCTTGCCGTTCCGGTGCCAGTCAAACTCAACCTCCTTCCAAAGCTTGTCGATTTTTGCCGCCAGCGCTTTTTCTTTTTCAGTCCCGTCTTTGAAATATTCACGAACGCATATAAGGCCTTGCAACAGGTAAGAAGTTTCCACCAGATCGCCTCCATCATCGTCGGGACTGAACGGTTTTACCTTACCGGTTTCGCCATTGAGCCAATGGGGCCACACGCCGTGAAAGCGGTCCGCTTTTTCCAACCAGTCTACAAGTTTGGTAAGCCTTTCAAGCCCTTGTTCGCGCGTGATAAAATTTCGTTCAATGCCCACGAGAATGGCCATTACACCAAAGCCGGTTCCTCCGGAAGTGATAATATGTTTATCATTTTCCGGATAAAGATTATCCGAATGATAGCGTTCGCGGGCGGCGCCCGACGTCGGTTCGGCACCATCCCAGAAATACTGAAATGTCCTGTATTCCACTAGCGTCAGCAAGGAATCGTCACTAATGCCACGTTGTGGCTGTACGAGCTCGGGGGCTTTTTTATAACAGGCAACAACAACAAAAAAAACGGGGAGGAGCTGGAAGATTCTCGCGATCATATTATTAAATTTCTTAAAAAGTAAATGCTCAAAGGTGATTTCGGAAAGTTAGTAAAAGGGTTTTACCCAGCCAATCCGTTTTAACAAACGGGTGCCGTGTTTGTGGGTATAATTCCGGAAGCTGATCTTAGCCGAGAGGTACACGATTCATGCGGTTGCCTGCTGAATGGCTTGAGTGTTAGAAGCATTTCCTTTTTCGATCCTCTAAGCATTTCAAAGCCCCGGGGAGCTTTAATTGCTTAGGAAAACTTACATGCCTTAGTCCCGATAGCGATAACCACCGTCCTTAGAGCATTTCCCCCAAAATTTAATTTTACCTTCGGGTTGTTATGAAATCGTTGCAGAAATTAATCGTTTGGGTGTTTGTCTATGCCGCATCTCATGCAGCCTCCGCTCAACAAAAAGCCTTAATGGATCATCAGCATTATCTGGATAAACTCGTGAATGCAAAAGATTCATTATACAACGATATCCTTGGTGATTTTAGCATTTACATACTTTCAAACCCGCAGGATGTTAAAACACAACTTGAAAAATGTCGGATCATTGAAAAAGCTTATTACGATTCTTATGAAGATTATAATCCAAACTTTGATCAGGCAAAATCTTGTGTCAATGAAGTGGTGAGCCGGTTTCCCGGGAACCCCCAAGCGCTTTTATACCAGGGTGAATTTTTATATGGAGACTCACTGGTCATACACCTCGAAAATCTTCAGACACTGGCGGAGCAAAATACAGATCAATGGAAAGATTATTCATGGCAGGTGTACAAGCAACTGTCGGAACAGTATCAATATCGCGATGAATATGAAAAGTCGGCGCGGTTCGGGGAAATGGCTGTGGAGCGGAACGATACACTTGATATGAGCCTCGTCTTAGCTGAAGCTTATAAAAATTTAACATTCAAAAGTAAAGCGGTAAATGTCCTCGTGAATCACCTGGACTCGGCCGATGAGCCGTATTACTTAAATCAAAAAGGAAAGCTGTTATTGGACCTCGGTGCGCCGGATAAAGCAATGCAGGCATTTCGCATGAGCAGCAGGAAAAATTCCCAGGCGGAAGATGCAGGTGCCCTTGCCCAGGCCATGATTGACAATGGATTGTGGGCGGAAGCGCGTCCGTATCTGCTTAAGTCATCGTTGGAAAATTACTGGAGCCACGAAGGCTTAAGAAAATTATTGGACTATGATCTGAAATATTCTTCTCCAGATTCCGCCCAGGCAGCTTACACTCGTTACGTAACCGCAGATTTTTGGAATGACCCTGTCGGGATATACAGGCTAAGGTTATCCTGGAAAGCGCCACTCAGCGGTTGGACATTTCAGGACGCCGGTCGTATTTTTTTATTGTTTTTCTTAATCCTGCTTCCGTTTGTAATTCCCTACTTATGGGTGCTTCCAATTCATTATTACGGTATGTGGCAGCGTAATCGCGGAAAACTTTTTCCCGCTTCTAGTTTTCAATGGGGCTTGCGTGATTTTTGGGTTATATGTTCGTTGTGGCTGCTTTGTGACGTTCTGGGTTTCGTCATATTTGACTACAGCGGATTTGCAAGTTTATTCAATTCAAAGATCGGAGGTGAGGCAGTCGATCCGGTCAGCAAGCACGAGGCAACGTTCGCCATATTCTTTTTCACCAGCTTGCTCATTTTTACCATGGCCTTTCTGAAGAATGAGGACATTATAAACTTCATTCCAAAGATGAGGGCAAGTCTCAGCAACATAGGATTCGGAATTGGGCTTGCGTTCGTCCTAAAGATTGGCTTAGGCATCTATGTAGTAATACTTGGCAACGCGGGCATAACTTTGGAGGACGGTTCGTCAGTGATCGCGGCCGTTACTGATAGCATCGTTTCGATCAACAAATTTTATAATCCTTATCTGGGCTTTATGTTTGTCGTTTTGCTTGTTCCTTTCTACGAAGAAATTTTGTTCCGGGGAATTTTTCTGTCAGCCTGTGAACGCAATATGCGATTTGTATATGCTAATATTCTCCAGTCGGTGGTGTTTGCTTTAGTTCATCAGAGCTTGAAATTGTTCGTCTTTTATTTTGCATTTGGCATGATCGCCGGGTACTATCGGCAAAAATCACAGGGCCTGGTCATCAGCACGTCGATGCACATGACCAACAACCTGCTGGCGTTCATGGCCATCGTCCTTCGTTCATAGGGTCCGATCTCGGATAAAAATTATTATGCGCGGGCAACCCCGGGACTAAAGTTCAATTTACCACGGCCAGTGCCATCCCGTCGTGCATCTTTGAGCCAACGGTCTGTATAATCGTTGCCGTCACGCCCGGTGTTTTCGCGAGAAATGAGTTGAACCTCCTGGCCCCCTGCACCATTTCATCCGATGACTTTGCATCCATTACTTTTCCGTCACGAATGACATTGTCGGCAACAATTAATGTTCCGGGGCGCGATAACTTCAAGGCCCATTGAAAATACTCAGTATACGGAGGCTTGTCGGCATCGATAAAGATCATGTCGAAGGGGCCCTCCTTGTTGGCTTCGAGCCGGGGCAGCAGGTCAATAGCTTTTCCAATTCTTATTTCAACGATAGCGGCAAGGCCGGCTTTTTCAATATTATTTTTCGCAACCTGCGCGTGGTGAGGATCAAACTCCAAAGAAATGAGTCTCCCATCTTTAGGTAAAGCACGGGCCATCCAGATGGTACTATAGCCTACTAACGTCCCAATTTCTAAAATTTTCTTCGCGTTGCACGTCC
>DASUTP010000526.1:0-5138 GCA_036374515.1 Chryseolinea sp. | reverse complement strand
ATTTTAAATATACACCCCCTCCTGTCGCGATGCCGGGAATAACCAAGGTGCTGTGACAAACCGCTGACCCATGAAGATTTTATTTTGCTTGCTTTTGATAACGGGATTTTGCATTCGCGGAAACTCACAGACGATCCAGCTGGAATTTGGTACCCAGATCAACAGTGGCGATTTTTTTGCGGGTAGAAAGCAGGGAACACCGATACGATGGATCAACGTTAATACCGATAAGGATACCTGGGCCCTCCGGGGGAATGAGCTGCGATGTTCAGGCCACCCGATCGGGGTTATGAGAAGTGAAAAGCAATACGAGAATTTTATCATGCATGTGGAATGGAAACATATGGAGGCGGGTGGAAACTCCGGTGTATTTGTCTGGAGTGGCGCCAATCCAGGTGAAAAGGACCGGTTGCCCGATGGCGTAGAGGTGCAGATGCTCGACCTCGAGTGGGTGAAACTTCATACACGCGACACGATCGTTCCGCCAATTGCTTATGTTCATGGCGAGCTTTTTGGCGTGGGAGGAGTAGAAACTATCCCAGACAACCCCAGGGGCACACGCAGCAAGTCGGTGGAAAACCGTTGCCTTGGCAAGGGTGAATGGAATACTTATGACGTCATCTGCGTCGATGGTGTAATTAAGTTGTCTGTTAATGGGAAGTTCGTAAATGGCGTAAACAAGGCTACGCAAAAAAAAGGATACCTATGCCTGGAATCGGAGGGAGCGGAAATCTTTTTTCGGAATTTCAGCATCGTCGAACTGCCTGCCGGCGTTACTTCAGCAGACCAAATGGCCCCGGAGATAAAGACACGATAACCTGTCGTCAGGCTGCTCCAAAATAAAATAAGAATAGCTGTTTTACTTCTCTGAACGCGAGCAAAAACTTTTCACGAATATTGGTTCACTCAAAATTTGAAAAAGACCGTTTATAAATTCAGTGAAAACTCCCGGACTTTTACATTATCAATACCTTTTGGATCGAATGGATACTCGATCAGCGTCTGGAAATTATTCAGTGTGACGAGGGCAAGTGTCGTGAAGGCCAAAGAAAGGTGTATACCCCACGCGGGCACTATTGTCTCAAACCGGTATAGGATCAAGGGTGCCTGAGCTAAAGGGAGAATGATAATAAAAAAGGTGCTGTAAAAACGCAATCCCAGCATTGTGCGGTGGCTCACAAGGCTGACAAGATAAGCGGAGCTTTCAGAGATATCTTTTATGTACCGAACCATACGCTGCGCATTGCGTTTGGGAATCTCTTCGGCATTTAATTGCATAAAGGCAAATACCTCGTTAAGCTTTTGCTGCATTTGGTTATAACCGGGAACTTGGCTCTCTAACTGGTTGATCAGATTGGTCCCCATGCTGTTTAGCAACTGGCGGATCGCTTCTTTTTTTTCCTGCGCCATATCTTCGGACATTTGGAAAGTATAGTGTAGCGCTGTTGACCCGGCTTTAAACAAGCTGAAATATTCCAGGGCCTTTTCCCTCCGTTTGAAAGCAGCTTGCAGCGAAAAATGCAAAGGAAACACAACGAAGAGTCCGAAGAGCAATAAGTCAGCGTGGAATTTGATATTATATTTTATCGCGATGAACGTAGCGACCTGCGAGACGATCAGTGCCAATAAAGTTCGTAAATTGAAGTAGTTCAGAATTTTCATGCATATGAACACAAAATATACAATCGTCGTCCTGATCCTACTGTTAAATCCATGCCTCGCTCAGGATGTACCCCTCTTCCAGTCACAGGAGCCGGTTAACCTCCGGATAACTGGCTCAATCAAATCTATCAAAAAGAACTCAAACGACTCAACATTTGTCACAGGAAAGTTTCTTTATGAACAGGACGGACAGTGGATCGAAGTGCCGGGTAAAGCACGGGTACGTGGTAATTTCAGGTTGAAGAATTGTTACTTTCCGCCCATGAAGGTAAAATTTAAAAAAGATGATGTGAGCTCGACACTTTTTAGCGGGAACAAGTCATTAAAGCTGGTTTTACCCTGCGAAACATCGTCAGACAATAACGGCCTGATTCGAAAAGAGTACTTGTGTTATCAGCTTTACAAGATCGTTTCTCCTTATTACTTTCAAACCCGTCTGGCGAACCTCGAATTAAAAGAAGTTTCTAAAAAGAAGCCGCGAGAATATAAACTGCTGACATTTTTTGTCGAAGACAATACATTGGTCGCGGAGCGAAGCAGCGGAAAAGTTATCGAGACAAAGGGCATCGCCCCTACAGCCTTCGACGAGAAACAATCGCTGCGAAACGATTATTTCCAGTACATGATCGGCAATGCTGACTGGTCGGCGGTGTTCCAACACAACAGCAATACCCTGTACGTGGATGGAAAGTATATACCGCTTTCTTACGATTTTGACATGTCTGGTTTTGTAAATGCAAGTTATGCAAAGCTCAACCCGCCGCAGCTGGGTACGGGCAATCCACGTGACCGCGTATACCGCGGTTTTTGTAAATCAAAGCAAGCGATGCAGGAAGTTCGCATGGAGTTTCTGGAAAAGGAGTCGGCCGCCGTCGCGATCATCGAAAATGAGGCAGCCAATTTTACCAAGTATGAACTAAATGATATGAAAGTCTACCTTGCTCAATTTTTTGACATTCTCAAAAGCGATGATAAGTTTGGTGCTTCAATTGTCGGACAGTGCAGAACTAAGTAAGTCCGTTATTTTGTAACTTTTATCTCGTCGATCACTTCCCCATTTATATCAATTTGTTGGAGCGTTAAAACTTTTCCGAGCGTTTTAATGAGTGTAAAAGAATGTCTGTCGGAAATCAGCTCCTTGGTGAAGGGCGCCCAATTCTCCGGCGGCTCGTGCTTCCACAGTGCCGGATTCTCGTTGAGCCTTTTATCATATAAGGGAGCGCCACCAGCGCCGGTGACAATATAAATAATGCCTTTGGGCTTCGTGTTATCAACTCCATCAAATTGGGTATCCAACGTGAATGTCCCGTCGATTTTTCCCTCCGGTGAAATAAGATATTGATCACCGGCTTGATTTGTCTTCGGTGCAAAGAGCAGCGGCACGCTTCGTTGATAGTTATGTACGTGCCCAGTGACCACGAGGTTTACACCAAGCTGCTCAAACAACGGTGAAAGTAGTCGCATGAGCTGATATTCGTAGTGCGCAATGCTCGAGTTAAAGCCGGGATGGTGGAAGGTCACTATTTTCCATTCCGACGTGCTTTGACCCAAATCGTTCCTTAACCAGTTCACAAGTTGTGGATCAAGCGGGTTGATGTAGTCATTTGCGTCGAGGCAGACCATATGGACATTTCCGTATTGAAAGGAATAATTGGAAATTCTGGGAAAACGTGGCTTGGTATTCTTTTTAAAAGCCTTTACCAAATCACTGCTTCCTCTGATGGTTGCAGCCCGCTCAGTTAATGGCGCATTCAGCGGTAGGTCGCTATAATAGAAATATGCAAAGCTTCCGGGGTTTTTGTCCAGGGAATCGCTTCTTACGTCATGGTTCCCCAGTACCATGTAAAACGGAATCTTACTCATCATCGATGCGCCCCTATCCGCCTGCGGTGACAAATAGATGGGGAAAAGATTCCTGCGATATTCCTCTTCAAGACCGTTTTCATAAACGTTATCACCCGTCGTGACAATGAACTGAGGTTTATGTCGGGCAATAAGCGAAGCGATCGTGGCCTGCTCCTGACTACCCGAGCCAAAATCCCCCAATACAACGAACTGGGTAGCAGCTTTTTTTGTACGCGTCCGGAATGTATCGTCCGCAATAACTTTTCCGTTCATCATCACCTTGTAAAAATAGGTTGTATCGAATTGAAGCCCCTTCAGCTCGGCGCGGTAAAGATGTGTAGTCTTGCCCCGCAGGTTCAACTCGACACTGGTGGCTTTCGCCTTTATGACCTTTTTCGGATTGGTAGGGTGTTGCAAACTTGCTTCAACCGAGAACACCGCAGGGATGCTATCCGTCTGCCAGATCAATACCTTTCCCTCTTTTGCCAGGGTTGAAAAATTACCCGCCTGCACATATGGTTTCACAAGCAGTTCCTGCGCACAAATGGTTTGCGCAGCAAACGTGCCGCAAAACAGGAATTTCAAAATGATCTTCATACTCATGTTAACGTTAAGCCTATGTTAAATCAACATCAGAAAGTCGCTGTCGTCTATTAAGTTTTGATGAAGTTACTAACCGATAGATAATTTTCGATAGCGTCATAGCAATTAAAAATAAAAATTCCTTTCACCAATTAACGGTGGTAATTTTGTGATTTACTTTCTTTGATTGAACTTGGCCATTCATTTGCAACCACTACAATGAGATGAGACGATTATTGATTTCCATTCCCCTGATATGTTATGTCCTTGGCTGCTCCAGGTCTGATAACAAACAGATCGCAATGAACCAGATCCAGGTCGTTGGAAGTCATAATAGTTACAAGCAGGCGATCGAACGGCCTGTAATGCAGCTTCTCCTGGCGCGCGATTCAAATGCCATTCACCTGGACTACGCGCACCTGTCGCTGAAAGATCAACTCGATCTCGGACTGCGGGGGCTGGAGATTGACGTCTTGCATGATCCGCAAGGTGGAAGGTACCAACGGCCACTGGCGCTGCAGCGGTTAAAGGAAAAAGGCATTCCCTCATTGCCTTACGATACGGCTGCCGAGCTTTCAAAAGGTGGATTAAAAGTTCTGCATGTTGCCGACATTGACTTTCGAAGTCACTGTTTGCTTTTTGAGAACTGTCTGCAAGAGGTTAAGCAATGGTCGCAAACACATCCTGACCATGTTCCAATCATCATTACCATAAATCCCAAAGATTCTGGCTCCGACGAACCCGGTTTTGTGCCGGTGTTGCCGTTTACCTCCAATGTGCTGGACAGCCTCGATCAGGAAATACTAAAGGTTTTTTCTGCATCGGATTTGATCACCCCCGACGCCGTGCAAGGCAACCATGCATCCCTGCGGGAAGCGGTAACATCAGTGGGCTGGCCGACTTTGGAAGTAGCAAGAGGAAAAGTGCTGTTCGTGCTTGACGCGGGTCCCTCCATCACTGAAATGTATTTAACAAGATCGCTAAAGGGCAGGCCGATGTTTCCCAACGTAGGAAAGGACGATCCCAATGCGGCATTTTTTATCATGAAC
>DASUTP010000525.1:0-4013 GCA_036374515.1 Chryseolinea sp. | reverse complement strand
GATCCGAAAGAATGAACATTGGTTTCGTGTTAATTTCAGATAGTACGTTCAGTGAGGTCTCCTTTTCTTTCCATTCCAATTTTCCATCATACACAAGTCCTATATCCCCATTAGCGCAAGAGGCAGTAATGACCTGTCCATCCATAAGTTTTTCCGTTGCGTTCATCGTACCAACGATAGCAGAAATTCCAAGCTCCCTTGCAATAATTGAAGCATGGCTTGTTCTTCCCCCTTTATTGGTGACAATGCACACGGCCCGGCGCAGCAAGGCATTCCAGTCAGGGTTCGTGATATCCGCAACGATGATATCGCCGTGTTCAACCTTGTTTCCATCGGCCAGCGATTTTACAATCCTGACTTTCCCCGATACGATTTGGGTTCCGACCGCCTTACCGGACAGAACAGGGACGGAATCGGTACTCAGGGAATACTCTTTGACTGAAACCTTTTTAATTTGCGATCGCACCGTTTCAGGCCGTGCCTGAACAATGTAAAGTTGCTGTGTTATCCCGTCTTTCGCCCATTCGACATCCATCGGCATTCCATAGTGCTTTTCAATTTCCAGGCACCACAGCGCAATCTTACTCACCTCTGCATCCGTCAGCACAAATTGATCGCGTAGCGATGGCGTTGTTTCTCTCCAGGCCGTGTTCCTATCTTTCGAGCCATCGCTATATACAAGCATACTTTGTTTACTGCCGATCTGTTTGTAAATAATGCCATTTTTTCCCGCCTTTAATGCGGGTTTGAAGACGTAAAACTCATCGGTATTCACGGCACCCTGGACGACACTTTCGCCGAGTCCCCAAGCCCCTGTGATATAAATGAGATTCTCGTTGCCGTTCTCCGGCTCAATGGTAAATGCGACACCCGCGCTTCCACGATCGGACCTCACCATGATCTGCACACCTACGGAAAGGCGTACCTGCATATCTGCGAAATTATTATCGTTCCGATATTTAATCGCCCGGTCATTATACAAAGATGCGTAACATTGCTTTACAGCTCGGAGTACCTGCTCTATGCCTCTGACATTCAGAAAGGAATCATGTTGCCCCGCAAAACTGGTTGTTGGAGAATCCTCCGCCGTCGCACTGCTTCTAACGGCAAACGATGGATTAAGGCCATGGCGGAGCACCAGGCGATCGTGTGTTTTGGTAATTGCTTCCTTAACCTTCGGTGGTAGCTCACCCGTGTCGATTAACTTGCGGCAATCCTGGGCGACAGACGAAAGATTTGTAAGTTCAAGACGATCCAAACCAGCCAACGCCTTTTCAAGCGCGTCATAAATTTTGTTGTATTTTAAGAATTCGTCGAATGCTTCAACAGTGATCGCATACCCCTCGGGAATCTGAATATCCAATGGCGACAAGTTTTTTATCATCTCACCCAGTGAAGCGTTTTTACCACCAACCTCAGAAAGATTGCTCATGGTTAAATTAGAAAATGGAATTGTGAAGCGATTCATCGTCTTTCCACTTTATTTGATGTGGTTATACAAAACTATTTTTAACTCAAACGGATAGCCATGACCGCGATCAGAAACGGCTCTGATTAAAATCAGAATTTCAATCCAAACAAGTGCGCCTTCCGTGAACCTTAGTCAAGGACCGTAATCCGATTAGTACGTAACTGGATAGAAGTCACACTACGCCGTGGAATACTGGTAAAATACAATTTCGCTTTGTTTGCGATACTGGCACCACGCACTTCCATATCTTCAGACATCTGATGCACCTTCGAATGGTCAATGATGATATATCCTATCGGATATCATCTCAGCATGTGTGTTGATTTCGGGGGCAAAAGACAAAAGATCTTGAGGCTTTACACGATAGGAAGTGACCGCGTTGATCCTGTCCTTTTTTTCTTTGGGAAGCAGGTCGTTGATCCAAAGCTCAGTCGTAATAACAGGTGGCTTGCCGACCAAACTCTGTAGCTCTTTTTCAATCTTATCCTTTTGGCCTGTTGACCCGGAACATACACTAATAAAAGAATACCGCGTAATGTTGTTTTTTTCCAGCTGCAAGAAAGATTTCAACGGACTTGCAACTTTTGACCCCCAAATGGGTGCAATAAAAATGATATGGCCGTATTCACTGATCTTCTTCCCGTGTTCTTGAATCCTGGGAGTTCTGTTAAAAACGAGGTCGAAGAAAATAGAAAATGCGTTTCGTTTCTTTACTTCTGTAATTCTCAACGTATCGCAATTCAATATTTTTCCAAATTCCAGGGCAAGGATTTCATTGTTTCCCGAAAATGAAAAATAGACAATGAGTATTTTCATTTTACTTTTTTTTGATTTTCAATTTCGCTGGAACTCCTGAGAAATAGAATCCGACAACAATATTCTTACGGTTTCGCGGCCAATCTTGGGTAACATTCCAATCCTTTCACGAATGTCCTGGATGTAGCGGTCCTCGTATAGGTAAATGAATTCATCCACTTCCTTATCAATTAGTCGCGCTGCACTTTCCATAACAAAAGGAATAGCAACGACAATCCGCTCCGGCTTTTGCTTCCGTATGGTTTTTAGCACAGTGATAACTGTATCGCTATTGAGCAAGACATCATCCACAATTATCGCTGTTGCACCTTTCAGACTTTTTCCAGGCTTTATGGCGTTATAATAGGCTGACTCACGCTCAACACCATTTCTGACAATTTGAATTTGACCGTAAACAAAGCTTTGGGGTATGCCTTCCATGTCCCCATGCATATTGATTTCATCGACACTTATCGATCCGATGCTTACTGTACTTCCAGGCAGTTGAATTGTGCGGCAAGGAATTATATTAAAATCGAGATTCAATCGCTTGGCGAGCCAAAACCCAACGGGAGCGCCGCCATTCGGAATCGCAAGGATGCTGGCATCCGTGTTCTTAAGGGCAATCAGTCTTTCGCTTAGCAAATAAGCAGCATGTTTCCTGCTGGTCACATCAAGGTCATTGAATGTTTTCACGTCGGTTTGTTTGTTTATCAAAACAACAACTATCCAGGCGATTTTTTTATGACAGAATTCAAAACCATGGCTGATTTAAATCAGGAACCGAAAAAAAAATTCGGCATGCGGGGCCGGCGGCTACTCATTCCAAATTATGACAATAATCATTGCCACAGTTGACAATCATCAAGGCAACTGATTTTAAGGTTTGTCAATTTCGATCCAGGATAAATGCAGTTTATCATGGACTACTCTTTTTCAAAACGTTTTAGATTCCTCGATGAAGTCGGCGATATGTCACGCTTCGTTGCGCGTTTTTTTCGAGAGTTAATAAAACCCCGGCAGGAGTTGGAGGAATTTTTTCGTCAGTGCTATTGGATCGGCTATAAATCGTTGCCTCTGGTAGGCATTACTGCCTTGATTATGGGGCTCGTTCTCACTATTCAATCGCGTCCAACGTTGGTTGAGTTTGGGGCCCAATCACTCTTGCCCTCAATGGTATCAGTTTCGCTGCTCCGGGAGATTTCACCTGTTATCACCGCGCTGATTTGCGCAGGTAAGATTGGATCGGGCATGGGAGCTGAACTGGGATCGATGCGTGTTACCGAGCAGATCGATGCCATGGAGGTTTCCGGCACAAACCCCTTCAAATATCTGGTGGTTACGCGAGTATTGGCAGCAACCCTGATGCTACCAGTCCTGTCAAACTTGTCAAATGTTATTGGATTGTACGGCGGATATATTGGTGTCAATATCCGTGGAAATGTAAGTTGGCATTTGTATTGGACGCAGGTTTTTAACGCACTGAGCTTTGGTGACGTTGTGCCGTCTCTGATAAAGACGTTCTTTTTCGGTTTTGCGATCGGAATCGTCGGCTGTTACAAGGGCTATAATACAAAGAATGGAACTGAAGGTGTTGGACGGTCCGCTAACTCAGCAGTCGTAATATCTTCGCTGCTGGTGTTCATCATCGATTTAATTGCAGTTCAGATAACTGACTTGCTGGACTTAATCTGATCACATCATGAGCAGCTCCGTTATTGAAATTCAAAACCTTTCAAAGTCATTT
>DASUTP010000524.1:0-3732 GCA_036374515.1 Chryseolinea sp. | reverse complement strand
AATCGGGATGTTGATTTTTTTGTGAATGGAAGCAGATCAGGGCAGCGTCCTGCACGGATGACGCAAGTTTGCCTCGCGATCGTTAAAATCATCGCGGATCGGGGAAAGATGTGATTTTTGAGAAAATTATATCCGTATATTTTAAAATGACTTTGGAGGTGTACTTCCCCCTTTTTGAGAAAGAGTTGGGAAGTAGGAATATCTGGAAAACCGGGATGTATAAAACCTGTCTCTCTTCAGAAGGTGTATTAAGTTTGGAGGAGACCCCGTAGGTTCTAGTTGTAACAATTATGCCAAACACGTTTTCACAAATATACCTGCAATTCGTATTCGCGGTTAGCCAACGGAGAAGTCTTATCCCGGCGCAACATAAGGAAGAAGTTCACAAGTACATTTCTGGTCTTGTGTTAAGGAGAAATGCTAAGCCCATCGCCGTCCATTGCATGCCAGACCACGTGCATTTGTTTGTGGGATTCAAGCCTGTAATTTCAATAGCGGATTTTGTTAGGGAAATAAAGGTTGAGAGCAACGCGTTTATCAACAGTAAAAATTGGGTGGGAGGCAAATTCAACTGGCAGGAAGGGTACGGTGTGTTTTCATACTCGCGTTCTCATGTGGATGCAGTGGCCAAATACATCTTCAATCAGGAAATACATCACCGGCGAAAGTCGTTTAAGGGAGAATACATCCAGCTGTTGAAAAAATTTGACATTCCATATGAGGATAGATATTTGTTTGATTTTGTTGAATAAGACGACTTACTGCCACGGTGCGTGTTGCAGGGTTATGCAAAATCCGCGCTCTCGTACCAAGCGTGGGGTAATTCCGGAATCGCTTGGAGAGGCAGGTTTGCCCTGATTGAAATATCTTTTTTGTTTCGGAATGGATTTTTAGGATGTCTTTATTGAGCCGCGACGCTCACCGGTTATTCGTCGCGGTAGGATTACGACGCTCGTATGGAGCGCGAGGATTCTGGATTGATTTGGAGGCGTGGATATCTTTTCGATTGAAATATCTTTCTTTTTCTTTGATAATTGTCACAAGCTCCTTAAGGAGCGTGGGGAATTTTACGCAAGGATGGTTGTGCACATTTTACTCTAATACCTGATTCAACACCAAGGCTCCGCAGGAGCCTCCTATTTTTAGAAAAAAATTGCATAGCGTGATTCAGACTCCGTAGGAGTCCCCTAACGAAGTTGTAATACACACACCTGCCCTTTAAAAGGTCAAATCAGTTATTGAAGACAGCAAAATTCCGTAGATATTCCCCCGCTTCAAAAAATGCGTTAGGATTCCTTAAAATTTCATTTAAAATTAACCAAACCATTCTCCCAAATTGCGAACCTACAACAGCAATCTCATGAAAACGAAATCGAATTTTAACGCTAACCGGCGACAAGCCTTAAAGATGCTCGGAATCGGCTCGTCGGCGGGCATCCTTGGCCTTTTTGGAACAAATGAATCCAGGGCTGAACAACATGTTACACCTGCGTACGCAAAAGGACTTCCACCGGTAAAAATCAAAAGTGTAAAAGCTATTGCAACTGCGCCGCAAGGCTCCAATCTCATTGTTGTCAAGGTGGAAACTACCGAGCCTGGCCTGTATGGACTCGGATGTGCGACTTTTACACAACGTGCCTTTGCGGTTGTCACCGCTATCAATACCTACCTGAATGAGTTTTGTCTGGGCCGGGACGTTGATAATATTGAAGACATGTGGCACGCGGTGTACGTCAGCTCCTATTGGCGAAATGGACCAGTACTTAATAACGCGTTGAGTGGACTCGATGAAGCGCTTTGGGACATCAAAGGCAAGCGTGCAAACATGTCTGTGTATCAGCTTCTGGGTGGTAAGGTTCGATTTGCAATTCCTTGCTATACGCATGCTAGTGGGAATACAGCGGAAGCTGTTGCCGACCACGCACAAAAAATTATTGAAAGCGGCTTCAAATATGTCCGTATCCAACAGGGTGGGTATGGGGCGGTGGGGGCCGCGTCCACTTTAAGTGAGAAGCCGGATTTCAAGGAAGCAGGTTTCGGAATGGAAACCGATAATTATATGAATGAGCGAGGCTATCTCAAATCTGTCCCGAAGATGTTTGAGGTTGTCCGGAAACGCTGCGGGGAAGAGGTCGAATTATTGCACGATATACATGAACGTGTGCAGCCTATGGACGCGATCAATATGATCAAGCAACTGGAAGAATTTAGCCCGTTCTTTATCGAGGATCCATTTTCACCTGAAAACATGGAATGGTTTAAGCAACTGCGGGCCAGCACAACGGTACCAATTGCAATGGGCGAATTGTTCAACAACATAAATGAATTTAAAATGCCCATGGTGAATCAATGGTTTGATTACATAAGGGTTCACGTTTCGCAGATTGGTGGCATTACGCCCGCGATGAAAATTGCAAGACTTGGAGAATGGTTTAACATTAAAACAGCGTGGCACGGACCCGGCGATGTCTCCCCGGTTGGCCATGCGGCACATGCGCATATTGACCTCGCCATTTGGAATTTCGGCATTCAGGAGGCCGTATCCTTTTCGGATAAGATGCTGGCAGTTTTTTCTGGATGCCCGACTATGAAAAATGGATACATGTCCGTGAACGAGGTGCCAGGAATTGGAGTAGACATCGACGAAAAGGAAGCGGCCAAGTACCCTATCACCACGAAGTCTAATTGGCAGGTGCGAAAACAGGATGGAACACTCATCCGGCCCTGACGCATTTTTCGGGCGCGGTAAAAATTGTTCCATCATCGGTTAAAACTGGTCTTCTCGTGTGGCACAATTTAACAGGCCTCTTGTAAATTGCAGGAATTCTAATCGGCAGCGTAAGACGATGGTGGCCAAAGACCTCATATCAAAGCATTCGCGTATAATTCTCTATGGCGTTGCCATGGCGGGGCTGTTGTTTTTATTAAAGTGGTTGGAACTCCGGCTCATTATTTTCGATCATGCTTTCGAAATCTATGTCGGTGCTATCGCCTTGATTTTTACGGGAGTCGGGGTCTGGTTAGCATTGAAATTATCAAAGCCAAGAATTGAGACAGTTGTCGTTGAAAAGCCAGTATACGTCCGCGGAGAGTCATTCTCACTAAATGAGGATGCGTTAAATGATCTTAACCTTAGCAAACGTGAGTTGGAAGTGTTGGAGCTGATGGCGGAGGGATTGAGCAACAATGAAATCGCCGAAAGATTATTTGTTTCATTAAGCACGGTTAAAACGCACTCGCGGAACCTTTTTGACAAACTTGGCGTGGCACGCCGAACCCAGGCAGTCGATAAGGCAAAAAAGCTTTCTATCATTCCTTAACATCGGCCAAAAGGTTGAGATTCGTTTTAATTATCAAAAATCATCCTAAAGGCTGAATGAAATTCTTGCAGGACCGCGCATTTTTGCTCATCACTTAATTTACAAAACATGAGAAAAAACGTTTGGATTTTTGGTGTTGTCGCCGGATGTATTATAAGCCCATTCATGCTCTACGGCGCGTTTGAGTGTTATACAAACCCAGATATGGAGCCCAATGATGTAATGGGATATGCGGCGATGATCGCAGTCTTCTCCCTGGTTTTCGTTGGAATTAAGAACTATCGTGATAAATACAATAACGGAATTATTTCCTTCGGAGAGGCATTCAAGACGGGCCTGTACATCACGTCGATCGCGTCGGGCATATACGTTATTGTTTGGTTGATTGACTATTATGTTTTCATTCCAGACT
>DASUTP010000523.1:0-13793 GCA_036374515.1 Chryseolinea sp. | reverse complement strand
TGAATGTTTCGACAATTCGAATTTCCAGGGCACCACTCCTGTGGCTTCGATGGTGCGGTTTGTGGACGGTAAACCTGAAAAAAAGGGGTACCGGCACTTCAATATAAAGACTGTTGAAGGCTCCAATGACTTCGCGTCCATGAAAGAGATCGTGTGGAGGCGGTACAAGAGAATATTGGATGAGTCGTCGGCACTCCCCGACCTGATTGTTGTGGATGGCGGAAAGGGCCAGCTGAGTAGCGCGTGCGAGGCTTTGAAAGAGCTTAACATCTACGGCCAGGTGCCCATTATCGGTATTGCAAAAAAACTAGAGGAGATCTATTATCCGGAAGATCCTTTTCCGCTGCACATTAACAAGAAATCGCAGGGACTATTGTTGCTCCAGCAGATCAGGGACGAAGCCCACCGTTTTGCCATCACCTTTCATCGTCAAAAGCGGAGCAAGAGTCAGATAAAGACGGAGATCCAGGGTTTGGAAGGGATAGGGGAAAAAACCGCGCTGAAACTTTTAAAACATTTCAAATCCGTGAAGAAAATTAAAGAGGCTTCTTTCGAAGACCTCGAAAATCTTATCGGAAAAAAGAAAGCCGGCATTGTCAAGAAATGATTTGACAACCCCCGATATACCCTAAGGTTAACCTTGTCACGTTAGCTACAAATGCCCGCATGCTGATCGACGGTAGCAGGCTTAAGGGGTCAAGGTCGCGCCGTCGCCGAGTCTCTGCAAAAGCAAAAAGGGAGATCAATGACCTCCCTTTTCCTTGAATCAGATATCTTGGGTTAGAATTCCCACAAGTTGTGTTCTTTTTCCATTAGCATCATTTCGGTCCATTCGCGAGCCCATACACCTTCCCGGTAAGGTCTTCCATTACCACGGTATGTGTCATCGATGGTTTCATCATCTGGATTCTGAATTTTGTAGATCGATCCCTGGAATAATCTCAGCAGAATTGCATCGGCAAAATTCTTGTTCTGTGCCGTGTTCATCCTGTTAAACCAAACCGCTTTCGGGATATTGTTCCTAAACAGCTTTTCCAGATCCTTGTATTTAAACCAGCCGAGTGACAGGTCAATTCCGGTATTTGTTTTTGCGCCCGGCACGAGTATCTCTACGCCCTGAATATCATAGTACAATCTTGACCTTCTCCTGTCGAAGATAATATCTTCCATCAGGTGAAGGGTGCTCATATCCATGACGGCATATTCGAGACCGCTACCCTGGTTAGTTACTGCCCAATTGTCGACTGCATCTTCGCTTGGGGTAACGCCCTGGCTATCCTGAACGGCGCGATAGTTCCTGCCGTTGTGAGTCACTATATCATCGGTGTAAAACGCTTGGGTCGGAGTCCAGGTGGGAAACGTCTGCGCTTGCTCAGAAACCAACCGGCCGAGAAAATCTTCTTTGGACAGTTTTGAGGTTAGCGAATCGTTTTGATACACATCTGTAATCTCTCCCGACCTCACAGCATCAACAATAAGTTTGCTGATCTCACCATTCTTTGCAAAAAAACCCTTGTTTTGTTTTTCACGCAAGTCGATGTTTCTCCACACCCTTACTTTGTAATGCTGCTCATACACAGGTATCGGGTTAAGAGAGTTCGGATTGTATTGAACCTCCAAGTCCTGAACCTCCTGTGCCATTACGCCGCTCATGGCGGAGGATAGTAATGCTATGAATAGTGACTTTTTCATCATTTTAATTAATTGGAATCTGAATGATACCGCTTGAACCTTTAGGAACGACCTTCTCGTCTTCGTCCTTATAAGTTCTGCGCGTTACATCTTTAATGTCAATAATAACCCGATCACCCGGTCTTGCCTGGCTTGCCCACGCGCGTAAGTCAGGATTTTCGTTCGTGGCGTTCATCCGCTGAACACCGGCCGTTCCACGGCCCAATATTACTTCAGCTCTTTTTATTCTGTAGCGGGCATCTTTAGGAACTTCTTCCTTGAAGTTTGCTTCTGGTTCGGCTACGATCCGAAGCGCGCCAATCTGGTTTGCGCGGATACCTTGTCTTAAGTCGACCGGGTTGTTTCCAACGTAAGCGACATAACGCGGATCGGGAACGTTCTTTACGTCGAATCCCGTGTTTCCGATCGGTGTGCCGGCGTTGCTTACGCCAACGGTGATCTTGCGTTGTTTCGGGATGATCGTTACACGTCCTGGTTTATCACCCTTGATAATTTCAGCAGAACCACCCGCTGAAAATGAAGGGTTGTATGCAGTTCCAAGTGCAGGAACCTCGATGTTAACAGTATTCCCACAGTTCATATAAAGCGTAGGAGCGTTACCGGTCGTAACCTTGATGGTAGGCGCCGCTACTTCGTATTCGATATTTTCTGTAAAAGTTCTGTCATTCATTTTAATTTCAGCCTTGAACGATTTCTTTGCAAAACCATGGGAGTCGTAGTTACCACCAGAAGCGGTGAATTCAACCTTTCCCATTTTCACACCGGTCTTATCTTCAATTACGTTAAGCTTCACGCCGTCCTTGTAGAATTCAGGAAGGATAGCGGTTGAAGAACCAGTTAAAAACATTTCAGCTTCATATTTAGCGCCCGCAGCCACAACTGAGGATTTTGCCCTCACCATTGGCACGAACTGATCGAAGCTAATTCTATCGGCGCCGGCATCTTCGCGAATTTTCTCAAGAGCGCGGCCCTCGTACTCCAGTATCTCAGTTTGTGTTTGCGTTACAGACGCAAGCGCAGCGATAACCGGTGTGTTTTCAAAAGTAAATGTCAAGTAATCTTTGCGGACGTGATCCTCATCGCTGGCAAACAAAGGAATATCCTTCGGCGCCTTGGCGAGCTTGTCAAAGTCCTTGATCCCGGAGAGTTCACTTAATTGCTTTACATAATCCGTTAAGAGCTTTTCGTATTTTTTACCTTCCTGCTCTTTTGAATTCGGGTCAATCATCATCGTAGCCACTTTAGAGCTGTGGTCGTTAATGACGTTTTCGTCAACTTTATCAGTACCAGAGGTTGCTAACATTTTCTTTTTCAACTCGTCGATGCTAGCCAACGTGCTTTTTGTCAAATCCCTTACCTTCTGAGCGCGCTCCTTTGCACTTACAACGTTAGGGCTCTGGCTTTTGCCGGCCTCTTCAATTATCGATGCCAAGGTCTGCTCACTTTTTGCCTTACCGTCTTCGATGAGTCCGGTCAGCGTCACGTTGATGATAGCAAATTTTTCGAGTACTGCGTTACTAACCTGAAGCGCAAGCAACGCGGTCAGCACGAGGTACATCATGCCTATCATTTTCTGACGCGGGGTTTCTTTTTTACCTGCCATGGTAATTTCCTTTTGTTTTAAACGTTAGAAACCTTCTTTAATTATGCGTTTTGTCCGCCACCTTTCATGGCTGTGAGCATGCTGCCATACACCTTGTTCAACGACGTCAGATTATCGGTCAGCTTGCCCAACTCAGTTGTAAACTTCGTTGTGTTGTCACCAACTTTAGATAATCCATTCATAGCACCTGTCAAGCTCTCATAGAACTTGTTCATGTTCTTAACATGGCTATCAGCATCCTTTAATTCCATTTCGTAAACAGAATTTAAAGCAGCCAGGTTCTTAGTCACTTTCTGCACCTGTGAATGATATTCACCCGCATCCTTAGATGCCTCAGACATGCTTGACACGGCCTTAATTGCCACGTCATATGATTTATTCATTTCCAAAAGCTGCGTTGAAGCTTTTTTAACGTTTCCTGCATAGTCATTGGTAGCAACAGCTGCATCTGAAATGTTTGTCATTTTCTTCGCAGACTCTGCCAGGTTGTTCAATCCTTTGCCCAGGCTGTCTAAAAGCTCAGGTCCAATCTTCGCTTTCTCCAACGATACGTCTAACTGCTGGGTTAAAGAAACGCCAGGTTTATTGGAGATTCTAGTTGGCACTGCAGGAGCTTCATAATCTTCGCCAAGCTCTGGATATACTTTTGACCAATCCGGTTCTTGATGAGGCGGTTCAAAAGCACTTAGGAAAAATATGATCGCTTCTGTTGTTAGTCCAATAAACAGCATTTGGTCAGCACCCTCGTAGTGGAGAATTTTGAATAAAGCACCAATGATTACGACTGCCGCACCAATACCATAAACTTTTGGCATTATGGTTTTGTAGAGAAGTTCAACAAATCCGCCTTTTTTCTTGCTCATTGTAGTGATGGTTTAAATTAATTGCCTTTTGATAGTTAAATAAAAAATATAGTAGTTAAAAAATTAAAATTCCTGACCGGAAGAACGGCCCAAGTGAGTCAGTGCGCAACGGAACCCGATATACGCACGGGTCGAATCTTTGAATTCGTACGTTCTTGTTCCAGTTTCCAAATAATAAGCAACATCTTTCCAGGAACCGCCACGAACAACCTTCTTAGGTGGTACTTTCGGGTTGTATTTCGGGCTTTCAGGGTTGGTTCTGGGATCAATATATTGAGGATTCAAATCCCATACAGTAGGTACAGACGCAGGATTGAAATCGTCGAGGCACCATTCGGAAACATTGCCTGCCATATCATATAATCCAAAATCATTAGGGAAGTAAGCTTGAACAGGCGATGAGTACGCGAATCCATCGTCGTAGAAGTTTCCGCGACCTGGTTTAAAGTTCGCCAGCATACAACCTTTTGAGTTACGGATATAAGGATTACCCCAAGGGTACTTTGCCATATCGCGACCTCCGCGGGCTGCATATTCCCATTCTGCTTCAGAAGGCAGGCGGAAAGCAGGCATCGGGAAATCACCTACGCTTTTTCTGTAATCATTCAGGTAGGCAGTTCTCCACTGGCCAAAGAAAACAGCAGCGTCCCAGTTAACACCTACGACAGGATAGTCGTCGTAGCCAGGGTGCCAATAGTAGTAGTCCTGAATAGGATCACCCATGTGGTGAGCAAAATCCCTCACCCATGCCGCAGTATCCGGATAATATTTCTGACGGAAGGTTTCCGCATCAACGGTTTCAAACCCTTCGATGCTTCCGTTGTCCACCAGGAAAAAATTCGTGAACTGGCGGTACTCGTTATTGGTGATCTCGGTATCATCCATAAAGAATGAACCGATAGTGACTTGCTTGTTAAAGTTGATTTGAGTCGATGCAGGGTCTTCATCTGCCTGACCCATGTGGAACGTACCCGAGGGGATCGGCACCATTCCGTAAGGAACAGTCATTACCCAACCCTCGCGTCCAGGCACGCCAACAAGCTCACCTTGATCGCCGCCCTTTTTGCCGCCCAGGCCTAGTAATCCGCAGGCGCTGACTCCAGCTCCTGCTAGAATTAAAAGTATTTTAGAAACAACTGTTTTATTCATACTACTTGCTCAGTTTGTCTACGCCAATTTTACGTATTGAAAGTTAACCTAATATTCTCTTTTTTTTCTTGAGAAACTGTTTACAAATTCCACAAATTCCGGTTGATACTTAATTAAATGTCGGTTAGTGCCTATACCGAGGGGTTCGAACGACTTTTTTACCGCTACCCGGATTGACCGGTAAGTCATAACTCAACATAACCTCCAAGGAAAAGTTTTCCTTGGCAGCGCGATCCTTTACTATAAAGTCCACAGCGGTTCCCAGTTTCAAAGACTTATCCTTCAAAAGACTATATCCTAGCAATAAACTGGCAGCCTCTGATTGTCTAAACGCTAAACCTCCCCACATCGTATCTTTGATATAAGCAATTGCTGCTAAATCAAACTGGGTTTTATTTAAATCTGACCTCACATTGGTTGTAAACTGCACTTTCAGATCAAAACTGACCTCATAAAAATAACCGGCCGTAAAATTAATATGGTTAGCGAGCGCGCCCCGCACACTATCAGCTCCGAAATCAAACTGAGATCGCAACAGGTGGTTGAATCCAACTCCTGCATAATACTTTTCGGTACGATAAAATAGTCCCAATCCAATATCAGGTCTCACCTGTGATTCTTTGCCTTCAATAATCAGCGGATCGCCTTCCTGAATATATCGGTAAGAAGATCCATTAATTGTTTGCGAGTACAAACCTACTTTAACTCCAAAACTTAATTTCGTCTCTTTTATCCCCAGATGGTACGCGTATGCTACTTGTGCTTCTAAATTATTTTGGGGACCGAGTTGATCTCTTGAAATGTAAACGCCGGCACCACTTCTCAACTTATAGATGGGAGTATTAAAACTTACCATGGTGGTGGTCGGTGCGCCTCCGTCTCCAAAGCTTGATTGATATCCTAACCACTGACTTCTGTGGATTGCCGAGAAGCGAGTTACTCCATCGACGCCAGCAAATGCTGGGGTCAAATACAAGTTGTTAAACATGTATTGTGTAAACAGGGCATCTTGCTGAGCAAAAGCGCCTACTCCACAAACAGCTAGCACGAGCGTATAAAAAGTCCGTTTCAGCATTAAGGTTAAAAAGTAGAAGTTAAAGTAAGCGCTTTTTTACGACACTATCAACAAATGTAATTAAAGTGTAATAAAATAGGCTACTTTATAAAATTCAATAAATGAAGCAGTTACTTGATGCCGTTTGCCTTCTTTATATACAGTTCTAAGGCTCCTGTCATGGACGGTGCGTTGGGTAATGGAGCCTCAATATCGAGGATCAAACCGGCGTCCCGAACGGCCTTAGCGGTGGTGGGTCCGAACACTGCTATGCGGGTGTTGTTTTGCTTAAATTCAGGGAAGTTTACGAACAAAGAATTGATACCGGAGGGGCTAAAGAAAGCAAGGATGTCGTAGAAAACTTCTTTCAGGTCGGAAAGATTTGCAGCGACCGTGTGATAGATAATTGCTTCCGTGTAATTGTATCCACCCTCTTTCAAAAAATCGGGAATATCATTCTTGCGAATATCGGAACAGGGGAAAAGATATTTTTCGTTTTTGTGCTTCTTCAAAATTTCTAAAAGGTCCTGCGCTGTTTTCAGTCCCGTAAAAATTTTTCGCTTGCGGATAACAATATATTTCTGAAGGTAATTGGACGTCTGTTCAGAAATACAAAAATATTTCATCTCAGGAGGCATCTCAACCTTTAACTCCTGGCATATATGAAAAAAATGATCCACTGCATTTCGGCTGGTAAAGATGACTGCAGTATGATTGAGGATATCAATTTTCTGCTTCCTGAACTCCTTAACCGGAACCGGCTCCACTTGAATGAACGGCCTGAAATCAATCTTTAAATTGAATTTCTCAGCAAGTTTCAAATAGGGGGAGTTAGCATCAGCGGGGGCCTCTTGTGTCACTAGGATACTCTTTACTTTTCGCATCCTGTCAGTTGCAATTTCACTCATATCTACGCGTAACGAATCGGGCTAGTTGTAAAGAACCTTTATTGTTATTAATAAGGGAATTAATTCTGTGGCACAAATGTACGAAAATAAATGAAACATGGAGTGCGTCATTCGCTTGCTCAGTTTTAAAATGATCAGAAACATCCATCCTACCAGAAGCCAGGAAATAATTTTCAGCAAAACAATGTGGAAATTTTCATTCTGGCCGTGCAAAATAAAGTATAAGAACAGTAGTATTGTCAATATCCCGAACACGACCAGCAAAAGTCGGATCCAATTGAAAATGTGTATACCGGCAATCTCCGTAAAGCCGAACATAATGGACAGACAATACACCAGCACTACTTTAAAAAACACAATGGCCAGCACTATTGCGCTTAATTTTATCCATAGAAACATAGCGCTACCGAAGCTGTCAGCTTGAAAGCCTAAGGCGACGACATAGTGTGCGGGAATGAATCTGAAGATGATCATCAGATAATAGCCTATCATCAAACTACAGTACACATAGAACAAGATGTTTATGCTGCTGGTGATGCGGGAATAAATCTGGCTGTCCTCGCCTTCCCGCATGAAAAACATTTTGATAATAGAAAAATAATCAGCCGCTAATTTGGGATTAAGCTGGACCACAACGATCAGAACGCTCACCAGGATCAGCATGCCGACAATTACAAAATCACGAAAAGAGGAAAAGCGCATGGGCACCTCAAATGAAGGCGTCGCTGCCTCCGGTGCCCGCGTGAGTATGAGCGTTTGCAGACCTCCGGCACGAATCTTCTCCTGATGGATTCCCACTAAGAGGACGGGTGCGTGAAAAGTTTTTTGCAAGCTGTCGATGGGCAGATCAAGGCGTGAATTGCTCGTTGTAAAAAGTTGCCCGTTGACGAAAATAGCCAGCGGTTCATTGCTGGAAACGCGCAGCACGCTGCCCGCGAATTTGGAAGGCTCCAGTGAGAAATAAATGGTTTTGATACCTGCTTCATTTGGCGGGAAGGGAACATATCGCTCGCCTTTGTAAATTTGCCACTGCGCCTTGAGATCTTTAACAACGGAATAATCCTGTGCCGAAAGCAAAGGCGTCACCAGGAATAAAATCAGAACCAAAATAGATTTTGTCAATCTCATGAATGTTTCGGCAAAAATATCAGTTCCGCATTGATATCCGAAATGCAATTATTTTTGTCGCCTATGGCTGGCATCTATATTCATATTCCATTCTGCAGGCAGGCTTGTCATTACTGCGACTTTCATTTCTCGACCAATACACACGGGCAAGCCAGCCTGATCGGCAATATTGAGGCGGAGCTCCGGATGCAGAAGGGTTATATGGGGGGAGAAAAAGTGAATACAATATATTTTGGCGGCGGCACGCCCTCAATGATATCAAATGCAGAAGTGAACGGTATCCTGGAGACAATCTTTAAAAATTTTGACGTCGAGCCTTCTTCAGAGATAACACTGGAAGCAAACCCGGATGATTTAAGCCCCGGAAAGCTTAGCGAACTGGCAAAGATCGGAATCAATCGCCTTAGCATCGGCATTCAGTCTTTCGATGATGCTGTGTTAAAATTTCTCAACCGTGCACACGACTCAGGTTCGGCCGTCTCCAGTTTCGAGGAGGCGCGGAAGGCGGGGTTTGAAAACATCAGCATCGATCTGATGTACGCGCTCCCAGGGCAGGATATGAATGACTGGAAAAAAAATATTGATCTTGCATTGCGTCTTGCACCCAATCATATTTCCGCGTACTCCCTGACGATCGAAGAAAGAACAGTGTTTGGAAAGTGGGCAGCCACCAAAAAAATTAAACCCCACGACGACGATGGCGCTGCACTGGAACTGTTGATGCTGGTGGATGAACTGGAAATGGGTGGATTTGAGCATTACGAAGTTTCAAATTTTGCGATGCCCGGATATATCTCAAAACATAACAGCAGCTACTGGAAAGGCGTGCGATACCTGGGCGTGGGCCCCAGCGCACATTCCTATGACGGGATGAGCCGCCAATACAACGTCAGCAACAACCATCTTTACGTGAAGGCCATCGAATCAGGGCAAATTCCCGCAACTTTTGAAGCGTTGACGCGCGAAGATAAGATCAACGATTATCTGCTCACCACGCTTAGAACCTCATGGGGATCCGACCTTGAAAAACTGTCAAAGGAACACCAGTATGATTTGTTAAAATTTCATGGCGATTATGTTCACAGGCTCGTGGCGGAAGGATATGCAGCGCTAACGAATGAAACCCTCAGATTAACGAAATCCGGGCGCCTATTAGCGGATAAAATCGCCTCTGATCTCTTTACATGACCGGTACATTCCAAAACGGTGATTGTGGTCATTGAATGGATTGCGCAAACTTTAGTACCTTTCGTATACTTTTGAACCCAATGCTATCCGTGGAAGAGAAAAAAGTCTACATGCTGTTAAAATCTGTGATATTCCATTATCACGGACTTGATGATCAGGAAAAAAGGGATCTTGACAATACTGCAGTCGCACTGGATGCTCACGACGAGTACCGCTGGGCTTTGGACTTTGTCGCAGCCGACTACATTACGGCGTTTGATCGTGCCAGGATGTTTCTAAACGACATTATCGGTGATTACCAAAAGGAAAAGAGAATCGAATTAATCAATATGGTTTGGCAGGCTAATAACCTGAAAGGCTATGTAACAGAAATGGAGGCGACTGCAATGCTAAAACTCGCCAAGGACTGGAAGGTGCAAAAGGAACTAATACAACTGGTATTAAACTGAGAAGTTATAACATCAAAAAAAAAGCGGGACCTGAATCCCGCTTTTTTTGTTACTCTTTTTTCTCTTTCGACGAGGCTTTTGCCTTTTTCACTTTTACCGTGAGCACTTCGCCTTTTCCATCGTAGTCTGCGAAAATTGTTCCGCCTTCCTCGATCTCGCCCTTCAGAATTTCTTCGGCGACAGGATCTTCCAAGTATTTCTGGATGGCCCTGTTCAAAGGACGGGCACCGAACTGCTGATCATATCCTTTCTCCGCCAGAAAATCTTTCGCCTTATCGCTAAGCTCGACATTATATCCAAGCTGAATGATTCGGTCGAAAAGTTTGCGCAGTGTGATGTCAATGATCTTGTGAATATGTTCACGCTGCAAGGAATTGAACACGATGAGGTCATCCAACCTGTTGAGGAATTCAGGACTGAAAGCCCTCTTCAAAGCATTTTGAATGGTGCTCTTCATATTCTCATCGTCGCTTTGGCGCTTCGCTGCCGAAGCAAAACCAATTCCCGACCCGAAATCTTTCAGATCCCGGACCCCGATATTCGAGGTCATGATGATTATCGTGTTTCTGAAATCAACACGTCGGCCCAGCCCATCCGTAAGAATTCCATCATCTAAAACCTGCAGCAAGATATTGAATACATCGGGGTGCGCTTTTTCAATTTCATCCAGGAGCACCACCGAGTAGGGTTTACGCCTTACTTTTTCCGTGAGTTGTCCCCCTTCTTCATATCCTACATACCCTGGAGGAGCGCCCACCAGACGCGATACAGAGAATTTCTCCATGTATTCGCTCATGTCTATGCGCACAAGTGAATCCTCCTTATCGAAAAGATAAGTTGCAAGCACCTTTGCAAGTTCAGTTTTACCGACACCGGTAGGTCCAAGGAAAATAAACGAACCGATTGGTTTTTTAGGATCCTTCAATCCTACCCGGGTCCGTTGGATCGCCTTGGTCAATTTCTTGATAGCCTCCTCCTGACCAATAACCTTTCCGTTGAGCTCTTCAGCCATGTTCAGAAGCTTGTTGCTTTCCTTTTGGGCGATACGGTTGGTAGGGATACCGGTCATCATTCCGACAACATCAGCAACGTTCTCTTCTGTCACCGTATATTTTTCTGTCCGCGTTTTTTCTTCCCACTTCGCCTTTGCAATGTCCAGCTGTTCGATCAGTTTCTTTTCACGATCCCGAAGCTGGGCAGCTTCTTCATATTTCTGGCTTTTAACCACGCGGTTCTTTTCCTTCTTCACCTCTTCGATCGCCTCTTCAAATTTCACGATGTCCTCGGGAACGTGGATATTGTTGATATGCACACGCGCACCGGCCTCGTCAAGCACATCGATGGCTTTGTCCGGTAAATACCTGTCGCTGATATAGCGATCGGAAAGTTTAACGCAAGCTTCGATTGCTTCCTTCGTATAGATCACGTGGTGATGATCTTCATATTTTTCTTTGATGTTTTCGAGAATTTGAATCGTTTCTTCCGGCGTCGTTGAATCCACCAATACCATCTGAAACCTTCTTGCAAGGGCTCCATCCTTTTCAATATATTGCCGGTATTCATCGAGCGTGGTTGCTCCAATGCATTGGATTTCGCCGCGTGCCAGCGCGGGTTTAAACATGTTGGATGCATCCAGCGATCCCGATGCACCACCAGCCCCCACAATAGTGTGAAGCTCATCGATGAAAAGGATAACGTCAGGAGATTTTTCCAGCTCGTTCATAACGGCTTTCATTCTTTCCTCAAACTGGCCGCGGTACTTCGTGCCTGCCACCAAGGAGGCGAGATCCAGCGTCACAACGCGTTTTCCAAATAACACGCGGGAAACCTTTTTCTGAATAATGCGCAAGGCAAGACCTTCCGCAATGGCTGTTTTCCCAACGCCAGGCTCGCCTATCAGGATAGGATTGTTTTTCTTTCTCCGCGACAATATCTGAGCGACACGTTCAATTTCCTTTTCACGGCCGACGATCGGATCCAACCGGTTATCCTCCGCCAGGCGGGTCAGGTCGCGGCCAAAATTGTCAAGGACGGGAGTCCGGGATTTTTCTGCGCCTTTTTTCTCTTTGCCAGGGTTTCCTGCACCGGCACCAAATATTTTTGACGAATCGTCATCCGGATCATCGGTATCCTGGGAGGCCATCGGACCTTCGTTTTGATATTCTAACATCTCTTTAACGGTCTCGTAATTGACATCAAACTTGTTGAGTATTTGTGTTCCCAGATTATCCTGATCACGAAGAATTGAGAGCAGAAGATGTTCTGTACCGATTAGCTGTGCCTTAAAAATCTTTGCCTCCAGATAAGTTATTTTCAGTACTTTCTCCGAGGCTTTTGTCAATGGAATATTCGCCAGATTTTTTATTTGATGGGTGGCCGTGCCCTTGGATATTTTTTCTATTTCGTTTCGCAGTTCATCAAGCGGCACCCCAAGTTTTTTCAGGACACCAACTGCAACACCTTCGCCTTCTCGAACCATGCCTAATACCAGGTGTTCGGTGCCTATATAATCGTGGCCAAGACGTAACGCTTCTTCCCTGCTCAGCGAGATAACTTCCTTGACCCGATTGGAAAATTTTGCTTCCATAAGGAGTTTGATAAAAAATGATTAATGTAAATGTAAAGTTTTTTGTGTGTTCAACGTATTCAACCCGAAGATTTAATATCGATAAAAAAACACACTCGACTTTTTATTTGTTCATTTTCCGAATGGCTGAGTCTCGAACAACTTTGCCAGCACCCGGTCCAACACAAAATATTAAATCGATTAGGCTTAAATTCTCTACAAACGTAGAGCCAAATACTTGATTATACATTACAGGGTAATAAAATTCATAACATTGATCCGATTTTTTCGGATTTACGACAGAACGAAGGTCCAAATGCCCCTTTGGCACCCTCTGGGTGTAATATTCGGTCTCTTTTACTGGCATATCCCACTTGAGCCATTTAAGACACATTGACAGCAAACGAAAATTCAGCTCGTACAGAAATCCGGCTTTTTTAAACAATGCTTCGTGTAAATCGTCGGAATAATATTCAAAGAAAGGCGCGTTTCCATAAGCGGATTGAACAGTACGCCAATGGTTGTTAAGCCACTTCTGGTTGAAGTCCAACCGCACGTCGGTAATAATTACTTTACCGTGTTTTGACGTAACGGGAACAATAAGGTCCAATTGCCCGTTGGCCGTGTTTATGCGGCATCGGCTCCGATAAGATTGCTTTACAAAATATTCAAAACGCTCCAGCAAAATCGATTCCGCGCCGGAGATCGCTGCAAAGTACGCGATCGACGGAAGGTAATGGGCTTCAATTAGAGCAATCAATTGTGCGGTAGAAAGTTTTGAAGTTGTTAGTATTGTAAAAAATTGAAAGTTATCCGGTTTCGACCTAAAATGTTAACATTAAGATTCCCTTTTTTCAGGCGTTATTGGCTCATCATCTTCAAACTTACCCCGAACCAATAAAAATTATATTCGTTTTATCCAAAGCCATCAACATCCCGAATGAAAGAATTAAAATACCTCAACAAGTACCTGCTTAAGTACAAATGGCATTTAATTCTCGGGACCATTTTCGTTATTATCTCAAACATTTTTCAAATCATACCGGGACCCCTCGTTCGGCTGTCGATCGACCTGGTGGTAGACAACATAAGGCTTTACAAGACCTTCTCCGGCACGGAGCTCGAGGCCAGTTTTTTCAAAGTATTTGCTTTCGGGATCCTCATTTATGCAGGGCTGATCTTACTGATGGCGC
>DASUTP010000522.1:0-2568 GCA_036374515.1 Chryseolinea sp. | reverse complement strand
ACGAAAAATATCCCCGCGAAATAGTCTCGTAAGAAGTGATGCCTACAGCCTGCGAAGCCAGGCAAACGGTTTTTAAATGGCGTGTATCGACAGCGTTACATACTTGATCTCTAAGCTTTGATCGCTGATTTTTTGCCAAGCACGTCCTGGCAACTTTTCCTTGAGTCTTGACTAATGGCAGCACCTTGCTGCGTCCTGATTTTTTCGGTTTCTAATTTTGGACCAAAGATACTTTGACTCGCAGTACTTTAGTCTATGTGGTATCAATTTGAAGTAAGTTGAGATTAGTTGGGGGAGATTAGTTGGAATTAATCAACCTTATTTTTGAAGAATTAGAAAAAAGAACTTGCGTAATCAGGTGTTTACATATATATTTATGTAATCAAGTGTTTACATATTGTGTAAAATGGAAACAAGACGCGACGTATTTCAGGCCATTGCTGACCCAACCAGGCGACAGATAATCAGTCTCATCGCCCATAAATCCATGAACCTGAATGCTATTGCAGAACATTTTGAAGTCACCAGGCCAGCAATCTCAAATCATATAAAAATCCTGTACGAGTGCGGGATAATAAGCATAGCACAAACCGGCCGGGAGCGCTTCTGTAGAATCCAACCCAAGAATTTGAGGGAGGTGGCTGATTGGGTAGAGACGTTCAGGGAGTTGTGGGAACAAAAACTGGATTCGTTCGAAGAGTATCTGAATGCCTTACACTCTAAACGCAAAAAAAATGGAAAAGCAAAACGACGCAGAAAATCGCACATTGACACTAAAAAGAACCTTTAATGTACCAGTAAAACTCGTTTGGGAGGCTTGGACCCGGCCGGAGCATATAGCACAATGGTGGGGACCGAAAGGTATGAAAACGAAGATTGTCGAGCATAATTTCAAGGTTGGTGGAAAATGGAAGTATGTAATGGCCATGCCCGACGGAAGCGAATTCATTGGAGAAGGTGTCTATTCCATGATTGTTACGCTCGAGAAAATATTTTCGTCTGCCAACTTCAGGCCGATGACAGAAGGTGTAGAGATACAGGCAATATTTGAGAAAAATGGAGACAAAACTAATCTCACATTCAATGTCATCCACCCCACGGAAGAATATTGCAGACAACAGGAGAAGATGGGCTTTTACAACGGTTGGGGTTCAACTTTTAACAGATTGGAAGAATTTGTAAGTACGTTGTTGTGAGTTGGACCTGATAAGATCAAATCCAGGCCGGCAGATACGATTCGCACCCCTGGTATTCAGCGAATCATTCTATGAATGAGATAAAGGCTCGCCCTGATCAACGGCGACTATAACTGAACAAGCTACTGTACTGACGGAGGCGTGACGATCCACGACTGTTGCATTGTATTCATTATAGAAAAGTGTAAATTAAAAACAATACCATCGTCAAGTTAGCATGCTTATTAAGCTTGATGAAGAGGTAAGGAAGACCCTACACCGGATGGAACGCAGCGAATCAATAGTCAACTGCTCAGCATATAAAGACGGCTCCAAGGTTTCAGATATTGAAATAAAAGATATCCGCGACGAGCTTCAGAAGCCGAACCAGTTTATATGGATCGGGCTCCATGAGCCAGGCGCTGAAACATTGGACAAATTTCAGCGGGAGCTTGGTCTTCATGAGCTAGCCATCGAAGATGCACACCGCGCTCACCAGCGACCCAAGCTAGAGGCTTATGGCGATTCATTATTCATTGTGTTCCGAACCGTTCAGATGGTTGACCATAGAATGGAATTTGGTGAAACACATTTCTTTCTTGGAACAAATTTCCTTGTTACTATTCGGCATGGATCCTCAAAGACGTATACTCAAGTCCGGACCCGTTGCGAGAGTACGCCGCACTTATTGCGCAAAGGGCCGGGATTTGCGCTCTATGCCGTGATGGACGCGATCGTCGACCAGTACTTCCCTGTCATTGACGCGCTGGAAACTGAATTGTCAGCATTGGAGGAACACGTCTTCCACGAAAAATACAGGCGCGAAACAACCGCTAAATTTTATGAACTAAAACGCCAATTGCTCGATGTAAAACGCGCCGTCTCGCCTTTGATTGACATTTGCAACCGTTTAATGCGGTTCGACCTTAAACTCATTGATGAAGAAACGCGACCATATTTCCGGGATGTATATGATCATGCCATTCGCATCAATGAAATGATCGACAATCAGCGTGAGCTCCTTTCTACGGCAATGGAGACCAACCTTTCGCTTATTTCGATTTCACAAAGTGAAGTATCAAAGCGGTTTGCCGGATGGGCTGCATTGATCGGGATACCCACGATGATTGTAGGAATCTATGGAATGAATTTTAAGTTTATGCCCGAATTGAATTCGCGATGGGGATATCCGTTGGTTATGACGGCGACGATTTCTTTGTGCGTATTTCTTTACTTTAGGTTCAAGCGATCAGGTTGGCTCTAAGTTGCAATCTGGTCGAAATATTATTACTTATAGTTCTTTTGATTTAGTTGAGCCGGCGGAACTATTCACTACAGTCAAGGAAAGTAAATTCTTAAACCTCTTACTGGCCATAGGACTGCCGGCTTAGAA
>DASUTP010000521.1:0-6000 GCA_036374515.1 Chryseolinea sp. | reverse complement strand
GACTCTTGCCCAGATTTCGCATTGAAACCTTGAAATAATTTTTGAACATAGGGTATTGGTTTACAGCTATTGTCTGTTGGCTCACATTTTTCAGCAGCACAGGACGGAGGAGGCGTACAGTTTCCCAATAGTAGTTCCATTTTGCAGCGCGATGCGACCCGCGCTCAACAGAGTCTTGAAAAACTTCTTCCAGATCGCCTTCAATTTCCTCATGATACTGTTTCTTGAGAAAGAACTTCAGAATTTTAAGCGGCCATTGGGGAGGCCTGACAGGTTGATGGTTCATGCGATTATTATGTTGTGGGCGAGCCGTGGGATCGATTTCCAAAGGTCTGCGCGGATTTCTTTTAATTCCCTAAGCACACGATGCGCATACGGTGTGGCGGTGTATATACGTTTTCGTTTTCCGCCCCTCTTCTGCGAAGCTTCACCAAATTCAGAGGTGAGAAATCCTTTTTCTTCCATTCGCTTAAGCGCAGATTGCACGGAGCCTACACTTAGTTTTTCGCCCAGGCGTTCTTCGAGGTCGCGTTTAATCTCTACACCATAGGCATCCTCTTGCAAAGAAGCTACTGTGAGCAGAACCAATTCCTCAAATTCCCCAAGCTTTGTGATTTTCATATCTTATGATATTATTCGTAATTGCAGTAAATATAGTTGCATTTTTCGAGCGATTCAATAAAGAAAGTTGATAAAATTCACTACGACCTGCCCAAATCCATTAAGGATGCGTCAAATTTCAAAACCTTATCATGCTGAATACCTATTCAATTAAACGATTGCTTCCATCGGACGTGAAATTAGCTTACAGGAAACACGTGTTCTCTATCCAGGCGAAACGACTTTTTTTTCATAGCTCACGCTATTTTTCCGAGGCTTGATCGCCCGATCGGTTGCATTGGCATAGACGTACGTAAATGAAGCGCCGAAATATAAGATCAGCGAAGAGTAAAAGATAAACAACAGGATAAAGAATACAGAGGCAAATGTCCCGAAGATTGTCACCATATTGCTGTAATCAAGAAGATGGCCCAGGATCCATTTTCCTATCGCAAATAAAACGGCGGTAAGAAATCCGCCAACCAGCGCGACCTTCCAGTGCACAATGGCATCGGGAAGGATTTTGTACAGGATCGTGAACCAAGCTGTAACGACCAGGATTGAAAAAATAATGTTTATAGTTCGTATCAGGAAAGTGTCGACTTCTGGAATGAGTTCCTGAAGGTAGCCGCGAAGGAAAGCAACCGAGGTATCCAGCAAAAGTGATACAATAAAAATAAACCCTATCGATAGAATCAGCAGAATGCCAATGGATCTCTCTCTTACACTATACTTTATCTTTCCTCCATGACTTTTCCGGATACGCCACAGCTTGTTGACGGCCTTCTTAATGATATTTAGCAGATTGGTTGCTACGAACAATAGAAAAATAAAACCGCCTGCTGTTATGTACCAGTCGCCCGCGACCGATTTAACGTTTTGGACGATGGCCTGAATTTGTTCGGATGTTTCCGCTCCAAATGCCCTTTGTAAAGGGCCATAGAGGGCTTGCGTTATTTTATTGTTTCTAAAAATAATGCTTAAGATGCTAACTAGAATAATCATGATTGGGGCCAGTGAAAACAACGTGAAGTAAGCGGTAGCGCTGGCGAGGATTAGAGGCTCATTTCGTCTCAGCAGCACAAAAGCGTCCTTAAATATGCGTGGTGTTTCTTTTAATTTCAGCGTCATCGGACCTTGATTAAATGAGTAAATGATTAGAATGATTTTGGTCATTCTTTATAGTTAACAACAACGCGTAACTTTCTTCTATTTATAGATTAATACAAGGGCATCCCTTTTTTGTTACAGCTGTTTCAAGTTTCACGCAAAGGGCGCAAAACTATTAGCAGCCAAGGGCGCTAAGGGGTAGAAAATTTGCGGGCTTTGCGTTATTGGGCTTTGCATCCTTGGCGTGTACTTGTACTGGTAACCTCGAATTATGTCCTGACCAAAAGGATACTTCTTAACTGGAAGAGCGATCTCCGTTGACAAAACCCTAAGCTTACCATGCTCCTGAAGTGAGACTCGATTGCAATTTTCTTGCAATGCTTTTTGCGACGTTTACTTACCCTTGCTCATTTTTTCAACCATCTCTTTTGCGTAGCCATTCTCCGGATTGAGCTCAATTGATTTTTTGAAAAACCCAGTGGCGATGTGGGGCTCGCCCTTTTGCATATAAGCTTCTGCAAGGCTATCCCAGGTGTTCCACGATTTTGGAAACAACTGTGTATTTAAGGTCAATACCTTGATTGCCTCATCGAATTTTTGAAGCTCCAAAAATTTAAGACCCTGTGTGTTTATTCCGGATTCAATATTCCCCTCCCGCAATTGATAACTCGTTTTTATAACCGTGTGCTGGCGCAAAATCCGCCACGACTTTCCCTGCTTCTCCATTAATATTGTTTGATCACCAATGAACGGTCCAAACAAGTTGTTACCCCTTAGCGTCAGATCAACAATCGCCATCGAACCCTTTATGTTTACTCTAAAATCAGTCTTTGAAATCCTTTTCACATTAGGATCGGCAGGCGAAGAAAAATATTGCTCTGTGGGAGCCACCAGGCTATCAAATCCCTTCACGCGATGATATCCATCCTGCGATGCCGATGTCAATATGAAATCATCCGAATGCATAATCGCGTCCGCCCATTTTGCGCGATCTTTATTATACCAGGCATCAAGTTCACCGGTAATAACATTAACGATCTTTTGCTTTTCAGCGTCCTGACATACCCCAATAATTGGAAGGCTCAGCCACGCAAAAAGCAACACCTTGCGCGTGTGAAAAGTCAATCCTGTTTTCATATGAGAATTAGTAAGTGGCGATTTAAAAGTAATTCCGATTGTGAATTACCTCACCTCCTCACCTTCCGATTCCACGGGCAACCATTCTGCAAATACGATGGATTTTGATTCCGTCTCCCTCAATGGCATATTGAGCCCTTCAGTGGACAATTAAATTTAAGTACAATTTCAAAACAATGGATTCTGATGAGGATTTATTTCTTCACTGGCAACAGCCGTGCGGGGTACGCCGAGCGCAAATCATCAAATGCCGTATCGCATCTTTTTACATCCAGGACAACAATACACCAGCCTTTAATGTAGAGACTACCGTAACCCGGCTGCCTCAGCTGCTAACGCCTTTATTATTATAATTCCATCTTGATGACATCTGAAATACGAGGAGTCATTATTGGTACACCTTCACTTCGTATAGTGAATATCCCCACTTCTTATTCGCACGCTCTGTCATATTGACCTTAACGTATCGAATCTGGCTTGCACTGAAATTGTGGGTATCGATTTCGCCATCGCCACCTGCCACAGTTACCAAAGATTTCCAGGACTTACCATCCTGTGAGCCCAAAATAGTGTAGTCCCTGGCAAAGGAAGACTCCCACTCCAGCACGATCTGTTTGACGGCGTACATCTTCTGCAAGTCAACAACGATCCATGCGGAATCCACCGGTGCGCTTGACCACCGTGTAGTGGAGTCGTTATCCAAAACGTTCATCGCAGCGAAAACGGCGCTTTGGTTTTCATTGGATGAACTTGTTGCCGTATTGCCATAATAGGAGGCAATGTTACCAACACCATCCTTCACTACCTCGATGTCATATGCCTTAACAGACGAAAGGCCATCGCTCCTCTTTGCGGATACGATGAATTGTCCGGCGCCCGGTTTGCCCGTCAATTTTAAATCTACTTTGCCGCTTGGTGAGGATTGGGCTGTGAACACCGCGGGGTTTGTGTTATCTATTACCCTAAACTGAATGGCATCGGATGATACTGAATGTGCCGAGGCTGTCAACGTCATGAATTTGTTATGCTCGCTATTCCGGTTCGATACAACCTTTGGCTTTGCGCTATGGATCAGCGGCATGCCAAGGAGCCATTGCACACCGTGCCTTAATAAATTTTGATAGCCGGGATTACTTTTAGCATGCTCATCATGGCCAAGCGTCAGGCTCATCACTTTGCCGTTGCCAACGGGATGCCACCACATCACGGGAAGGTTTTCTGCGCGGGCGATGACGTGAAAATCGCGTGTGCTCGGTTGAAAGTGATAAAGCTCATCTTTGATGACAAAATCATCAACAACGACCGACACAGGATGCTCTGGTTCTTTCCTGAAAGAATATGGATATCCCCAAAATTCGATGTTTGCAGTAGTCACTTTGAATTCCGCAGGCACGGAGGATGGACCTCCGATAAAAATACCACCGATAAATTCCTCGTACCTATCCCAATTGAGCAAACTTAGAATTCCGCAATGCAGTGTCATGTATGCCTTGCCATTGGAGACGAATTTATGAAGCGCCTTCAATTGATCTTCTTCTGGAGTTAGAAAAAGCGAATTGCTGATTATCAGATCGTACTGCTGAAGCTGTTGGTCACCTAGCACGTTCAAATCTGTGGCAACGTCGACCGTCGTGATATTCTTTAAAATTTCGATCACCTTCTCGTTATGAAATTCATGAATCCACGGCGGATATTCCTTTTTGTATGTTGGGACATTTCCGTTACCTGTCAGGATTAATGTCTTGGGCAGCTTTTGGCATTCGCACGGAGCAGCAGAAACAGCAATTGTTAAAATGGTCATCAATAAAAATTGACTGTATCGTAGCAAGTTTAATTTCTCAAGATATTTCTTCATTTCAGCGTGGTTTCCTTTTCTTAGAAAAAGCTTTTCATTCTTGCCTATGTTCATCATTTTAATGGGACGGCGCCTTCCATAAAAGGGCTGTTGACAGTTCAGGATAGGCAATTGTGTTTCAATTCTATTTGATCGTGCCTGTAAGCCATTTCACGCCATTAACAAACAGCGCTTTAAATCCCGGATTCAGTTGCGAGAACTCGCCATGTCCCAGCGTGAGGCATAGAATGTTGCCGCTTCCAAATTTTCTTGTCCACATAATCGGGTGATATTCTGCACGGGCAATGACCTCAACATCCGCGGTAGTGAATTGCATCAAATAAAGCTCATCCAACGTTTTGAAATGGTCCACGTTTCTTACGATCGGATGTTTATACGATTTTGATTCTGCTTCCCACCCATACCAAAAATCGCAGGTCATTACCTCGAAGGTTTTTATATCGTCATGATTGATGAACCTGCCCCCAAGCATGGTCAGATACTGATCTGTATTTAAAAATGAAACATGCCCCGCGTGAATTGCAAAATAGGGCTTGCCAGACTCAATAAATTTAAAAAATGCTTTTTGCTGAGCGTCGGTTGGCTGCATAAAAAGCGAGTTGTTAATGATGAGATCGTAGCGCTTCAAAGAATCTTCGTGCAGCACCGATAAGTCAGTGGTAGACCTGATTTCTGCAAAGTCCCTGACGTAATCCGCCAGCAGCTGATTGTAATGATCATGATGCCAGTTGCTGTATGGATGTCCCGCTTGCAACCTGCCCATGCCGGTGATAAGGAGGAACCTGAATTTTTTTTGCGTTTGAGCGGCTGCCGAGCAAATAACAATAAATACTAAGAAAAACAGCAATGATCTTTTCATATCAATATTTCCGTTGCAGGGATAAAACTATGGGCCGGAAATAAATTTGCATTGTATAAAAACGAACTGCCCATATCAAAGTGGGTTGGAACCGGAATGCTAAATATCCGTTTGTAATTACGGCGTCAGTGTTGACGTAAGTGATTCGGATCTAGCCCACTTTATCGATTGTATTCATGAGTCAATCATTTGGTCTTTATGTTAATCGGGTCAGAAGGGAACGCAAGGTTTCCATTGCTGACTTAGCGGGTAATACCGGAATATGCGCAAGCGATCTGACAAAAGTGGAAAGTGGACGGATTTGCGCTTCAAAAGAAATGGTTGTACGGCTTGCCAATTATTTCTCTGAGAGCGAAGGTGAATTATTGAAATTAAACCAGGCAAGCAAAATTACAACAGTGTCACATGGAGCCGAGCCCGTTCAGGCGCGCCAAACGCC
>DASUTP010000520.1:0-5077 GCA_036374515.1 Chryseolinea sp. | reverse complement strand
AAGAATATGGTGAAGGAACTTCACAAAGCCGGCATTGAAATTATCCTGGATGTCGTGTACAACCATACGGCTGAGGGAAATCACCTCGGTCCCACGCTCTCATTCAAAGGTATAGACAACTACTCCTATTATCGCCTGGCGGAAGACAAGCGATATTATATGGACTATACTGGTACCGGAAATACTCTTAACGCTAACCTACCCAATGTGCTTAGATTGATGATGGACAGTTTGCGTTACTGGATACTTGACATGCACGTTGACGGATTCCGGTTTGATCTCGCCTCAACGCTTGCCCGTGAGCTGCACGAAGTAAATCGTCTTAGCGCATTTTTTGACATAGTTCACCAGGACCCGGTGATATCACAAGTGAAGTTGATTGCCGAGCCCTGGGATGTAGGCGAAGGCGGATATCAGGTCGGAAAATTTCCCCAGGATTGGGCTGAGTGGAATGGAAAATACAGGGATTGTATTCGCGACTATTGGAGAGGATCCGATAGCATCCTCGGCGAATTTGCCGCGCGGTTTACCGGCAGTCCGGATCTATATCAAAATGACTACCGGAGACCCACGGCCAGCATTAATTTTATTACAGCACATGATGGATTCACCCTTGAAGATCTCGTTTCATACAATGAAAAGCATAATGAAGCTAACGGAGAGGATAACATGGATGGAGAAAGCCACAATCGCTCCTGGAATTGCGGCGTAGAGGGCCCTACGAACGACCCAGTGGTAGTGGAACTCCGAAAAAGACAAAAGCGCAACCTGATCACAACGTTGTTTTTATCGCAGGGTGTTCCAATGTTGGTGGCCGGCGATGAATTCGGCCGCACCCAGGGCGGAAATAATAATGCCTATTGTCAGGACAATGAGATCTCGTGGCTTGACTGGAATAATGCCGACCATGAATTTTTAGAATATGTGAAAGGCCTGATTCATTTTGTTAAGGCCCATCCTAGCTTTGGCCGAAAGCGTTGGTTCCAGGGCCGCCCCATTAAAGGCATTGGATTGGAAGACATCGCCTGGTTCCTTCCGGATGGCAGCGAAATGTCCGATGAGCATTGGAATAATCATTTTGCAAAGTCGCTTGCCATTTATTTGAATGGACGTGGATTGCATCTCATGGGGCCCAAGGGCGAAGCAATCGTCGATGATAGCTTCTTCCTGATTTTCAACGCGCATTTCGATGCTTTAGACTTCACGTTACCCCCGGCCAAGTATGGAAAGCAATGGACGAAAATTCTGGATACGAGTCTTGCGGTAAATGAAAAAGAGGAATACGGCGCTGAAGATACCCTGGTGGTAAAAGGCCGTTCCATTATCGTGCTACAGCAGTTTTTAAAGGCGCCGGTATCAGGATAATCAATCACGTAACATTAACAAGGCATCAGCCTGCCGCTCTTCGTTGCGGTTGGTCGCCGGATTTGAACGGTTTTGACTTATAGGATTCGGACGCTTTCACCAGCGCTTCAACAAGCTGATCAAGGTCGATGGGTTTTGAAACGTAGTAGTCCATTCCGGCAGCAAGACATTTGTCTTTGTCATCCTGCATCGCATTAGCGGTCATCGAAATGATCACAGGCTGTTTGTATTGCTTCATACGAATAAGGCGAGTCGCCTCCAGGCCATCCATTTCGGGCATCTGTACGTCCATTAAAATTACATCATAAAAGTGTTCGTCAAATTTTTCAATGGCTTCAAGTCCCGATTGCGCGATCTGAACATCCTTATAACCTAGCTTGTTCAATACCCGTATCGTTAGCCGCTGATTGACGATGTTGTCTTCCGCCAATAAGATGCTCAGCGGGTATTTCGCTGCAAATTCCTGCGACAGCGATTGCTTTTGTTTTGAATCCTCCGGGCCCGACACGACCGGTGCATTCGACCGCAGGGAAGCCTGAACAACGCGCAGAAGTTGTTGCTGTTTCACAGGTTTGTTCAGCATTGCCGAGAACAATTCGTTATGCTTCTTTTTATTTTCGTCGCCAATGGAACTCAATAAAATGATGGGAAGGTTGTACAAAGATTTTATCTGTTGTGAAAGTTGCAGGCCATCCATATCAGGCATTTGCATGTCTGTTATCACCAGGGCGATACCCTGAGACCGGCGTAAAATTTCCAGCGCTTCAACCGCGGAAGACGCCAGCAGGGGCGTCAATTTCCATTGCTCAAGCTGATTTTTCAGAATGGTAAGGTTCGTAGCATTATCATCGATTATCAACACCTTCTTGCCTTCGTTACCCGTCGTGTTGAAATGTACATACTGACGAAGCGGCGTGTGACTTATTCCGGTCTTTATTGTGAAAGTAAAAACCGTTCCCACACCGGATTGACTCTCAACTGAGATTGTTCCGCCCATCAATTGCGCCAGTCGTTCGCTAATCACGAGTCCCAGCCCGGTGCCACCATATTTCCGCGTGGTCGAAGAATCAACTTGCGAAAAAGCTTTAAATAATCTTGAAAGTTTATCCTGTGGTATCCCTATGCCGGTATCCTTGACATGAAACGCAAGTTCCATATTACTTTCATCCTTTTTCAGCAGATCTACGCTTACAAAAATTTCGCCCTCGTGGGTAAACTTCATAGCGTTGCTAATGAGATTCAAAAGGATCTGCCGCAAACGGTGACTATCGCCGACCATTTGGGCGGGTATCTGGTAATCGATCTGGTAAACCAGATCCAAACCCTTTTGCGAGGCCTTCGCCGAGAATATGTCCATCACCTCCTCCATGCACTGACGCAGATCAAACGCGTCGTTGTCGAGCTCCAGATTGCCCGATTCAATTTTTGAAAAGTCAAGGATGTCATTGATTACCGTTAACAATGCCTCTCCACTGCTCCGGATCGTGTCGGTGTATTCTTGCTGCTCGGACGTAAGCGGAGTCTCCGCCAGCAATGATGCCATACCGAGAACACCATTCATGGGAGTCCGGATCTCATGACTCATTGTGGCAAGGAAAATACTCTTTGCTTTGTTCGCCTGTTCGGCTTCGTGTCGCGCTTTTTCAGCTTCCTCCTGCTTGGCAATTATCTCTTCCTTCTGATTTTGAAGTTCTTGATTCAGCGTTTGCAGATATTCGGTCTGTGCCTGTTGTTGTTCGTGTAACGCCTGCATACTCTCGGCCTGGGCTTCAACCGCTTCTTTTTGAAGCAGGAGCTCCGCTGTTTTCTCGCGCACCTGCTTCTCCAGAAAAAGCTTTTGCTTTTTGATCGAATTCACCCGAATCCTAAAGATCATGAACACCAAACCGATCACCGTGGAAACCACCAACGTTGTAAACCACCAGGTTTGCCAGTAGGGTGGTGTAATGACAATATTGATAAAAGTGCCTTCCTGGTTCCAAAGTCCGTCATTGTTGGCTGCCATGACTCTGAACACATATTTACCTGGGCTGAGGTTTGTGTAGGATGCCTTCCTTTCATATCCGGCCTCGATCCATTCATTTTGGAATCCCTCCATTTTATACCGGTAAAGGTTTTTTTCCGGCTGCAGATAGTTTAGTGCCGTGAAATCAAATGAAAAATCATTCTCAAGGTGGCTAAGCGTGATCTCATGTGTAAGTAAAATATTCTGCTTAAGAATTCCGCTTGTGTCAATGTTGACGGCTTTATTAGATATTCTGAAGGCGGTTATGTACACGGGTGGCCTATACGGATTCGTTTTGATGCTGTCGGGATGAAAGATGTTAAAGCCGTTGGTCCCGCCAAACAAAAGCTCACCGGTGGAAAGTCGAAAATGCGCCCACCTGTTAAACTGATCGCTCTGCAAGCCGTCTGTTTCTAAAAAATTCTTAAAAGCTCGTTTTTCCGGATCGAATCGCGAAAGGCCTTTATTGGTGCTTAGCCAAAGGACACCACCATGCTCTTCCTGGATACCCATAACCCCATCGTTAGGCATGCCGTCAATTTTACTGTATGATTTAAAAGTTTCCGTTGACCGGTCGAAAACGTTCAAACCAGCGTTGGTACCTACCCACAACCTTTTTTTTGAATCTTCATAAATGGAAAAAATCGAATTGCTGCTTAAACTTCCCGGTTTCGAATCGGACCTGAAATGTGTAAACGTATTTGTGGCGGGATCGAATCGATCCAGTCCGTTGAGTTCCGAGGCAATCCAGATTTTACCTTCTGAATCCTCAAGCAGGAAATCGATTGCGAAATTAGCAATAGAGTTAGGGTTGTTTGCGTCATGTGTATAGCGCGTAAAATCATCAGTGGTAACGTTGTATCTATTTAAACCATTGCCCCAGGTTGCGATCCAGATGTTACCCTTCTTATCTTCAATAATATGAAAGATATTGTTGTCGCTTATACTGGACGGATTTGCCGGGTCATTCTTGTAGTGTCTGACTTCCTTGGTCACCGGATTATAATAGTTAAGGCCACCACTCCACATCCCGAGCCACAGCCCACCCCTCTTGTCTTTTTTAACCGCTAGAATTTTATTATTCGTAAAGACATTCGGGTATTTTGTAAACTTATTTGAACGTCTGTCAAAATGATTCAGACTTCCGCCATCAGTGGCAATCCAGAAATTACCGTCCTTGTCCTCCTCAAAGCATGAGACCGTGTTGTTGCTTAAGCTATTGTGATCATAGGGATCGTATTTGTAGTGCCGGAATGGATATTTCCCCGGATCGTGAATGTTGACGCCACCGAAACGCGTTCCCACCCACATTCTGTCGTTGACGTCAAAAAAAACTTTTGTCACGATATTACTGCTCAGACTGTTTCGTTTGGACTGATCCTGGGCATAACTGGTAATCGCCCCGGAATTTTTCCTGATCTTTGTCAGCGATCCATCTGCAGCAACCCAAATATTTCCTTCCTTGTCGTAGGTGAGCTTATAAATATAGTTTCCGCCAATGCTGTTTTTGTCGCCCTCGCGGCTTTGAAAGCGAATAGATTTTTTTTGTTTGATGTCAAATTTATTTAATCCGCCATCAAATGTTCCGATCCACAAACTTCCGTCTTTAGCATCCAGGATGGAAGTGATAGTATTGGAGCTTATGGTAGAAGGATCCTTCGGATCATGAAAAAAGTTTTCAAATTTGTCATCATTGATCACGCCAAG
>DASUTP010000519.1:0-4989 GCA_036374515.1 Chryseolinea sp. | reverse complement strand
ATATACTGAGATGGAGAGCGCTGGGCAAATTGGCTTACGAACCCATCTCTTACTATTCGGCAAAACATGCGTTGGCGCCAATTCCTCAACAGGAGATTGACAACAATGCAATGATCTCTCAGACTGACCAGAATCCTGGTTTCTAATGTGAAATTACTGACCTATAATTTTAGAGGCTGTCCACAAACGACAGCCTCTTCTTTTTTGTTCTGGGTTGAGTATTTTGTGTTATTTAGCATTGTTAAGAAATCGTAACAAAAATGCAACGACGTCACAGAGATCATACTGTCTATAAAGTCATTGTCTTCGGTACCCTCGTATTGTCAATGGTGGCTTGCAAATCGCCGGACGAATACAAAATGTTTCAGCTACTTCCATCGACGAAGACCGAGGTCACATTCAAAAATCAGCTGACTGAAACGGATAGTTTCAACATATTAACTTTCGAGTACATATATAACGGTGGGGGTGTGGGCGTGGGCGATGTAAACAACGATGGCTTAACAGACATATGCTTCGCAGGGAACATGGTGTCGAGCCGGTTGTATTTGAACAAAGGGGATTTTCGATTTCAGGATGTCACGAAAGCGGCATCGCTGACAACGAACCTATGGTGCACCGGCGTGGCGATGGTGGATATAAATCAGGACGGCCTGCTGGATATCCATATTTCTACTGCCCAGCCTTTGATGAAAAAACCCCCGGTTGCCAATCTTCTCTTTTTAAACAAAGGGCTCGACAAAGATGGTGTCCCAACCTTTGAAGAAGTCGCAGGAAAGATTGGTCTGGCCGATTCAAGTTATTCGACCCAAGCAGCTTTTTTAGACTATGATCTTGACGGCGACCTTGATGTTTACCTGCTAAACAACGCTCTAGAATTTTTTAACCGCAACCAGGCCCTCGGTCCAAAAGATAACGGGATGGCAAGGAGTGTCGACAAACTATATCGTAATGAAGGAGTCACGGATGGGTTACCTGTTTTCAAGGACGTGTCCAAGGAAGCAGGTATTGTACAGGAAGGATGGGGACTGGGTATTGTCGTCAATGATTTTAATGGCGACAGCTATCCGGATATTTATGTGGCAAATGATTTTGTTTCAAATGACCATCTCTTTATAAACAAAAGGAACGGAACATTTTCAAATGAGATCAACTCAATGCTGAAGCATCAGGAACAAAATGGGATGGGTGTGGATGTTGCCGACATCAACAACGACGGGTTGAATGATATCGTAGCGCTCGACATGATGCCCGATGATAACCTCCGGCAGAAGACAATGTTTTCGACCATCGGATTTGACCGTTTTATGTTGTTCCAGGAAAAAGGGTACCAGGATCAATACATCAGGAATGTACTTCAACTTAACAATGGCAACCAAACGTTCAGCGACATCGGTTACCTTGCTGGTGTTTATGCCACCGATTGGAGCTGGAGCAGCCTGCTGGCAGACTTTGATAATGATGGATTCCGCGATCTTTTCGTGGGTAATGGTTATCGAAAAGACATTACCGATCAGGACTTTATTGCCTACAGCAAAGAGCTGGGTATGTTTTCTAACGACCGGAACAGGTTCAACACCATTCGCAACGAGGTTGAAAAACTGCCGGGCGTAAAAAAGCCGAACTTCATCTTCAAGAACAACGGCGACCTCACATTCTCTGATCAGGCAAAGGCGTGGGGGCTCGATCAACCTTCTTATTCGAACGGCGCTGCGTATGCAGATTTCGACAATGATGGTGACCTTGACCTGGTGACAAACAATATCAACGATGAAGCTTTCATTTATAGAAATGAGGTGATCTCAGGTCAGACACAAGAGACCAGTTTCCTTAGGATAAAATTTAAAGCAGAAAACAACATGCCCGGCCTAGGGGCAAAAATCTGGATCTATCGCGGCGATAAGCTTTACTATGCAGAGCATCAAACGCAGCGTGGTTATAAATCGACGGTGGAAGAAGTGGAGCATTTTGGATTTGCACGCGCAGATACGACGAATATCGACTCCGTTAGAATCCTTTGGCCGCGAGGTAAATCAGAGTTGCTAAAAGATATTTCTCTTAACCAGGTAATAACTCTGGAGGAGGCTAATGCCCAACCCTACACGAGAAAAGAGCCGGAAGTGCAAAAATTGCTGACGGAAACCAGCGACTTATTAAACATTCACTACAAGCATAGCGAGAAGAATTTTACGGATTTTATGGAAGGCCAGCTCTCCCTGCCGCATCGGCATTCGCAATCGGGGCCAGGACTCACAGTAGGGGATGTGAACGGCGACGATCGGGAAGACTTCATCGTCGGTGGATCGGCATATCAACCAGCGACAATGTTTACCCAGCAAAAGGACGGGTCGTTCAATAATACCTTGTTGCCCGTGAAAGATGCTGAAGACATGGGTATGCTGCTTTTCGATGCAGATGGTGATTCGGACCTGGATCTTTATTGTGTGAGCGGAAGCTCGGAGTTTAAAAATAAATTTGAAATGTATCAGGACCGTTTGTATCGAAATCTCGGCAACGGCACATTTCAATTGGATTCAGCCGCCTTACCGGAAATAAGAAGCAGCGGCAGCTGTGTGGTGGCAAATGATTTCGATAAGGATGGCGACCTGGATGTGTTTGTTGGCGGAAGGGTGGTTTCCATGCGCTATCCCGAAGCGCCGGAAAGTTTTCTCTTGGTAAACGATGGCAAAGGCAAATTTCACGACCGGACGTCGCAGTTAGCGAGCGAACTGAACAAAATTGGAATGGTATCCTCCGCGTTGTGGACCGACGTAAACAACGACGGATGGTTTGACCTCGCCGTTGTTGGTGAGTGGATGCCCCTGACTTTTTTTATCAGCAATAATGGCACTTCGTTTAAACAACATAAAGTTGAAAATACGTCCGGCTGGTGGAACAGTATCAATGGCGGCGATTTTGACAACGACGGCGATATTGACTATATCGCTGGTAACCTCGGCTTGAATAGTGTCTACAAGGCCTCCCAGGAGGAACCTGTTTGTGTTTATGCAAAGGATTTTGATGAAAATGGATCCATGGACCCAATCTTGTGCAGGTATATTCAGGGAACCGAGTACCCGGTTCATCCCCGCGAAACACTAACGGGACAGATTCCACGATTGCGCGGCGCGACGCAACATTACTCAGAGTACGGGCGCAAAGGAATACGAGACTTGATCCCAAAGGCATCGATGGACGGCGCGCTTACCTTGAAAGCATCGTTGATGGCCTCTGTTTACGTCGAAAATCTTGGAAACAATACCTTCAATGTCCGGCAGCTTCCGGTCGACGCTCAATTTTCACCTTTATACGGAATGTCGATCCTGGATATCAACGACGACGGAAACCTCGATATTCTCGCTGTTGGAAATTCCTATGCTTCGGAACCGTTGAGCGGATTTTATGATGCTTCGATTGGCACCTGCTTGCAGGGTGACGGTGCGGGTAACTTCTCCGTTATTCCGATACAGCAGTCTGGCTTTTTTGTTGACTCCGATGCAAAAGCGTTGTCGACGCTGATGCTTAATGACGGCACGGAACTAATTCTGGCAACGCAAAATAAAGATAGCATAAAGGTATTCGCGAAACGACAACCAAAAAGTGAGCGTCAGGAATTGGTTCCTGCGAATGCGACAGCTAACTCCGCTGTTATCACCTTAACCAATGGCAAGAAGCGCCGGCACGAATTCTATTACGGCAACGGATATCTTTCATCTTCAAGCCGGACCATTCGAAAGGGAAAGAGTATCAAAGAGATATCGATTGATCGGTAATTACCCATTGAACAGCGCATGTCAACAGTCAGATTTTTTGCAGGCGTCCTGATTTTTGGAACGATTCTGATGTCATGTGGGCCGGACAAGTCACATCGGGAAATGGTGCAATTGCTGGACGAGCAACGCAAGAACTACAACCGTCTCGACAACTATTATGCTTCCGGTGTTCAGGTAGACTACTACGACTCATTAATCAATGCAACCAATAGCGCACAGGATAAAATGTTTCTCACCTACAATAAGTGCTATGCGTTGATCGCGTCAGGCCGGGAAGCAGAAGCAATACCCATTCTAGAGGAACAGGTTAACAGGATCATCCAGGAGGGCATTCAAGGCATGGACCGGCTGAAGGTACAATTAGCCTTAGCATACCTGAGGTTGGGAGAGCGCACGAATTGTATAGCAAATCATACCGATGAAACGTGCATCATGCCCATTCAGGGAAGCGGCATTCATAAAGTGCAGGATGGATCCCGAAAGGCGATCGGCATCTACAAAGCGCTGCTTGCCACATATCCTGAAAATATGGAATATCGCTGGTTGCTCAACGTTGCTTATATGACACTCGGTGAGTATCCTTCCAAAGTTCCTCCGGCGTTTTTAATTCCAGGTTTGGCAGCAGTACGCGACTCAACAGTAGAGATTCAACCTTTCCGCGATGTCGCTTCATCGACTCATTTGGATATTAACGACATGGCTGGGGGTATAATTGTCGAAGACTTCGACAATGATGGTTACCTGGACATTGTTACATCCAGCTGGGACCTGGACGTCGAAATGCACTTTTTCAAAAATAGTGGTGATGGCACATTCGTGGATAAATCAGCCGAAAGCCGGCTCAAGGATTTACGGGGCGGACTAAACCTGATGCAAATGGACTTTAACAACGATGGCTGGAAGGATATTTTTGTCCTTCGGGGCGCGTGGCTTCGGGGTAGTTATGGATTGCAACCAAATTCACTCGTCCGGAACAACGGGGACGGTACATTCACGGATATCACTACCTCTTCGGGATTGCTTTCCTTCCATCCAACGCAAACAGCCACCTGGAACGATTTTAATAACGATGGTTGGGTCGATGTTTTTATCGGTAACGAAACCTGGGAAGGAAATAAAGCGTCAGGCGAACATCCCTGCGAACTTTATTTGAACAACCATGATGGCACCTTTTCAGAAGTGGCACGAAAGGCCAATGCCAACAAAGTTGGGTTTA
>DASUTP010000518.1:0-21198 GCA_036374515.1 Chryseolinea sp. | reverse complement strand
TAATGAGTTTTTTTACGAGGGGAGGCTTCAGTTATTGCCTCACCGGGACATTTTAAACCTTGCTGAACCGGCGATACAATACTGCAAGGTCGACGGGATATGGGAAAATCATACGAATTTAAAAGAGGCCGAACATATTGTTGAAAAGGTGTTTCAAATATTCCAGGAACACCCAGACAAAGAAATTGGTATCGTGACCTTTAACGCGCCTCAACAGATGCTGGTGCTCGACCTGCTGGAAGGGGAGGCTGCCAAGTCTGGAAAAAGTATTCCACCGTCGCTGTTCGTGAAAAACATCGAGAACGTTCAGGGCGATGAAAAGGATGTTATTATATTTTCGATCGGGTATGCTCCGGATAAGAAGGGTAAGATGAACATGCAGTTTGGCAGCCTGAATGCCGCGGGTGGTGAAAACCGGTTGAATGTAGCCGTTACCCGTGCACGGGAAAAAATAATCCTGGTGACAAGCATTTTGCCGGAGCAGTTGAACGTGGACAAAATAAAAAACGAAGGACCAAAACTGCTTCGGAAATATCTTCAATATGCGCTTGACGTTGATCAAGGTACCTACCGTCCGCATGTCACGAGATCGTTGCTTACGAAAAACAAAGACTGGTATCTAAGCAATCGAATAAAGCAGTGGGGTGAAGGGCGGTTGGAGAAGTTTATCTTTCAGACTGAAACCTTACCGTTTTCGGATGTCGGCGTCGTTCATGCCAACCAACACCTGGGTGTGATCCTGACAGATGATCTGCGCTATTTTAGTAGCTTGTCTGTAAAGCATTCACATGCATACATCCCCTCAATTCTAACACAAAAGAACTGGAAGTATCAGATGGTATATAGCAGGAATTTCTGGAAAGACCGGGAAAAAATTGAGAGTGGCCTGATGGTATTTATCGGATCACAAGTGAGTCAAAAAGGATAGGCGACCTTTGGCGAGCGTGTCTTTATTAACTGAGCCTCTCCGTTGATCCTTCCGTGAACTGGGTAATAGCAAGATAGGATGGAATTCATTTTCTCACGGCCCGTAGCGATATCGGTGGCTTTCTGGCGGGTCTCAGCGTCCAGTATCTTGAATAACGGTTGCTCTACTTCCAGCAGGTGCGGAAACGCATTGAGCAGATCTTCATCCCAAATGTGATAATAACGGATCAAATCGTCCGGATAAATAACTGTCCTGCTGGTTCCCGCCTCGGGAACAGCTTCAAATGGTTCCTCGAGGTTTAAGTATCCATAGTCATCGGTCAGTTGTTCACCCGGGTGGATATCGCGAATAGCGATCTCGAATTCGTACGCCGTGGTGACGCAGTTGGAATTGGAACTGTGGTTAATAAACCTCGCATTATCCCAGCATAGAATATGATTTCCTTCCGGATTGCGATAGGTATATGTATCCAAAACTTGTTGGTACAACGGGTCCATCGCCCGCACCTGTTCAGGCGTAAAAATTCTATCGAGCTTGTCCAGCACCCAGGTAATTGTTCCTTTCGGTATAAACTTGGTGGCGACAACTCCATATCCAATTTTCTCACTGATAAACTGGAGTTCTGTATGGGGGTGAATCATGTTGGATTTAAAAGTATTTCAAAATAAAGATATCTTTTAAATAGATTCAAGTTTGGTCAAAAAAAAGAAGCCGGACATTTCTGCCCGACTTCAAACTACAACCAGACGCCCTGAAAGAAAAATTTCATCGACTGTTCACTGTGGCGTACTCAGGAACGGTCTTGACTGTTTTTATTATTCTGGCAGCTACCTTGTATGGGTCTGCTGCCGAGTTTGGTCTTCTGTCTTCAAGCCATCCCTTCCAACTGTTTTCAACGGTGGCGATTGGAATGCGTATAGATGCACCGCGATCTGAGACACCGTACGAAAATTTGTCTATCGACTGAGTTTCGTGTTTGCCGGTCAGTCGCAAATGGTTGTCGGCGCCATACACTTCAATGTGCTCTTTTACGTACGGAGCAAATGCTTGACAAACCGTGTCATAAATTTCCTTCGAGCCGCAAGTGCGAAGCAGATCATTAGAGAAGTTCGCGTGCATACCTGAACCATTCCAGTCGGTGGCGCCGAGTGGTTTGCAGTGCCAGTTAATTGCGACACCATATTTTTCACCTGCTCTTTCCAGAAGGTATCGCGCAACCCACACCTGGTCACCTGCAGCTTTTGCTCCTTTCGCGAAGATCTGGAACTCCCACTGGCCGGTAGCTACTTCCGAATTGATACCTTCTACGTTAATACCCGCTTCGAGGCACATGTCGAGATGCTCTTCTACGATTTCCCTGCCGAAAGCGTTTTTTGCTCCGACGGAACAATAGTATGGACCTTGTGGTGCCGGGTATCCGCTTGCCGGAAAACCCAGCGGTTTGTTGGTTTCAGGATTCCAAAGGAAATATTCCTGTTCGAATCCGAACCAGAAATCATTGTCATCGTCTTCGATGGTGGCCCGTCCGTTACTCACGTGTGGAGTTCCATCAGGATTGAGCACCTCGCTCATTACCAGGTAAGCGTTTTTACGACCTGGATCCGGGAAGAGGGCAACCGGCTGCAACAAGCAGTCTGAAGAATGGCCGGTCGCTTGTTCTGTTGAGCTTCCATCGAACGACCAGATAGGGCACCCTTCTAAAGTACCATCAAAGTTTTTTACGATCTTGGTTTTGCTGCGAAGGCTCTGAGTAGGCTTATATCCATCGAGCCAAATGTATTCAAGTTTTGTTTTGGACATAGTGTTGTAAGTTTAAATTGTCTGATTGTATAAAATTGTACGAGCGTTTAGAATTTGTAGACCGCTGCAAAGGTTAAACTTGGCATCATGTCTTTTAGATCTCCGTCTTTGGTGATGAAGGAATCTTCAGAAGTTTTGTCAATTCTGAATTCAGGGATGAATGTGAATCCGCCCACTTTGTAGTTTCCTGAGAGCGTGAGTTCAATTACATTTCCATCGCCTCCATCGTCCAGGCCTATGATATCCAAATGGCCTTTCATCACGGAGAAATACTCTGCCCTTAACCCTAGGGCGAAACTTTCTGAGAGCGTTAATTTCGGATATAGCGCTACGCCAAAGAAAGATGACGCGTCACCATCGGTGTCTACAATATTTCCTGGCCCGGTAAATTCTTCGCCGGCGGCGACTGTTTGAATAGATGCATTAGCCCCGAAGTAGAAAGTTTCACTTAAATTATAACCTAATGTCAAGTCTGCCTGAAACAGAGTTCCAGCCGATGTAACTAAATCTCCGTTTTCATCAACAAAATCATCATCTTCATCAAGAGTGCCATCCTGGTCACCGTATAAAAAGTTCAACCACACTCCACCAGCGTCACCGGTCTTGCCTATCTGCGCTCCGAACGTGTAAGTGTTCACAGGATTGAATTCAACGATATCCGTTGGATTCATGACGGCAAGTTTTGCCACCATCCCGTCTCCGAATGCAAAATCGGCGCGAAGCCCGGTATGATTAAATGGCCCCCAGGAAAACAAATAGGAAGTTGAATAATGAAAATTTACAGCCGGGGAAATCACTTCATATCCGAGAAAGGTATTGAATTGACCCATGTTTAGCGTGACTGCATCGGACAGTTTATAATAAGCGAACATTTGGTTTATAATAGCTTGACCGCTGGCCGTTCCAAAAACTGCAGCTTTCCCTCTGGGGCCAAATACAAGATCTCCTACAAAGCCAACTTTTTCACCCTGGTAGGCCGCTACAAGATTGACCATGCCAAGAGAAAAGCCCTTAAGCTCCGCGAAGGAAGTAGCGGGCGCATATCCTCCATATACATCATTTTCCATTCCGAAAGCTGTGCGGAAATAAGTATCAACCGATCCTGAAAGAGTAAATGTTTGTGTGGAATCCTGACTAAAAGCCGATGTGGAAATCAGTAAGGCAACAAGGAGGCTAGAACATATTTTTAAGTTTTTCATATTTTTATTTAGGGATTTTGATAAACAATTCACTAGGTATCCCAGGAGCATTAAGTATCTCCTGGGATTCTTTAGTTTGAGACGTTTTCCTCGTCTCTGGCTCATCCTTTCGGAGACGGCTGATTACAACCGGTCTGGATCACATGAGCATTCTTCGAGTAAACTTCATCATCATAGATAGTTTAGGTTAATTGAGTTATATGAGTATTTGGATTTTAAAACGGCCCCGATGAAAGTCGGGGCCGTCTTTGAATTAGGCTACTTCTTCTTTTAGACTACTGAAATCAGCAGGGAACAGATTTTCGCCGTGCTGGCTATAGTCTGAACCGACTTTCTTTTCTTCTGCGCTCACTCTAAGCGGAGAGATAAGGTCGGTAACTTTTAACAGGAGCAATGACCCGAAGAAACTGAAAGCGACAACTATAACAAGTGCGATCAGGTGAATCGTGATAAGGTTGGTGCTACCATCGATCAGCAAACCATTTCCGGTGGTATTCAAGCCATTAACGGCTTGTGTTGCCAACAGACCTGTCATAAGCATACCTACTGCTCCACCCACACCGTGGCAAGGGAATACATCCAGGGTATCTTCCAGCGAGGTCTTGGTCTTCCAGTGTACTACCACGTTGCTGATGATTGCAGCAAAAGTACCGATGAATAAGCTTGAAGGAATTGTTACGAAACCAGCGGCAGGGGTGATTGCAACGAGACCCACCACGGCACCTATACAGAAGCCAAGAGCTGAAGGTTTTTTACCTCTTGCAGCGTCGAACAATATCCAGGCAAGACCTGCAGCTGCTGAAGCAGTATTGGTTGTGGCAAAAGCAGATGCTGCAAGAGCACCAGCGCTAAGAGCGCTACCGGCATTGAAGCCGAACCATCCGAACCACAGCAAACCCGTGCCAAGGAGTACGAAAGGAACATTTGCAGGGGATATAGAAGCCTTCGCTTCACCTTTGTTTCTCAGATAAATCGAAGCTGCCAGGGCCGCGAAACCTGCTGACATGTGGACAACAGTTCCACCAGCAAAATCAAGTACACCCATTTTAAAAAGGAAGCCGCCTGAATGCCAGGTCCAGTGCGCCAACGGCGCATAGATGAATAAGGAGAACAATACAATAAAGAGTATGTACGACTTAAAGCGAATTCTTTCTGCAAAAGTACCTGTGATCAAAGCAGGGGTAATGATGGCAAATTTCAATTGGAAGAATGCAAAGAGAACCAGTGGTATCGTTCCGAACATCGGTGCATCGAGCACGCCGTTAAACATTAAGTATGTAGTTGGATCGCCGACAATGCCCATACCGCCAAGATCCTCGCCGAATGCAAGGCTGAACCCAACAACAATCCATAATACGCTGATGACGCCCATGGCCACAAAGCTTTGAAGCATGGTGGTAATGATATTTTTGGTATCGATCATCCCACCGTAGAAATAAGCGAGACCGGGAGTCATTAATAATACGAGGGCCGATGCCGCCAGCATCCAGGCCACATCTCCTGAATTCATACCTTCTGTGTTAATCACCGATGGTATCCCCGGCATAAAGACAGCCATAATGCTTATGGCTAGAAGCAAGACTAATGGTACAATTGATTTTTTCATTTGGTTATAGTTTTTAGGTGAATAGGGTAAATTTTTACTCTGTTTTCTTAATAACTGGTTAAATATTTTAACAATAGGGTAAAAAACGAACCACTTTTGAAAAAAAATTCACGGAATCGTGTTCGGTGGGGTAATTTTTGAACCGAAAACGTGTAAAAATTATAAAATTCCTAAAGGCGTTGCGATCGCGAAATCTTATTCGGCGGAAAGGATTTTAAATATGAGTTTGTATGGCAAAACGCCGAAAATAGTTACAGTTCTCAACGGGGAAGAACCGTCAGAACTTTAAATGCTTGTAATGCAATTGTATGCGATAAAGCGTTAAAGAGTTACGTTACCGTTGGGTGGGGGAAATCCGATCATTATCGGGTGTTGGGTGTTTGATGTCGGATGATGAATATTCAATATTCAATACTCAATAACCAATATTCAACGTTAGGAAACCATAAACCTTCGCCACCACCATTGAAAGACGATCAGCCCCCAGATCCTGGCGTGGATATCCCCAGGGTTAGAGGAAAACAGTTGTTGTTTTAACTTATTGATCTCACCATAGTCAAACACCGCCTGGTCTTTGATAAATTTTTCCGACAGCAGGTCATCGACAATGAGCGATTTCATTTCATGGCGGAACCATTTCAGGAGCGGAACTTCGAACCCCTTCTTCGGGCGATGGTATAACTGTTTGGGAAGAAAATCCCTGAAGGCGTCTTTGACAATTCTTTTTCTAACCGACCCTTTGATCTTATATTCCTGGGGAAGCGAAAAAACAAAGTTCACAAATTCAAAATCGAGGAACGGCACCCGGACTTCCAACCCATTGGCCATACTCATCATGTCCACTTTGGTGAGCATGTCATTGGGAAGTACGAGTTGCATGTCAGCAAATAAAATATCGTTGATGTTCTCCTGGTCAGGCACCGATTGCAAGATGGCTTTGCGTCGCGGGAAAAAGTCCTTCAACCACATGTTTATGCGCAGGTCGGGATGGAGCATCAAAAGTGTTTCCTCTTTGCTTGCATAACCGGCCCACTGCCAGTAACGGTCCTTTGAAGAAAGTTTCCTGCCTTCGCTGAATCTCGACAGTTGCCGGACCTTATTTGCAAGGGAGCTATTCCTTGATTTTGGAAGCATGTTCCACAGTGGATTTAAGCTGGTCACCAGGTTTTCTTTCCATCCGGGGTTGATAATTCGATTGAACGCCGCGTGCTTATTGTACCCGGCCAGCAGTTCATCAGCGCCGTCGCCAGACAAGGCAACCGTTGCATGTTTCCTTGTTTCTTTGCTCAGGATATAAACGGCGATGGCCGACGAATCGGCAAACGGTTCGTCCAGATAATCCAAAATCGAATTCAGATGTGCATAAAGGTCGTTGTTGGTAAGCGAGAACTCGGTATGTTTCGTTTTGAAATGTTTTGCCACTAGCCGTGAATAACGTGTTTCGTCAAAAAACTTCTCATCCCTGAAGCCAATCGAAAAGGTTTGTAAATCAGGTTTGTGTTTGCTGGCCAGCCCTGTGATGATGGAGGAATCGATTCCGCCGCTGAGAAAGGCACCCAGGGGAACATCTGCTACCAGTCTTCGCTGCACAGATGCTTCCAATAATTGTCTGGTTTTTTCCTTTGCCGACTCATAAGGAACTTTGTTGTTCGCAGCCTTTTCCCGGTCATAAGGGATCTGATAATAGCATTGAATATCCAATTTCTGCCGGCCGACTTTCAGATAATGACCAGGCAGGAGCTTTTTAACATTGCTCAGGATGGTATCCGGCGCGGGAATATAATTGAGCTGCAGATAGGTGTAGAGTGAGCTGTAATCGAGATTTTTTTCGATACCGTACTGCAGTATCGATTTCATTTCGGAAGCAAACAAAAATTTGTCTTCATCGAAAAGATATAGCAGAGGCTTGATACCATAACGGTCGCGGGCGAGAAAAAAACTTTGTTCCTGTTTGTCATACACACAGAATGAAAAAAAACCATTCAGCTTTTGCAGGCACTCTTCTTTTTCGGCGATATATAGCTTTAGAAGAACTTCGGTGTCGCAATTCGAAAAAAAAGAAACTCCTTTGTTTTGGAGGTTCTTTCTTAGTCCGGCATAGTTAAAGATCTCGCCATTAAATACGATGCAAAACCTTTTTGATTCGTCCCACATGGGCTGGTTGGCGATGGATGATGTATCGATGATCGACAATCGTCGGTGACCTAATGCAACCCAGTCATCTATGTAAGTATCTTGAAAGTCAGGCCCACGCTTTTGGATGGCCGTGGTAGCGTTTGTTATCTGTATCTTGTTGAATTTACCAACAAGGTTAAAGGCAAACATACCGGTAATTCCACACATGGGCTGACTGTTTTATTGTGAAAGTTAGAAAGTTTGGATTAGGATTGTATATTGAAATTCTTCTTAACGTAATTCTAGATGAAGAAAGAACAAATTGCCGGGTTAGAATTTAATAGCGGCAATAACGATCTCACTTTAGGGGTTGAATTGGAGCTGCAGGTCCTCGATGCCGATAGCCTGTTGCTGACGCCCAGGGCTGCTGAAATAATCGAACTTTGTGGTTCTAAACATATAGTCCCGGAATTTTTTCAAAGCACCGTTGAAATAGTTTCACGGGTCTGCCAAAATGCCGCGGACGTCGAGGTGGATTTGAAAAGTTCCATTGATATGGTTCAGGCGAAATCGAGCAGTCTGAACTTAAAGCTTGCGTCCACGGGCACACATCCCTTGGCCGATTATCGCGAGCGACTGGTCACTCCATCGAAAAGATACCACGACCTCATCGATCGCAACCAGTGGCTTATCCGCAGAATGGCTGTGTATGGAATGCACGTTCATCTTGGCATGAAGTCGGGAGATGCGTGTATTCGCTATAATTATTTTTTTATTCATTTCCTGCCACACATCCTGGCGTTATCCGGTAGTTCCCCGTTTTGGCAAGGAATGTACACCGGGCTCTCGTCGTGCAGGCCAACAACCTACGAAGCGTTGCCAACAGCCGGTATGCCATATCTTGTTAAGAACTGGCCTGAATTTCAAAAGCTATATTCCTTTCTTCTAAAGTCAAAAGCCATCAATAGTATGAAGGACTTGTGGTGGGATTTAAGACCCAGTCCACAACATGGTACGCTGGAACTTCGTTTCTGCGACGAACCGGCAACACTTAAAGAAGCTGTGGGCATCGTCGCTTTCATCCACGCTTTGGCGTTTTGGTTTAGGGATCATGAAGAAGAATGGAACCATTCTCATACTCCATTAAAGCATTGGATCTTCCGTGAAAACAAATGGCGCGCGATACGGTATGGCCTGCATGCGCAAATTGTTGTTGCCCGCAACGGAAAGACTAAGCTACTGTACAAGGACATTCAAGAGTGGATCAAAAAGGTTGAACCGTATTCACGCGAATTGAAATACGGCGCTTACCTGGGTGTGTTAAAGGAAGTGATTGAAAAAGGAAACAGTTCAGAACGTCAGTATAAAATTTTTGAAGCAACACACGATCTTAAAGAGGTTATACGTAAGAACGTACAAGAGTTTGAATCGCGAGAACCCGGTTGGTTGTAGATCGGTTAGCTTTTTTTGAATTGTATCAGCGCACTCAGTTTCATGCCCAGCAAGGTCGATATCCAACCCAACAGGGCAACATGCTCCGCAAAACTTCCCCCAGCTTGCGGCAATTTCCCTTGCACGCGAGGGAGATATGTTAAGAAGAATACCAGCCAGACGTAGTAAATAAAGACCGTTTCGATAATCGAATACAACCGTTTCGAAATAGATCCCCGCAGGGTATAGGATTGTAAAAGTGGCATCGCAAAAATAAAGAGGTAAGCTACGAAGCCACCAGCAATTCGATAAGGAATGAGTTTTGCGCCCGAGAGGTAAACAAACGCCAACAGCTCTGCCAAATGGATACCATGAACAATTGCAAAGAGCAAATAATATCTATTGGATAGCCATGCCGTTATTGTATACGGCTTATTGTACAGTAAAAAAATAGCGCTGAAAAGAAATAGGGAAAACCTTCCAGAAAACCTTGTGATTGTTTGAAGCGCTGTAAGTGAATAGCCATCCGAAACCAATCCCAACACAACTATGAGGATCTCAACAGCAACGAAAAGTATGATCAATTTTCTGGAGCTCATGCAAAAGACACTTCCTGAAAGATATCGAATTCTTCCGTAAGCATCCGCCGGAAGAAATCCACACACTAGGGATTCACTCTTTTTTCAGGCTCTTTTCTATGTCATCAAAATACCAAACCTTACCAAACGCGCCGACCCCTACTACTTTTTCTTCCCCGTTCACCTTAACCTTTGTCAGCGAAAAAATTTTATAGTCGTCGATCTTAACAAGTTTTTCCTTGATGTTTTTTTTAACTGTTTCTTTCAACGATCGGTGATGCTTCGATTCTTCCGGATTTGTGAAATAGGCAATAACAAAAAATAAGATCAGCAAAATTATTCCCCACTTGAGAAAGGCCTTGAATATTTTGAAAAGGATAAACAGGACTACCAGGCATATAACGACGAGAATTATTGTCTCCATGGGCTGAGTTAATTGAACGAAGATAGATCAAAAGCCGTAATTGGTCCATAATAAGACCGCTTTTGCAAAAATACAGCAACAAAAAAAAACCTTTGCCCGATGGACAAAGGTTGTGATCTACTTCTCTACCCTAACCTAACTATCTTTTGCTAATTTGATTTTGGTCTCTGGTGACATCCAAGCTAGGCGCTTCTTGGGAACCGTCCCTTTCCAGTGTTCTCTCCTGATTCTTGCGGGCAACATCTTTAGAAATTGCCCAGGTAGGATAACCCTTGGATTCAATATTTCCCACAGTTTCAACGTTGGACGAACCCACTACGCCTTTGGAAACGGCAATAGCGGGAAATTCAACTGACTTAGCCTGTATGTTGGATTTCTTGCTTTCTTCAGAAAATGCGCTTTTATTAGCATACTTTTGCACGCCTTTCGAAACGGTCAACGAATTTCCAGACTGAGCGTTTACAACAAACGCCCCTGCCAAGAGAAGGCCCATTAAGCTGATTCCTTTTATTGCGTTTTTCATAGTGATCTTATTTAGTGTTATACAAATAAACGTATATAGTAGCCCGTCCTTAACCCCGTTAACTACGCATTCGACCTCCGTATTTACCCGGATGATGCCATTTAAGGTGAGTGGGGATCGTTAATTTCCTCCCGCCCTGCTTGCGGTGGGCTCGCATTGATTCAGCAATGTTTTTCAATTTTGAGCGTTCAAACTGAGGTGGTAATGGCGGGTTTTAAAACACCTTGACCGCACTTTCTGCAAAATGCTGTGAATCAACTATATTTGAACTGCAAATGTGAGCGTAATGCTATTTTTTAATCGCAACAACAAAAGATTTGTTCTCATCCTCTGCATAGGGGTCCTCTTTGCCGCCTGTTCAACGCCCAAAAAAGTGACGATCGCCGGCAAGTCAAAAAAAACCACGGCCCCGCCCCTAAAATCCAAGGGTAATGATCGGTCAACGGAGATTGAAGTCGTGGAGGAAAACGCCGAGGTACTTGTGGAGAAAGAAGAAAAATCTCCGGATAAAGCCGAGCAGGTGATTTCCACGGCGCGCACTTTTATTGGCACCCCGTACAAATACGGCGGGATGACCCGTTCGGGAATGGATTGCTCGGGTCTGTTGATTAATTCCTTTACAGCGGTGAAAGTTAACCTGCCACGGAGTTCGGAGGCTCAAAGCAAGGTGGGAACACAGGTTAAAATGAATGAGCTCCAACCTGGAGACCTTGTATTCTTTGCAACAGGAAATAAAAAGAATGAGATCACACACGTTGGTTTAGTTACCGATGTAAAGGGCAAAGACAACGTCAAATTTATTCACGCTTCAAGCAAACTAGGGGTTGTAGAAACTAACTTATTTGCTGAATATTATCAAAAAAGATTCAGAGTCGCGAGACGTGTCATCGATTAGCGCCAGCGTTTAGGAAGTTCTAAGAAGTTGGTGCAGCTAATGGCAATTGCACTTGCGACCCTCCCTCACTTTCAACGCTATGAAAACCCGTCGCGATTTTTTAAAACTTTCGGCTTTACTACCCATATCTGCGCTTGCAGGACCGCAGTCTGGCACAAAGCCTGTCGTACTTTCAACGTGGAATTTCGGACTGCAGGCGAATGAGGCCGCCTGGAAGATCTTATCTTCAGGGGGACGAGCACTTGATGCCGTGGAAGCAGGCGCGAAGGTTCCTGAGGGCGATCCCAAAGAAACATCAGTAGGTCTCGGCGGACTACCCGATCGGGATGGACGTGTAACGTTGGATGCCTGCATCATGGACGAAAACAGCCGATGCGGATCAGTAGCGTTTCTCGAGCACATCGTGCATCCTATTTCTGTCGCCCGCATGGTTATGGAAAAAACCCCGCACGTGATGCTGGTAGGGGAAGGGGCGTTGCAATTTGCCTTGGCGAACGGCTTCAGGAAAGAAAATTTGCTGACAAAAGAATCTGAAAAAGCCTGGCGTGAGTGGTCAAAGAAAGCCGAGTACAAACCCGTTATCAACATTGAAAACCATGATACCATCGGCATCATTGCTTTGGATGGGAGGGGGAACCTGTCGGGCGCGTGCACAACGAGCGGCCTGGCATACAAGATGCGGGGCCGTGTGGGTGATTCACCCATCATTGGAGCAGGGTTGTACGTCGACAATGAAATCGGCGCAGCCACGTCTACCGGGATGGGAGAGGAGGTGATCAGAATTGTCGGCTCGCACCTGGTTGTTGAGCTAATGCGACAAGGCAACACACCCGCTCAGGCGTGTAAGCTGGCCGTTGAAAGGATACTTAAAAAAAATCCAGCGAGAGCAAAGGAAATACAAGTGGGCTTTTTAGCCCTTAACAAGAATGGGGAGTCGGGAGCGTACTGCCTTCAGAAAGGATTTAGTTATGCAAAGCATGATGCCACGGGCAACATCCTGATCGAGTCTGACTTTGAGGTTAAACCTTAAGCCAAGAGCGACAAGAGAAAGCAAATCAGATTAACTTTATACCCTTCGCTAATCTTGTTGACCATGAAATTAGAGATCGTCGTTTACAATATAGAGTCCGCCTTAAAGGCTCAGGAGGGAGGTGCCGATCGTGTTGAATTATGTGATAACCCCGCGGAAGGGGGCACAACTCCTTCGTATGGCGCCATTGAGCTGGTGCGCCAAAATTTAAGCATCGATGTTTTTGTAATGATTCGTCCCCGCGGCGGCGATTTTTTCTATTCGAGTTACGAATTTCATTCTATGAAGCGTGACATCTCACAGTGCCAACGGTTAAGTGTGGATGGAGTCGTGTTCGGTATCCTTAATCCTGATGGCACAATCGACAAAAAGCGCTGTAAGGAATTAATTGCACAGGCAAGGCCTTTGAAAATTACCTGCCATCGCGCCTTTGACATGACACGCGATCCGTTTGAAGCCCTGGAGGACTGTATTGAAGCGGGCTTTGACAGGATTCTTACCTCCGGTCACCGCCGCGTTGCCAGTGAGGGTGCAGGGCTGATCGGCGACCTGGTTCGCAAGGCAAGCGGACGGATTGTGATCATGCCGGGATCAGGAGTCAATGAAAACACGGTAGAAGGTATTGTCTCAAAATCCGGAGCAAGCGAGATCCATTTTTCAGCGACGGCATTTCGCGGCAGCAGCATGGTTTTCAAAAATGCGGCCATCGAAGGCATGGGTTCCGAAGAAGGTTCGGAATTTAAGCTGCGAACGGTAGACCCTGAGCGGATTAGAAAGATGAGAGTGCTTGCAACGGGTGCCATAGTCAATTAATTTTTCGACTGAAAGCACAAAAAAAAAAATAGGGGGAACCCAAATCCCCCTATTAACCAAAATTAAACCCGATCCCTATCCCTATTATTCGCGTTTGGCCTTGACCGGAAATGTGCCAAACTGCCCCACTGTCATACTTCCGCTGAACGTGTCACCTGTTACTACGGCTTTTACCTGAATCGGCATTTTGTTGCCACCTTGGCCGGCAGCCTCGTACGCAAAGTTCAGTTCGTTACCCTTCAAAGACACTGATGATAGTTCTGTAGTGGAATTAAATCTCTTATTCGTAATAGATCCTGTGTACGCATCACCCTCTTTCTTCAGTAGGAGCGTTCCCTCACCGCCTTGTGGCGACTCGATGGTATAGGCCCATGACCCAGATGCATCTACCACTGCCGTTGAGTCGCTAGCCGGTACTTTAACCATGGCTGCGCCTGCTGCTCCCCGTGCGCCAGCGTTGTTGCCTTGACCGCCAAAACCTCCGCCACCACGCTGCTGTGGACCGCCTGCTGCGCCACCGCCGTCCATTCCGCCACCGCTATTGTCACCGCCACCATCTTTCAGGTCGTCGTTGTTGATAGACTTTGTTCTCCGCGGACGCTGTCCTTCAACACTCATTTTTCCAATACGATAACTAAAGTTTATCCGGAAGCCCATGTTGTGCAATACATTCAAACTCTTCTGCTTAAAATTTTCGGAGCTGGATTCGCTTCGGATATTAAAAGCAGGGGTGAAGAAATTCTCCGCTCCTAACCCGATGCTGCCCCGCTTGTCATTGAATTCTTTCCTGACACCAAGGCTGTAAATCCCAAAGCCTCCCCTCGTACCTTGTAATTGTACATCCCGGCCGCGATAGAAACTAAAAAACTGAAGTCCCCATCCTTTATCTAAATTGTAATTTCCAAATATGCGGCCGCTCACAACCCAGCCTTCGTTGTGTGATGAGATGTTATCATCCAATACGGCGTAGTACAAATCAGTACCTCCGTTAAGCGACAACTTGCCCATGTTCACATTTGCAAAAATGCTTAAGCCGTAGGCATTTTCCGTTCCGATATTCTGATAGGTCGTAAGGATTGCGCCACCTTCCTGAGGAGTGCGAACGCGCTGTATCGAGCCCGTTGTATTTCGCACGAATGAGGTAAAATTCAGGGAAGATCCCTTGATATAAGTATTATAGCTAAGCTCATAATTGTTCGTGTATTCAGGATCCAACGTTGGATTGCCTTCTGTTATGTCAATCTCATTTGAATTTTGCCGGTTTGGATTCAGAAACTGAATTGACGGCCGCTGAATACGTCTGTTGTAAGCAAGCTTGATCATATTACCGGCTTTGAGTTTTTTGGACAAGTTGACACTTGGCACAAAAACGCCATAAGAAGGAATTTCTATATTGCTTTCCACCCTGCTGTAGGCTTCAATTACTGTGTATTCATACCGGGATCCCGCCTTTATGCTATAGCCCTTGTCCAACGAAAGGGTATAGGCAAGATAACCTGCGAGCACATTCTGATCGTAATTGAGGTTATTGTCATACTGTGGCGTTGTAACAGGGTTGTATTGACCATCGGCGTCCTGCTCGAACCGTGCATAATCGCTGAATGCCCGGCGCATTATGTCCTTGCCGCCAACTTCCAGAAGCTGATTGGTCCCGATGGGCGTTTGAAAATCAGCTTGTACCGCTATCTCCTGATTGTAGCTATCATTAAAGTTGATAAAGGACGAAGAAGAAGGCGAATTAAATTGCTCCAGTAAATTGTTTTGAAAATCGTTGTTCCGGTTATTCTTGCTGTACAGGGCCAGTATGCTGAATTCTTTTTGCGGCTTTTCGTACAGGTGCGTGTAAGTCAGATTAACATCCACCGTGTTGGATAAATCCTTCGTCGTCACATCCTGAAGTGTGCTCCTCGTGGAAACATCGTTCTGAAAGTACTGAGTGAACAATGCATCCTGGTAGCTTTCGTTGTTGCGCGCACCAAAACGAACCGATGCTGTAAGCGTATTCTTCTTGTCGATGTCGTAATCCCATCCTAAAGTATAGTTGCCAAACAATCCGTTGCTCCGGGTATCTGCTTTTTGCAGGTTAAGATTTTGAGTTCCTTCCGCTGAAGTAGCCTGGCTATTTTCAAAGCTACCGGTTACATTATAGTTTGCGCGGCCCCATCCTCCCAAAGAAAATCCCATTTTCTTGGTGCGATAGTTTCCGTTTAATCCGAGGTTAGACCCGCGATTACCTACGCCGGCGTTAACATTGAGCGTCGCTCCCTGCAGCGAATTTTTCTTTGTCACGATGTTGATTATCCCTCCCGTGCCTTCTGCGTCGTATTTCGCCGATGGCGATGTAATCACCTCAACGGTTTTGATTTCATCGGCAGGAATTTGCTTCAACGCGTCGGCGATGCTGCTGGCCATAATGGTAGAAGGCTTGTTGTTGACGAGGACCGTGATATTCTGGCTCCCGCGTAAGGACACGTTGCCATCGAGGTCTACTGAAAGCATTGGAACTCTTTTCAAAACATCCGTCGCGTCTCCGCCTTTCGATGTGATGTCGTTCTCGGCATTGTAGATCGTACGGTCAACACGTTCCTCGATGAGCTGCTTCTGACCTTCCACGACCACTTCGTTCAATACTTTTGTGCTGGAGGCCAGTTTAACGATTCCTAAATTGACTTCATCTCTTTTATCTTCAACGGTAATACCCTTAATGTTTTGAGTTTCGTATCCGATGAATGAAATCGCAACGATATAGTTGCCCGGGGCAACTTTTGAGACGACAAATTTACCTTGGTCATCACAGACTGCGCCGTCAATCGGCTTTTCTGTTGCAGGGTCCAATAATGCAACGTTGGCATATTCGACGGGCTGATTCGTCTCGGCGTCCATAACGGTTCCCAGAATCCTTCCGTTACCTTTTTCGTCGTTAGACTGAGCCATCACAGCTCCGGCTAAACCCATCAACACAACCAGCGATAGAAATTTTTTCATTTATAAGTTAGATTAAAAAATAAGCCATACTATATCTTAACAGTGCGTATACTTATTCATTGAAGTCTAAGTAACATAACTGCAAAGAAAGTTGAAGGTTACGACATTGTAGATGTTATTAGACGTTCGGGTAATTTGCTTCGACGCATACTGGAATTATTCGACAGGCCGGCAAGGTAGGGTAGAATAGGGAGATCGGTCGATCAAATTTTGCAGACGGTAGAAAAGTCGTTGGAAGTTGTTTTCGATTCTTTTGGAAGGACTACCTTTAATCATAAATTTTATCCACTCATGTCAACTTTCTTTCACCGAAATCGTGTGTTCTTGCTTCACCTGTCGTTTTGGTGTGTTTATTTGTCTTTCAACCTGTATCAGATAACGGTATTCCAACGCGCGCGTGGGATCGCGTGGGGAGAATTATTCCTGTCCGCTACAGTGCAGCTGATATTTACAATGCTGATCGCTTATCTGAATTACTTTTATACATGGCCTCGATTTCTGAACTCAAAAAATATTTGGAGATATATCGCAGAGTTTTCAATTCCATTTGCTCTCCTGATCACGGCACGCGTACACCTTCACCGTTATCTGATCGATGGATACACACACCAGAACAATTATTTCTACTCAAGCTTTTTCATCGTCCAGGTAACGGCGGTAACACTTTTTATCGTTCTGTTCGTAGGTATGCTTCGCTTTGCCGTTGACTGGTTTGAATTCGAATCGCGAAAAAGGGAGGTGGAAAATGAACGGCTTATTGCGGAGCTCAACTTTTTAAAAGCACAGATCAACCCGCATTTTCTGTTTAATACTTTAAACAATTTGTATTACCTGGCTTACACCAAGTCAGAAAACACCACGGAGGTGATCGCCAAGCTTTCGCAAATGATGCGTTATATGATCTATGATTCCAATCATCCACGGGTGTTGTTAAGCAAGGAGATTGAATACATGCAAAATTATATCAGCCTTGAACGACTTCGGCTCAACAATCAAATTCCGATAAATTTTAAGATTGAAGGCAATACCGAAAATATCTGGATAGCACCCTTGATTTTTATAACGTTCCTAGAAAATGCGTTCAAGCATGGTGTGAGCAATAATAATTCAAAAGCTTGGGTAAACATCAGCATTCAGTTGCGCGGGCGGGATTGTGTCTACATCGTCGAAAATAGCAAAGTCCCCGGTACGCCAAACAGTTCCGGAAAGTCCGGAATCGGTTTACAAAATGTAAAACGCAGGTTGGAGCTTAGTTATCCCGATCAGTATAAAATAGAGATAAAAGACACCGAAGACGTCTACCTTGTGCAACTCGATCTTATGTTAAACGATCACTACGCTCTACCATCGCACGATCAGCCTTCAGTTGCGGACCAGCTTCAGCAAACGGGAACTTTGTAGAATGCATTACTGCCAAAGGAACGGTGGAATCATTAAATTGCTTGCAAATGAAATTGAATTGTGTGATTGTCGAAGATGAGCCGCTCGCAAGGAATCTGTTGACAGAGTACGTAAGGAAAGTTCCGTCCTTGAATTTGGTCGAGGCGTGTTCAAGTCCCATCGTGGCATTGGATGTACTTCGAAACAATGCCATTGACTTACTGTTTCTGGACGTACAAATGCCTGAACTCACAGGCATATCGTTGTTAAAAGTCTTACAGAAGCGGCCGCTCGTAGTGCTGACTACTGCCTATTCGGAATATGCTTTGCAAGGTTATGAACTCGATGTCGTTGATTACTTGTTAAAGCCAATAACTTTTGAGCGATTTTTACGGGCCGTCGACAAAGTTACATTACGACTGGAATCCAGAAAGTCCCCTGCGGCGGCTGGTGAACGCCCGCCCGCAGTGAATGAACAGCCTTTTGTCTTTATTAAAGACGGGACAAAACTTGTGAAGATTGTGTTTGACGAGATTTTGTATGTTGAAGGGTTGAAGGACTATGTTACCATACATCTAAGCAATAATCAAAAGATTGTAAGCCTTCAACGCCTCAAGACATTGGAGGAACAATTACCAGCGGAGAAGTTTATCCGTGTACATAATTCTTTTATTGTTGCCCTCCATGCCATCGATGTTGTGCATAAAAACAATATTCAAATCCGTAACGCTCAAATTCCCATAGGCGAGACCTATAAAAAATCTTTTCAGGAATTTATAGAGCAAAACCGGATGCAATGAAGTGATTAATAATACCAGGCACTGCTAATCATCGCGCAATGCTTTCACAGGATTCGAGGATGCGGTGCGCACCACATGATATCCAACAGTAGCCAGTGTGATGATAAAAGCGAGTATCGCCGACAGTAGGAACGTTGACCATTCGTGGTGCAATTCGATACGGTACGCAAAATTCTGTAACCAGTTGTCAGTGAAATACCAGGCCATTGGAAATGCCAGAACGGTGCCAATGCCGACTAAAAGAAAAAACTCTTTTGCAACAAGGACCACGAGACTTTTGACGCTCGCGCCAATCACTTTTCTCACGCCGATTTCCTTCGTCCTTTGTTCTGTTGTGAAAGCTGACAAACCGAGGAGGCCAAGGCACGCAATAAGTACGGTAAGTCCTGAAAATGTTGTGAAGATATGACTTCGCTTTTCGTCTGACTTGTATTGCGAATTGAAATCCTGATCCAGAAAAATGTATTCAAAGGAATTGTTAGGAAAAATTTCCTTCCACACTTTTTCGACGGATGCAACCGATTCTTTGACGTCGCCTTCTTCGGTGCGCACAAAAAGATAATTGTGATTTTTGCCCAGGAATATCAGAAGCGGTTCAATTGCATCGTACAGGGAGTTTTGATGGTAATCCTTAACCACACCAATTACCTGCTTTTCGACACGATTTGGGGATTCAATTCCGAAAACGAACTTTTTGCCAATGGGGTCTTGCCACCCCATGCGTTTAACCATCGCTTCGTTTACCAGCACGGCAAAAGTCGTATCGGAGGCCACGTCGCGCGAAAAATCCCGACCCTTTACAATTTGCATTCCCAACGTCTTTATGAAATCAAAATCAGCGCCGTATAAATCCACTCCCCGATCAACCAATTTGCCTTCACTGTCTTCAACTTGCAAAACAGATTTTCCAATGCCCCTTCCGGGACTGGCATAAGCCATTCCCACGGCGGCGACATGTTGGGCACGACGCAGTTGATCGCCAAAAACATGCGCATTTTCCCGCATGCCCGATTCGCTCAATTCGACACGCAGGACGCGTGATTTATCAAAACCTAGGTCCTTGTTTCGGAGATATTGCAGTTGGTCGTAGACAATCAATGTCGAGATCAGCATAAAAATTGAAATTGCAAATTGCGTTACAACCAATATTTTCCGGAACATAACGCTTCCGCCTTTGGCAGAAAGTTTACCCTTAAGCACGCTGACGGGATTAAATGACGACAAATAAAATGCAGGATAACTTCCTCCAACAATCCCTACAAGTAGCACAATCCCGATCAGGCTAAGAAGTACGGGGGTTTGGAGAATGTAGTCGTAGGGTAGTTCTTTATTTGCCAGCGTATTAAATGTTGGAAGCAAAGCATAAATCAACAGCAAGCTTAACAACATTGCCAGAAGCGCGAGCATCAGTGACTCCGTTATGAACTGCACGATGAGCTGTTTGCGTTGGGAGCCCATCACTTTTCTTATGCCAACTTCCTTTGACCGGTTGGCGGAACGCGCCGTCGCCAGATTCATATAATTAATGCAAGCGATTATCAACATGAACCCAGCCACCGCGCTGAAGACGTAGATGTATGAGATGTCACCCCGCGCTTCCGATTCGTCCTGAATGCTGGAATACAAATGAATGTCGGTGATTTTTTGAAGCTCGTATTTTATTTTGATTCCAAATTTTTCAAAGATCGGATCCACTTTTTCTTTTATCACCTTGTCCAGACTGGCGTACATTTTCGACAGATCGTAGCCGCTGGGCAAATGGACATAGGTGTACACACCAAAATTTCCCCAATGTCCTTCGTTTCGATTTTGAGGATCTGAATTTTTTGCCATCAGCGCGTCAAACCTAAAGTGCGAGTTGGGGCGGATGTCCTTAATGACGGCTGTAATCTTAAATTCATGGCCATTGCCATCTACCAATGTTTGTTCCATCGCTGCCGACGAGGTTCCGAAATACTTCTTGGCAATTTTTTCGGTAACGACCATTGCGTAAGGTTCATCCAGCGCTGTATTAGGATCGCCGGACAAAAACTCATATGTAAACATGTCGAACACGGTTGAGTCGGCACGGTAAAATTTTTCTTCGTAAAACTGTGTGTCGCCGTTTTTGTAAAGCGTTCTCTCAGTACCCAGGAAGCGAACAACATTTTTCACTTCGGGGTAATTGTCTCTTAACTCATCAGCTAGTGGAATTTGTGCGACCGCCCAGGTAAAGGAATTATCGGGCTCCTTGATGTTTGAAACAACGCGGTAAATATTTTCTGCATTATCGTGATACCGGTCATAACTCAACTCATCGAGGATATACATCAACAGAAATAAGCTGCAGGTAATGCCGATGGTGAGTCCCAGGATGTTGATTACACTATATATTTTATCCTTAACGATGTTTCGGATGGCGATTTTCAGGAGGTTCTTAAACATAAGACATGGGTTATGAGAACGGGATGCGCCAGCTTTGAAAAAGGTTGTACTTGTGCGACGTTTTAGCAAAAATAAAGGGGCTCAACCAAACTTTCCCTAAACCCTAATGAAAAGCTGGTTGAACCCGAAATACAATTGCAGGTGAATTGCTGGCAATTTGCGTACCTGTCTCGTAATGCCTTTAAATCTGCATGCCAACCCTGGATTTCTCCGGAAGCTTTGTACGTATCTGCAAATTATCGTTCAAAGGCGGACAACCGTGTGCGT
>DASUTP010000517.1:0-3816 GCA_036374515.1 Chryseolinea sp. | reverse complement strand
GAGTTGCCCACATTGCAACATCAGTAATTATGACTCCAATAAACTAATTGACACAGTTTATTTTACAGACCCTAAATCAGCAACTACTATCACCTGATCACCCTATTACCGAACACCTCTTACTAACTACTAACTACCTCTTACTCCTTTCACTAATCACCACCTGATTACCGATCACCTCTCGCGAAGCACCAAGTCACTCATACCTCAAAGTCTTCGCGGGATTGCTCATCGCTGCTTTGATGGTTTGAGCACTCACCGTAATCAAGGCAATTACTATCGCGGAAACGGCTGCGAGAAAATAAAGCAGAATATTCATTTCGATGTGATACGCGAACGTGTCAAGCCATTTGCTCATAAGATACCATGCAAGTGGCCAGGCGAGGATATTGGCTGCGATGATTAAAATAATAATTTCCCTCGAAAGCAAGGAGAGAATGTTGGAGACGGATGCGCCCATTACTTTTCGGATACCGATCTCCTTGATGCGTTGCATTGTGTTGAACGTGGCCAATCCGAACAGACCCAGGCTAGCGATAAAAATCGCGAGGGCGGCAAAGGTGGTGAACAATTGACTTTGCTTTTGTTCCGCCTCGTACAAACTGCGGTACCGTTCGCTCAGGAATTGGTAGTCAAATGGCCGGGCCGGAAGAAACGCTTTCCATACTTTTTCCAATTGCGCCAGACCCTCTTCCATTGCATTGCCGTTAATTTTAATGGAGAGCGAATTGTAATTGTCTTTCCGTTGCCAAAAGATCATGGGTCTTATCGCTTGATGCAGTGATTCGAAATGGAAATTTTCCACGATGCCAATTAATTTTCCACGGACGTCGGCGTACACAAATTCCTTTTCTAAATATTCGTCAGGGTTTTCCCAACCGATTTCCTTGGCTGCCGCTTCATTGATAATAAATGCCAAAGAATCATCAGTAACGATCTCTTTCGAGAATTTTCTTCCTCTCGAAACTTCTATACTGTAGGTGTCGAAGAATTCAGGGTCTGTGATAATAGTTCTCAGATCTACTTTCGCGTCTGTGAGGCTGTCGCCCTTCAATACGCGGGCGGATCCGTACGAATCCAGCAGCCTCCCCGTTGGTATCCTGGATGATCGCGCTACGTTTTTTATAGCATTTGATTTTGTTAGTTCGTTGTAAAAGGCATCATAGGAAGAGCTCAGTTCAGTATAGTAAGGCAATGTCACAACCTGGTTTCTGTCGTACCCAAGGCTTCTTGAATCCAGGTAATTCAATTGTTTAAAGATAATCAACGTGGCAATTATGAGAACAATGGAGATTGTGAACTGCGACACTACCAACCCTTTTCTTAGAAAGCTTTTTCCGGAGGCCGTTCCCTGTTGACCCTTTAATGTCAATGCTGGCTTAAACGAAGAGATAACGAATGCCGGGTAAATTCCAGCCAGCGTTCCTATGATGAGCGCAAATGCCAGGAGTCCGGCCGTTAGCGGTATATTATGAAGGAGGTCAAAGGAAAGTTGCTTGTTTGTGAAATCGTTGAGGGTATTTAAGGCAGCGAACGCAATGACCGCAGCGATGATCAATGCTAGCAGCGCGGTGAGGATTGATTCGCTGAGATATTGATTGATGAGCTGCGTGCGAAAAGCGCCGACTACTTTTCGCAACCCTACTTCCTTTGCCCGCTTTGTGGCCCGTGCTGTGGAAAGATTAATAAAGTTGAAGCAGGCAATGAGAACGATAAAGAGTCCGATAATACTCATCATATAGACATTCGTGATGTTTCCATTGGCTTCAATTTCATCATCCAGGTGGGAACGGAGGTGAATGTCCGTCACTTTTTGAACAAACAACGTTGTTGCCTTCGAGGCCTTCCAATCAGGAGGAACACCCCAGTTTGTGCGAGCATAGTTGCCGAAGTGTTTATCAATAAACGACGGTAAGCTTGCTTCTAATTTCTTGGGATCCGCACCTTCCTGCAGAAGGAAATAAGTACCAAAAGAATTATTACCCCAGTTGGTTTCCAGTCCCTGCCTTCCGTAAATGTCATCGTTTTCCAAGGTGACAAACGAGACGAGAAATTCAGGATGCCAATGTGATTGAGGAGGGAAATCTTTATAAACACCTGTCACTTCAAGATCGAATTGGTTGTTTACACGTAAGCGTTTACCAATAATATTTTCATCGTTGAAGTAACGTTTGGCTGCATTTTCGGAAAGCATTATGGTGAATGGTCGTGTGAGTGACTGCATCGCATCGCCGGACTTGATTTCAATGTCAAAGATCTTGAAGATATCGGGTTCAGCTAGAAATACTTCGGGTTCATTGTTCGACATTTTCACAACCCCATTTTCTTCCAAACTCACGACAATTCCGTAGTTAATGGTGCGGGCAAGAGCTTCGATCTCTCCGAAATCAATTTTCAGAAGTGGTCCGATCGGCGGTGCCACATTCGCAAGATGCAGGCTCACGTCGCCTTCCTGGGAGTGGAAGCTTCTGGTGACCCGGTAGATCCGGTCAGCTTTCGAATGATATTGCTCGTAGCTGACTTCATCCGAAACAAACAGGAAAATGAGGATGGCACAAGCCATCGCCAAGGCCAGTCCTGCAATATTGATAAAAGCAGTCAGTTTGTTTCTGAAGATGGACCGGATTGCGACTTTAAGGTAATTGCGTATCATAAATACAAATTTGGAAAAAAACATTTCTTCATGCCCAAAGATCAGGCAAAAATGCAAAAGGTTGCTTCTGGGAAAAGTTTTCTAAAATGAAATACCCGTCAATTCCGGACGGGTTGTGACTCCGGCGCCCCTACTGTGGGGGCACTGTGCGAGTAGTAACGGTATTCAACATAGAAGGAGTACCAGAGCACCCCTTCTATGTGTCAATTGTTTTTATTTTCTTCCTATTTCAGTCAACGCCTCGATATCATTATTTATCGATAAGATCAAAAGTGATGTGGCAGTACAAAATACCGGGCTTGTGATGCAATGATGTCCGTTCCAGCTGCCATCATCGTTTTGTATTTTCAGCATGCGGCCGCTGATGTTGTCGTACCACTGCTGCCAGGAATTGTCTTTGCCGATCACCATGCTTTCGCCGGTTTGCAAATAGCTCAGAAATTCCTCGCCGCCATTGCTACCAAAACCATCCATTACATCGTCGCGCTGGGCCTGCACTTTTGCGGATTGATAGACCTCGTAAGCGGTGGCGTATTTTATTGCATCGTCTTTGTCAAACCCAATCTTTGCGAGATTTTCCGCAGTAGCGGGAGCGTTCTCTGACAACCTTCCCGACTTTTTTGCCTTACTAATTTCTTCCTCCACACGCCGGGCTTCTTTGGCGCTTGCCCGGGCAGATCCCGAAACGGAATATAACATTACCCCTGCGCCGAGGTCAGTTTTGACGTCACCCGTCTTTGCGTCGAAATTATTTTTTTGCGCCGCACGCGATCTTTCCAAAGCTTTTTCATCGACAACTGCGCCTTTTGTCTGTGCCGATTCCAACGCATTGGCAGCAAAAGACGATTGGAGGACTCCGGCCCAGCCCGCGCCCACAATATTTCCATTTCCGTCTTGGGCGCGCTGAATTTTTGCGACACATGTGTTGAGGTTTTTCTGGATTCGCCTTTTTAACGCGGCATCATGGGTGGCGTGATCGATGATATTTGAAAAGAATTGTGACGTGAGAATTACGTCGATATTTTGTCCCAGCTTACTTTGGATCTGGGTGCCTGTAAGCTCGGTGATGTTGTAACTGTCAGCTGTAGAATTCTCCGTAGCCTGCATTAAAAATTCCAATCCCTTTTTCAATTGCTGGGAATATTTGCCGGTGGTTAGCGTTG
>DASUTP010000516.1:0-7555 GCA_036374515.1 Chryseolinea sp. | reverse complement strand
ATCCGCACATTTGAACAACGAGAGTATTTAGGACGAGCTCGTGCATTCCATTCGATGGATATCTTCAGCCGTTAACGGACGACAATCTCATACACTCCTCCTCCATCGAGTCCAACAAAAATTTTCTCCTCACCACTGTAGTCGACAGACTTCATTGTGAAAATTCCACCTGCCGATTCACTTTCAAGTGTCTTGGTATCCCAGGTCTCGCCCGAATCCCGAGAGACATAGAGCACAAGCGACTGCTGATCCACTCCTTTCAGCCAACCGCCGGCATATAGATGATTTTCGTTGTGGCTGCTCTTTGCGATCCCATAAAAAAATCGGAGGCCGTTAACGTGGCCGTCAATTACTTTTTTCCAGTTATCACCATTGTTCGATGTTTTCAGTAAAGCACCTTCAAACCCAACAAAAATTAATGGGGTACCAGGATTTGTGAAGGCAACTTCGACTGCAACTGTTGGGTTATCTACCAGGTCATCCCAGTGCCGGGCCGGATGCTCATTTCTAAGATAGCCGAGGTAGCCGTTTTCGATTCCGCCTTGCCCGCCGAACCACAGATCGGTGGGTATAACGGTGTTGATTTCTGCTATAGCGGTTCCGGAAGCGAACCCACCCCAATCGCCCCAAATTGGTTGCCAGCTTCTGCCAAAGTCAGTTGATTTTGCAACGACCGCATTACCCGTCGCATAAACAACTCCCGTTTGTGTGGGGTGTTGCGAAAGACTATGGGCGGTTTCCTCACCTTTGTAATTTCCAAAAGGTGATTTCGCCCACGAAATTCCACCGTCCGTTGTTTCGTGGATACCCGGGTCATCCGTTGAGAAGCCGCGGTTGCCAGTGGTGACAAGGATGTGATCACGGCTGAACACCACAAGGTCAATCACGTTCCTACCCTTTAATCCTACCAGCGCGAATGGATTTTCCGATCCAATTTTTTTTACATACACTCCATCGCTGGTGGCTGCAAAAAGAGAGTCGTTGCCCAGCAGCACTAGTTCATAAACTTTTAAGTTGTCTAAACCGATGTGTTTAAAGGCAACTTCAGGCATGGGACTAACATTTTCTTCATTGTCGCAAGAAAACACGAGGACTATCAGACCTAATAGGGCAAGCTTTTGAAAATTCGTTTTCATCTTTTTTTATCGTATTGTAAGACTTGTTGCTAATGCAAACCGGAATAGGTCGGGTAGGATGGAAAGGCGATGCGCGCTTTCACAATAGACACGGCTGGGCGCCCAAAGGTTGAAGGTGATGCAAGGAATTTTTGAGGGATACTGAAAAATCATTGCTTCTGTAATTTTACAAAGTTGGTAACAAGTCAGAAAATACTTGTTCATTGGCCTAACCTAAACAACGTTTATCCGTTCGTATGCTCATCATCACACGACGTCCACAAACCTTTTGAGACATGAATTTTTCGTATCCACGCACGATCGACAATGGCAATGGTGAAGAGCTAACCTTCTTGCGACTTATTCCCGATAAGGATGGAGGAAAAGTTGAAGCGATAAACCGAGTGCGTCCAGGATCCGGTCCTCCGATGCATGTTCACCATCTGCAGGATGAATGTCTTACCGTTGTACAAGGAACTATGGCGGCACAGGTGGAAGGCGAGGAACCCGTGATATATGGCCCTGGTGATACTGCAATGTTCAAACGTGGGGTGGTTCACAAATTTTGGAACGCAGGTTCTGACATGCTTGTATGTACCGGGTGGGTTGGTCCGGTTTACAACTTTGAGTACTTTCTTACAGAGGTCTTCCAATCCATGAAAGATAGCGGCGGCAAGGCTCCTTCCATTCTTGATGGGGCTTACCTGTTGTCGCGGTATAAGACAGAATTTGATATGATGGTTGTTCCTACACCGGTGAAAAAGATTCTCTTTCCCATTATTGTCATGGTGGGCAAACTCACAGGGCGCTACCGTAAGTATGCCACGGCACCGGCTCCGGTGGTCATCAAGAGATAGCACTTTTACAGCGAGCGGGGAGATCGGTTTTTTCAATAATTATATACTACGTTGGTAGCCCCTTTTGTTCCTGCGGCTGTAAAGGGAAGGGTAAAACGTTTAGAAATTTGCAAGTTCGGTAATTCTGATCCCTTAGTTACCATGTCGTCGACCCCTTGCGTTGGGGTGGCCGCACATACATTTTTTTGATGTTAAACAGCACGCCAATAATTCTACGGGGGATTTTCCATTCAAACAGGTAGATGAAGAACATTGTAATTCTTATAAGTCCTTTGGTTGTAATGAGTGCTTCGCCAAGCTGTTTTATCGTTTCTGCCCTTGCTGTAATACAGGCCGCGTAATCTTCACCTTGCTTTGAGTTGAGTTCCTCTGCAAAATTCCAGGATCCATCCCGGGCGTTAGAAATGCTGAACTGAATGAGCAGCGCATTGTTGGTGGCATGAAGGCCGAAGAGCGACATAAGGGGGGAGACTTTGTTGATTTGCGTTGTAACTTCCAGTGCAAGAGAACCAAGAATGTTATTGATACTCATGAAATCTCTGCGCAATGCCTGGATGTTGTATCCTGTTCTGGCAAGCTCGACAGCAGCGATTGCTAAGTCAAAATTTATGTGCGCGTTCATGGCCAGGAGCAAATGTTGCAACAGCAGCGGTGAATGGCTGGCAGTCGCTTTAAATGAAACGAGCCAGGGAGGGGTTGGCTCGACGTCCGCATTCCATTGCGTCACGGCATCCAGGTAACGCTTCGCAAAAATTACATCGAACTTTTCCATTCGAATTCCATCTTCAAATTCACGATTAAGAATGCCCTCTTTCACTTTCAACGTCACCTTATGATACAGTGCGGCAAAATAGCCGATCCGGGAATTTGATTTAATGGAAAAATCGATGACCATCTGGAGCTGTGCCAGAATATCGTTAATCGTTACAGCTTCTTTCGGTTCTTTCATTTTTGTTTTTACGTCGGCGATCCTGGTGACCTCTGCCGGATGAGACGATCACAGCGAACCGCCAGGTTACTTTTTACCATTGTTTTAGGCGTCGGCGGTTTTTTTCTCGTTGCTCTTAAATCTGCTGTATTTCATGATGGCAGTTTCAATCTTTTCAAACAAGAGGGAAGTTTCAGTATAATTTCGGTTCTTGTATTTGGTACGGTGGTAGTCGATGCGGTTGTGCAGCGACATTAACACTGCCAGGTAGAGCGCGCGTTGTATGCGGAATTCTTCATGCCTGGCGTTCGATAGATCCCCTAAGTCCTTTTGTTGTTCCAGTTCATACACTGATCCGTTGTATAGCCTTGTCCAATAAGCGACGGTATTTTTGAATTCTGCATGCTCGTTGCTACACTCCTCGACTGGCTTTTGTTTTTTTTCATGGCTGAAAATCGCCAATTTATCAATTTCCTTGAGCGCCATTTTCATGGATGGTGTCGGCTCGTTAATGCTTTGACCGGATTCAATTCCAACAGCACTTGAATCGACATTTGAACAAAGTAGCAGGGAAGTTATATGGGAAAAAGGGTGGGGAGCGCCACCGGTTTTAGGCGTTGATTTGGTATAGAGCCATGTCCGTATTAACGGCCAGTGATGTCCTTGAAGAGAAATTAAGGCATCCATGGCATAAGTTACGCTCGACAACTCGCGCAAGTCTGTCCAGTCGCCGAACCAGATGGAGTCAGACGACTGCCGAACACGTTTTCCCTTAAGGATTATTTGCTCCTTGGATTCCTCCGGATAATAGATATTGTCGAGCTTGAATACCGAGGCGAATCCTCCGTCTGATCTGCCATCCGCCGTGAACTCTTCCGTAAAAGAAGCGGATATGCTTACGACAGCGGTAGACTTGCTGCGTGTGTTCGCCGGACCAAGGTCCACGTTTTTCCAGCCTCTTACCTGGTCTTTCCAAAGAGCAAAACTGGTTTGAATGTTTTGAACGTTATCCAACCCAATAGAACGCTCTACCATGCCAAGGGAAGTCATGGTTAATACCGCCGTCCCCGGGTCATCGGCAAAGATGCTGGCGTAACGGGCTGGCCACCGTTCCTTGATTTGCGGTCCATCCATCAGCAAAGCAATAAGCAACGTGGGCCCTAAGCTCCGAATGATTTCGGAAACAGGTTCCAATTGGGCCAGATCTTCGCAGATCAGGGGACACAAGGCAAGCCATCCGTTGGGCACGAAAAAAGACAGGCGACGTTGCTCAATATCTACATGCTCAAACCAGCTGCGTTCGGTGGAGAATCTGCCGGAAAGCTCATACTGAATAAGCTGATTGCGGGTAAGTTTCCAGCGGTGATGTTTTGTTTGTGACATATCATACCACTTACCTGAAAAGTAAACGGCAAGCCGCACGGTGTTTCTTGGTAATCGTTTGTCCACCTGACGGCCTTGCTGTTCATTTTGTTTTTCATTCACCCCCGCAATTACCATCGGCATGTACTTTAATTTTCCGTCGTCGAATTCCTGCTTCAGTACGGACAGGAGGTAATTATAGTCCGACAAACACAATGACATCTCAGGAAAGGCGATTACATGGATATCGTATTGATTGTTCAAATCTTTAATCGTCGATACCAGCTTCCCGATTTTTTCTTCGCGTTCTTCTGAATCTTCATATCCAAAATATCGGATGCTTTCAAATGTCTCGGCTTGATTTTGAAACGCGCTGGCATTGATTCTTGTGGGCCACGGAACGCACATAATGTTCATGGCGTTTTGATCTTTGTTCATCCAGGGGACAGACCGCCACATTACTTCCACCTCGGAGTCATGATAGGACATTTGCAGGGAGAACGATCGTAATGTCAGGCCGGTTTGAGGTGTTCTCATTTTGGGCAATACGACCCCATGAAATTTTGGTACGCTGGAAAGAGATCCCCTGTTTACAAGGAGGAGGTTGGCGAGGCAGTGCACCAACGCTATTTCTTTATCGCATGACCTGGGGATGCCGAACCCGGCAGCTGACTGATCTGCCAGGGCATGCGTTTGAATCAGCAAAATGCTCAACTCTCTTGACGCAGGCGTACTCAATGCCTTAAGCTCAGTAAATTTCACGTTCTTCATCTGCGCCTCAAGATTGTTGCGCAGGTTTGCTATGGCGGTTGGTAATACCATAGGCTCCCCGTTGATGAGTGAAGTCTGAATGGCCTGAAGCCAGGTGACGCTGTGTTTGTCGAAATCCAGAAAGTCATCCGTTTTCCAATTAGTTGCAAGCAAAACGCTTCTGTAAGCTCCCGTTTTTTTTAGGATGAGGGATGTAAGCAGGAATACGTCAGCTGGCCAGTGGAACCATGGTTCCAGTGTGGTCCAGGGAGGATTGATCGTGCACATCACGTCGTATACGGAGTGCTGATCCATTTTTAAATCTTTTATATTCATAGAGAGGGTCTTTTTCCGGCAAACATTTCTTGCGGAAGTTTCGCTGCTTACTTCTAACGTTTCAAAAAAGATAAAGCCCACCTTCCCTACCATTTTTTGGCGATAGGAAATAGATGGGCTCTACTTATCGAATGTAATTAAGCCGCGACATTTTAGCAATATTATGCGACCTAAAAATTTAAAGATCCAACACTGGTACGGAAGGTAACGTTGCTCGAATTATCTTTTTTTAACGCGATCTCCAGTTTTACAGGTGGAGCGTTTTAAGTTCATCCTGATTTTGAAATAGACGCGCTTTTTTTCTACATTAGACACTAGAGCCCATCTGTTCATCCCTGAATTTGGGGAGTGAAGATGGGCTTTTTTGTTTGCAACTTTAACGCTACCCGTTGAGTGTAAATGTCTTGGTAAGGAGGAAATTGGCTAGCTTAAAAGTTTTCGATGCCTTGCAACATCACTAAAAATATAGACTATGCTTAATAATGTAGCGCTCGATGTCGTTATCGGGCTCGTGTTTGTTTACCTCTTGTACAGCTTGCTAGCCACTGTACTTTCGGAAATCATTGCGACAACGCTCGGGCTGCGGGCGAGGAACCTTAAGGAGGCACTAAACCGTATGTTAACGGATGAAGCAGACCAGAAGCGGAATCGTTTCTGGCGTTTCGTGGATTCCTTGAATATCATGAAAAACCCGAAGAACCCGGTTATCAACAATTTTTATAATCACCCGGAGATCAAATATCTGGGAAGCTCCGGCGTATTTCGAAATCCTTCGACTTTTAAAGCCATAAGTTTTTCGAAAACAATTCTAAACGTTATCCTGGAGAATAAAGCTTTTACAAGGGAAGAGTTGGATAAAAGACTGAGGGACACGATTGCATTTGGACCTGAGAATGGCATAGCACTTAGTGATAAGGGGCGAGAAGTGGTCGATGCGGATGCGTCGACGCCGGACAATGCCAAAAGCCCAAAACCGGCGTTGCTGGATGCCGATACTGCACTTTACATTCGTACGCTGTGGCAGGAGTCCTATGGAGATGTTGAAAAATTCAAGCTACATCTCGAAGCCTGGTTCGACCGCACCATGGAACAGGCAACCGAATGGTATAAGCGGAAGATTCAAATCGTCTTGCTGATCTTGGGGTTTTGCATGGCGTGGTCTTTTAACGCGGATACTACCGTCATCGTTAGCAAACTATCCACCGACAAGGATGCGCGTGAAAAGATGGTGAGCCTGGCGAGCGCGTATATTGAAAACAACAAACTGTCATCGGTTCCCTGCGTGAAGGGCGAATGCACTGACTCTCTCGCAATGCAGCAAAAGCTGGATTCGCTTTTTGCCCTGAAAAAGATGCTCGACAAAAATATTCACGACGCCAATACAGTGCTTGGGCTGGGCGCCTGGCTGCCGGATGTCATAACCGTCATAAGGGATCCCAAAACACAAAAGCATGTTTATCCCCCGGATGTAGAAGAAAATTTGTTGCCTGCATCCGTGAACATCGCTGGCGGCAGGATTGAATTAAGCTTTTGGAATAAGGTGTATTACGCCTTTGCGTTACTTGGTCGTCATTTCTGGGGTTATCTTCTCACCGCAGTAGCCATATCGTTAGGTGCCCCGTTCTGGTTTGATCTATTGAACAAACTCATGAAGCTTCGCACCTCGCAGAAGGAGGAACCGAGTACGCCCGCTTCCAGCGGCGGCGGCACCGTATCTGCATTAAAACGCGAGGGATAATGAAGGGAAGGGTCATCAAGCTTCTGAATATTCGCACCGGCGAACCGAGAATTCTGCCAGGCAACAACCCCACATTTCTAAGGCCCAATGATGTGGTGGAAATCGTGGATACTGTAATTGGAGATAGTTACAAGGAGAATAACGTATGGTATAAACTAGCTGACGGCACATTCGCCTGGAGCGGAGGCATTGAGAGAAATACGACTTCGACGTTAACCCCTAACAAAGATTGGTGGTTCGATCAGTATAAGATACAATCCATGTGGGATAAGTTTGGAACGCGGGGAGCGGGCGTTACCGTTGCGGTAATCGATTCAGGGGTGGATTTGTCGCATCCAAATTTATTTAATCAAAGGAACGCGCAAGGCAAGGATTACTCTAATACGAGCTTTAAGAATGACCGGTTTAGTCATGGCACGCTCGTCGCCGGCGTCGTGTGCTCTGAGGGCGATCAACTGATCGGTGTCGC
>DASUTP010000515.1:0-13776 GCA_036374515.1 Chryseolinea sp. | reverse complement strand
TACTGGAGGATCTCCAAGTTCCTTATCTGAAAGGCACGGTCATCATTCCGCTAATGAATGGAGTCGAAAATGCGAGGATCGTCAGCAACCGCTTAAATGAAAGCGTAGTGTTGCCCGCATGTGTTTATGTCGCGTCACACGTGAAAGGGCCTGGCGTCATTGAGCATAAGGGTGCCGATGGCAGGATCATTTGTGGCATTGACGAACAAACCAACTATGATTATTCGAGAATTTCAAATTTTTTAAGTCAGTCCCCTGTTTCCTTTGAACTGCTGCCAGACGCTAGCATTCCCATCTGGAAAAAATTTTTATTCATTGCCAGTTTTGGTCTAATGACGGCGCGTTTCAATATCACTTTCGGAGAGTTATGTGCTTCACAAAGCTATAAGGAACGTGCACAAGCTATAGCAGGTGAAATTTTGGAAATTGCAATCGCCAACGGCGTGAACCTGGAAACATCGGAGGCCAGGCAAATATTTGACGTGGCCGGTGCCTTTCCCTCCACGACCCGATCTTCGCTACAACTGGACATTCATAGTGGGAAGGATAAAAATGAGCTTGACCTTTTCACTGATCCGATCATCCGGTTTGGTCGGGCGGTTGGTATCCGCGCCCGTGAAGTGGAGTCCATTCGAGCTGAAATACTTGCACTCAATCAGCGGTCGGTACTTTGATGAGCGACTCCCGTGTCAACAATTTTGTCATTCCCCTGACAACCAACAGTCTCTTACGCTTGATCATTGTTTTAATCTCCCTTACACAATGCCCGCAGATGTAATTTATTCCACTTTGTAGGGAGGCTTCGTCCAGTCCTTAGCCGAAATTTACAAGTATTCCATTCGCTAGTATGCAGTTCACCTGCCAGCCGTCTTGCGTGGGGGTGGTGGGGAATCTGAGTTGGGGAACGGTGTTTGGTTCACGCAAAGGCCGCAAAGGCTAGTTCGCAAAGTTCGAAGCGGCGGCATCGATAATTTTTTTGCGCCCTTTGCGTGCATCTATTTTTGCGTCCTTAGCGTGACGGTATTCATTCGCGCAAAGTACACCAGCTGAGCATTTCCTTTCGATTTTTTGAGTCACGGAGTGAGTCCAACATTTTAACTCATTGAATAAGAAATTTGTCGAGCCAAATCCGGTTTGTTGCTCGGATTCTTCGCAAATAGGCTGTACGTTGCAATTTACTAATACAGGTTGTTGGAGAATCACGGATCGAGAGAGCTCGCGTGTCAATTTTGGGATTCCTCGATCAGCAGATTGATGATTTCATCCTGAAGCGATGACTGCAATTTCCGTGGCGACATGCCAGACAATTCCCTGACAAGTCTATTAAAGTGCGGCTGATCGGTAAACTCGAGGTGATGAGCAAGGTCGGCAAATTTGTCAAACTTTCCCGCACGCATCAGTCCGATCGTCTGCTGGAGTCGTATGGTTCTTAAATAATGGCTCGGGGTGATACCCGTTGACGTAATGAATCTTCGCTCGAGTTGTCGTTCGGATATTTTGAAATACTTCGTGAGCTCACGGACTTTTCGTGACTGGAAACTCTGCATGAGTTCGATGGCGCCGACAACCATGAGGTCCGGAACGTACTTGGTCGCTGCGTTGCGCTGGAGAAAGCACGTGATGATGGCCAGTTGTTTGTGGATATCCGGCTCATTGAGAATCTGCTCAGTAAAATCAAATCGTTTGCTGAATTCGCGGATTGGATAAATCCGGTCCGTCAGATAATGCGCGTCCACCCCCGTAACCGATCGTAACGCATGGGGCTGAAACAACGCACCAATAGCTGTGAATGGCGCACGCACGTGCGTGACCGAAGGTGTTGTTGCAATGCCATAGATCATGCTTTGCGGAATGACGTTACCTGATTCCTGCAGCAATGCCGACCCGTGACTTTGGTGAAATATTATTCCGGAGGAATCGTCTGAAAATGTGCGGATGGTGAAATGGCCCTTCGGCAGGGCAGGTAATTCAAGTGTCCAGAAATAACGGATGAGGTTTCTAAGAACGGGTGGTGGTTGGATGATCCGGGTTCTCATGCGCTCCTGGTTGTTCGTAGCATTCACTGCTAAAGCGGTTGCGTGAAAGCATTGTCTTTTAACGCACTGCCGACGAAAAACATTCCTTACCAAAACCATTTTATTCACGTGTAAAGTGATTTAATGTTTTGGCAAGTAAAGGTCATTGCTTGCCAGTCATTGAGTGAAATCATTTCAGTAACCCCGGAACAAAAGAATCGTTTGTTTAACAGGCAGTGTAGGAAGATGAATTTGATCCCGAATATTTTTTCGGTATGGGGCATTGACCGAGATGCTATTCGAAAATAAGAACTTTACAAAAAAAATCGACGCAGCATGAAAAGCAGAAAAATTCAGGAGGACCTTTCTTGCGGGTTAGTAGTAGCGATGAAGATCCTTGGTTCTAAATGGAAGCCCTGTATCCTCGATGCCATCAGCCATGGCAATACCCGGCCGAGTCAGATCCAGCGCCAAATTCGGGTTGCTCCACCAAGAGTCATTGAAATGCAATTGCGCGAGCTTCAACTTTTTGGTATCGTAGACAAGAAGGTCTATGTGGAGCGACCGCTGAGAACTGAATATTCCATTACGCCGACGGGACAAAGCCTCATCAAACTGATCAAGGCTATCGATGTGTGGGGAACTCAAAACAGACACATTCTTGAGTTGCATCCGGATTATGCCGGCATCGAACGGTGATGATGAGCTCGAAGAGCAGCAACACGCTCAAAAACTTCCGCCGGAATTATTCGTGGAGCCGATAAAATTCCCGGTATCCGAAAACAACTTCGGTTGTTGTCGCGCTGCGTTGGGTTGCGCATGTTTGTGCTCTTAAAACATGCATACTCGTTGAAGCCATGGAATGGAAATTTAGTAAGCCGGTATCTATACCGTTGCGCATTATCATAATCAGTTGTTCTGCCTATTTCATTTTCAAGGCATTTCATCTCTTGTCAAATGATCCGGAGGTACTTGGAAAATATTCTCCGTACAAACTTTTTATCTGGAGTCACATTGTCGGTGGTATGACGGCACTCGCCTTAGGACCGTTCCTTTTGTGGCAGCCACGGAGGGACAGGTACCTGCGGTTACACCGATTACTTGGGAAGGTTTACGTTGGCGGCGTTATGGCCGGGTCTGCCGGCGCCATGGTTCTCGCCGTCACGACGACCCTAACTGTTGGCTGGAGCTATACCTTTTCACTTCACGCGCTGGGTTTTGCCTGGCTGAGTACAACCTTACTAGCCTGGTTTGCCGCCGTTCAGAAGCTAAAAGAAATCCACCGTCAATGGATGACGTATAGTTATATGGCAACGGTCGCTTTTGTTTTTCAGGCGTTGATTTTTGAGACGTCAATCCTTACACCCCTGGGGTCTTTTGCCGAAATTTATCCTTCGGTTATCTGGGCGTCGTGGGTAATCCCTTTTCTGGTTTATACACAATGGTTGTCCGTTGTCGCCGTATTGAAGAAACGAGAAGAGAGAAAGAGATGAATGAAAACAGCGTGAATTAATGCTTGATTCAATCACACGTCGCTTTTGCTCCCTGATATTTCTGGGACATACGAAAATAATAACAGACCAAATTGTACAAACCCGACATGGCATGTGCTTCAAGCATATACACGGTTTCATTAATTTTGCTCTTTGTTGTCGTATTAATACTACAGTAACATGAGCAGAAGAATTAACCCACAATGCCCCCTGTACAATCACCTTCGCATACATGGCCATTTTACGGATGAAGAGATCGAGCCGATTCTCAGGTTGTTCAGCACAAGAAACCTTCGAAAGCACCAATATGTCCTTCAGGAAGGGGACGTATCGTCCCGCGACATTTTCGTAGTGAAAGGTCTTTTGAGAAAATACTCGTTGCACGACGACAAAGAATGGATTAGCCAGTTTACAACGGAAGGGCAGTGGGTGACCGACCATGCATCTCAGCTTACCCAGGGCCCCAGTAAATATTACATTGACGCATTGGAAGACAGTAAGATTTTAACGATCCGATCTCACGATGTGGCATCGCTCCTCCGGGAGAATCCAAAGTTTGCGACATACTACTGGAACGAGTTGCGCAAAACAATAATTGTCCAGGAAAAACAAATCCGTTGCATGCAACTGCAGGCAGCAAACTGTTATGCCACTTTTGTGGCAGAGTTTGGCTACCTGCAGGAACGTGTTTCCCAGTCGCACATTGCCTCCTTTATGGGCATCAGCCGCGAATCACTCAGCAGGATTAAGAGTCATGCACTAAAACTCGAGCGGAACCAGGTCGACTACCTTGAAAGGAGAAAGGTCGGGTAACATTCACATGATGCATTTCAACGGGCGGCTACATGTCCTCCGTCGACGTTGACAATTTCTCCGGTGATGAACTCGTTCATTGCAAGTTCGTAGGCGAGGCCAGCGATGTGCGAAGGTTCACCGATGCGGTTTAACACTGATAAGGTACGACCGGAATCCGCGTCCGTGACACCCATTTTTCCCTGTAAAGCAGTTCGGATCACCCCAGGGGCAATCGCATTAACCCGAACTTTATCCTTCCCAAATTCTGCTGCCAACTGGCGCGTGAACGAATGGATGGCGCCCTTAATACTTATCGGCGCGGTGGTGGGCAGGCCATTAACTGCCTGGTCGACCAGCACACTTCCGACATTGATAACGGCACCTCCACCCGCGGCGATAATATGAGGAAGCGCCCGTTGCGTCATGAAGTATGTGCCCTTGAAGTTGATGGTGTAAAATCGCTCGATATCTTCTTCCGTGGTCTGAAGGAAAGGTTTAGGCTGAAAAACTCCTGCGTTATTAATAAGGATATCAATCTTGCCAAACGCAGAAATTGCTGTGTCCACGATCTTATCCTGCGTCTGTGATCGCGAAATGTCTCCTGCCACTACAACTGCATTTGCTGGCTTACCAAGAGATACGTACGCTTCCTGAAGATTGACAGTCGAGGCGGAGTTCATCAAAACTTTGAATCCTTTGATAATAAAATGTTTGGCGATGGCTCTACCGATCCCTGTGGAAGCCCCGGTGACAATGACGGTTTTGTTCATGATTTTGTTGATTTAAAATTTTCTTTCGCGAGCTTCCCATCGAAGCCCCAGTTTGTGTTTTCAATTTCCGAGATGACCACATGCGTAAGGCGAGGATCTTTGTTAAGGACTGACGACAGCAAGTCGGTGACTCCCTCAACGAGTTGTTTTTTCTGTTCTTGTGTAAGGCCCGGTGGCGTTACCTCAATTCTGACAATGGGCATAATCTTTATATGTTTAAAACTTAGCTGCGCAAAATTGCTGTGGCGTGTCCTGATGAGGGAGGTTAACGGTTAAAGAATTGCTGTGACTGATGTCACAAGCTGCGCGTTCAATGGAAGCTGAGCACGTCGCTTGTTGTTTGCCCTGGAGAAAAAATTCCTGAACGGTGCGTTTCCGTGCGAAGATGTCAGTACGTTTTGCGCCGGATAAAAAGTATCGGTCGAAACCTGCGCAGCTTAGGGCAGCCTGACAAAAAGTTTCGGGTTGACTTGCGTGTAAATGGGAAAACAAGACTGTGAGGACGAAGAACTCAGGTTGCTTTCCGGATGCAGCGCACGTCTCCACTAACAGGAAAATCTCATCTGCCTTTAAAGAACTCGGACTGTTTTTGTAAATTCATTTTGAACATTGCCGGTATTCAGTGTGGCTGCCGGTTCAAAGAGCACGATGTGGGCTTCATGTGCAGCGAACGGTTTGTGCTCGACGCCCCGGGGAATAATGATAAAATCACCTTCTGTGAGCTCGACATCGCCGGTGCGCAAACACATGGTGAAGCCGCCTTTCACAACCAGAAACATTTCATCCTCGTGTTCATGATGATGCCAGATGAATTCTCCTCTCATTTTCACCAATCGTATTTCCTGGCCGTTCAATTCTCCGGCGGTGACGGGTGTGCGATACTCACTGATCCGTGAAAACGCATTTTTGAGGTTAACTTTTTGAGGTGCCATGTCGGTGAATGATTTTAGTTGTTGTTAAAGGTTTGAGGGTCGTGATAGCAAAAGATCGGTAAATCCGGTTGCACACTTTTGAGCTTTCGCAGAATCGAAATGCTTTCCATACGCGCCCCGTTATCTTCTGCTGCATGTTGCGCGAGTTCGGTTGCTTCGTGATTGTCGTCAATAAGTTCGCCTTCCCGGTAATACGCGTCGCCTGCGTGAAGAATCCATTTCCCGTTAGCATGAACGGCGAATCCGCAATGACCGCAGGTATGGCCAAAGAGCGGCAGCATCAGCACCTCCACGTCTGCGCTATGATATACTCTACGAATGTGAAATCCGTTCCATTGGCGATCGCTGTCCCGATGCGTTACAAATTGCGGACCGTGTGAAAACTGGGGCTGCAGGTATCGCTTGTTGGTGGAGATTGATTTGTGTTCTTCTATTGACAGGTGAACCCGCGCATGTGGAAAGTCAGCCAGTCCGCCAACGTGGTCGAAATCGGCATGCGATAGAAAAATATCTGTCACCTGCGTCGGGGAGAGATCCAGCTTTCCGATTTGATACGTAGCCGTTAGCGTTGGGTCAAGCTTGATTTCAAATTTGTTGATAAGGTCGTTACCGATCCGGCGATCGGGGAACTTCATGTCCAGCATTCCAAAGCCGGTGTCTATCAGCAGTACTCTCTCATTGTCCTGAATAAGGAGACAATGGCAAATTGCCGGGCCTATAAATGGAGAATTTAGTGTTCCGCAGTTGAGGTGATATACCTTCACCATATTTGTTTGAATTTTTCTCAAAACAACATTTAGGGGATTAATGAATCAAATGCATTTTTTTGAAATAATCTATTCATAACTTGCATACATGATCCAATCCCTTGATCTCAGTGGTCTTATGATGGTGCGTCTTATTGTCCAGGAGGGCTCATTATCCAAGGCTGCGGAGCAGATGTACCGCTCACAGTCGGCGGTAAGTCACAAGTTAAAGGAAATGGAGTCGCAGCTAGGCTTTCCGCTTTTCGAACGAAGAAGCCGCCGCATGCTATTGACAGAGCGGGGGCAAATCATTTTTCTGTATGCAGTCAAGATTCATGAGCAGCTTGAGGCGATGGGCAAAGCGTTAGAGGATGCCCGGATCGGGAGGGTGGAACGGATTCGGCTTGTGACTGCGTGCTACACATCCTATCACTGGCTTCCGGCCGTAATCCGAAAATTCAAATCCGATCATCCAGGTGTTGCCATTGAGATGCGGACGAACCCAGACCGAAATCCATTGGCACAACTACAAGCGGGAGAAATCGACATTGCCATCTCCGACACAAGGGTTGGTGGCTCTGCGCAGCTCCGGTCGGATATGCTTTTCGAAGATGAGTTCCTGTTGCTTGCCTCACGTCATAGCCGATATGCGGGCATGAAACAAATTTCGCGGGATGATCTTCATGGGGCTGATCTGGTGATGTTCGATGTACCTGATGTGATGAGTACTGCGCTAAACGCGTTCGTTAAGCCTTTGGGAATTCAGCTTAACTCCATTACGCGAATGCCTACGACCGAAGGAATAATGGAGCTGGTTGCTGCCGACATGGGTGTGACACTCATACCTTCATGGGTTGCGGCGCCCTATTTACAACGCAGGCAGGTAATTCAGCTGAACGTTCCGGGCAAGAAAATAAAAAGAAAGTGGTATGCGTTTTCGCGTAAGCAATCCACGCGACATCAAAAAGAGCTCATCAGGATCTTCCAATCGGAGCTCAAGGCTAGTTAAGTTGTCGGTTGTGTTGACCGCAAATCCTCCGCATAGAAAAAAAGGAGCACCGAAACGCACCCCTTTCCGTGACAGATTATACTATATAATACTAAACTAGACGGCCATGGCCGTATGATTTTTTTCAGCGGGAGCTTTTTCCGGGATTTGGCAAAATCCGTCCGATTCGATATCGAAGGCCAGATTCATCAGGTTGTAAATGTGCTCACGGGTAACAGCCCAGGCAATTTCGATGAGCTCGCGTTCGCTGAAGAGTTCTTTCGCAGCGTTGAATGTCTCGTCAGAGATTCGTTTGTTAAGTGTGAGTTCTTCGGCGAACTGAAGTGCCGCCTTTTCGCGGGCGTTGAATAGTGGCGAGCTTCTGAAGTCGGCTACTGAAAAGAATTTTACCTGCTGATCAGGATAATTGTTAATCACTTCAAGTTTGCCAATATCGATGCAAAAACCGCATGTGTTCAGTTGAGCAACGTGCGTACGGACAAGAACGGCAACATCTTTTGGTAACTCGTATTGTTGTTCAAGTTTGTCGAGCTTTTGTACATAGTTTCCAAAGCTCATGGGCAATCTTGCAAAAATCACCTTCACGGGTGTCATCACTTTTCCGAACTTCTTTTGCGTCAGCCAGTATGCAAGTTTCATCATCAACCCTGATGGTCTCTCGATCGGTGCGAGTTTCGGTTTCATAGCGCTAGATATTTTTTTGACCATATGACCGGAAAACTCCGATTTGTGACACATTCCCAAAAAAAAATTTCGGAGAGCAGGGCTATTCCGGTCTTAGGATTTTATCGGGGTTACGCACAAAATAAAAGTCCACGATTTTTTCATCTTCTGTCTGGAAAGTCATAACCGTGTCGATTTTTCCGCTGGTCTTGTCGAACAGGATGGCGCCCGGGGCTCCATTCACCGTAACTATTTTCATATCAAACCTGACAGTCACGTTGTCGAGTACCTTCATAAGGAAGTTGATAATTTTTGTTGCGCCTTTCAGGGGAACGACAGCTGCACTGGCTTTTCCTCCCCCGTCTGAATACATTATTACGTCTTGATGGAGGATTTCTTTGAGCCCCCTGGAGTCGCGTGTTCTGCACGCCTGCAGGAATGCAATCAGCAGTCGTTCGCGCTGCGGGTCCGCTACCGTATATCGCACGCGAGGCTTTAGGAGTTTTTCGTGCGCCCGATGAATTAGCTGTCGTACGCTTTCCTCGTTCATATTGCACATTTCAGAAATTTCCGCGTAGCTATGATCGAAAGCCCTCCGTAAAATGAAGGCGGCACGCTCGACCGGGTTGAGTTTTTCCAAAACGGTCAGCAGCGCATACGGCAGCGGGTCAGTGGGCTCTTCATCGTTGAGTGAAAAGTTTTCATCGATCAAGGGTACGGGTAGCCATGGTCCTTTATAGTGCTCACGGTCTTTCTTGAGTGCCGCAAGTCTGTCGATGGATTTTGTAACTACGGCCTTGCTTAGATAAGCCTTTGGAAATCCGACCGTTGGTTGTTTTGCAAACCAATGTTCATATATATCCTGGACGATATCCTCGGCTTCGTGTACCTCGCCAAGAATATTATAGGCGATCGAAAACAAAAGTCGTCTGTGACGGAGAATTTCTTCCATGCCCATCTCTTTAGTTCGCTAACGTTACACCATACGCACTGAGGTTCATTTCTGTTTCTCCAGGTTACAGTATGCCGTGCATTCTTTGCAGGTAATTTGCAATTCTGAATTTATGAAAACCGGCAAAAGCCAGAAGCAGCGCGGGTGGTCGTTTGAATTTCATCGTGTAATCGGAAAGCGCGGGTGCAACAATTCCCTTTCTATGCAGGCGTAAGGAAATTTCCTTATCGTCAAAGTGATGAGGGAGCCAACCAACTAGGTGCATACCCGCGGGCTGGTATTGCAATTCGAGTTTACCTTTCAGCTCGCGCCCAGCTGCATTCATCATCACATCGCGGCGATCTTTGTATAGCAGACGCATGTGCCGGAGATGTCGTTCAAACTGTCCTGATGACAGGAACTTACTTAATATACTTTGATCCACCAGACGCGTTGTCTTATCAAAAACATTTTTAAGTGCACTAAACTGATGCGCAATGGTGCGGTTAGGCAGGACCATATAGGCCAATCCAAAGGTGGGCGGGAGCACCGGGTTGAAGGAGCCAATATAGATAACGCGTCCGCGGTTATCTTGTCCCTGTAGAGATGGGAGCGGGTGTCCTTCATATCGAAGCAAGCCACTTATGTCATCTTCGATGATCCAGACATTATTGTCTGCCGCCCACGATAATAGCGCGTTGCGTTTATGCTGGCTAAGTGTCCCTCCTACCGGGTACTGATGTGCCGGCGAGAGGTAGAGCACGTCGGGTGTGGGATATGCCTTCTTCGCATATTCGAAATCTACGCCGTCCATGTCGACAGGGACTGGGTATACCGTTGCATCGAAGGCCGTAAAAGCATTTCGCGTTGCTACACACCCGGGGTCTTCCATCCATGCTGTTCTGGATTTTCTCAGGAGCGCATATGCGCAAAGAACAATGGCTTGTTGAAAACCACTTGTTAAGACGATTTGATCTGCTTCACAGCGCACGCCTCTGCTGTACCGCAGGAAGATCGAGATGTTCTCCCTAAGCTCCTGCAGTCCGCTGGCATCCGGTTCTACGCGTTTTAGTCGTTCGAATTCCTTATACGTTTCGTTTGTGAGCGTTTGCCAGGTCTTGTACGGGAAGAGGTCGAGTTCGGCTGTCTCGCGGAAAGGTCTGATTGAATTTGCGTCAAGCTCCCGACTGTGCTGGCTTGTGAGTTCAAAGGTCGGGATTCCTTCGATACGCGAGGGTCCTGATTCGACCTGCGATTCGGCGGCTGCTCTGGCGTGGAGAAATGTCTCCGGTAAGTCAGCGACATATGTCCCCGATCCAACTTTGCCTACGACGTAGCCTTCTGTCAGGAGAAGCTCAAAAGCCTTACTGATCATGTTACGGGATATCCTCAGTTCAGCAGCGACCGTGCGTGAAGAAGGCAGACGCTGACCTTGTCTCAGCATCCCCGTAACAATCTGTGTTCGGAGGGATTCGTACAGCTGCAGGTAGAGCGGGACCTTGCTGTTTCGGTCGGGTGCAAGCTGTAGCAATGAAATCCGGTAAGTCCGTTTAGACATACGTTAATTTTTTTGGTTTTTCGCTGCAGGTGTTCCTGCGTAGGTAGGCGTTAGGAGAACGGCTATAAATTCGCGCTGACATAATTCGTGTGCCCGGTCATCTGAGACATTTTTGCTGTGACATTTCTCACAAATCAATTCCTGTTAGCCTTGAAGTTGGCGGGTGGCATTAGTTTGCCTGTGGGCTTCGATCGACGCATAGACCGATGCGATCAGCCCTTCTTTATGCGGATTGCTGGTTACCAATGATGCGGCGGCGATCCCGTCAATTCCGCATTGCATCAGTTCCGGGATGTCATGCAGTTTTACACCTCCCAATACGATCAGCCTGGCTTTGGCCTGCATTGCATTTCGGTTTTTCACGATCGTTCGGATGTCTTGCAGAGAAAGAAAATTGTTGATCTCCGGCTTGGTTGCCGTCGGCTTAAAGGCACCGATACCAATGTAGTCTACGATATTTTCAGACAGCAGCGTCGATGCTTCTGAGATTGTGTAGGCAGTGCCTCCGATGATTTTTTGGTCTCCGATCATTTTTCTTGCGGAAGCGTGGTTCATATCACTGTTTCCGAGGTGAACTCCGTCGGCGTCGATCTCTTTAGCAATGTGGATGTAGTCATTTATTATCAATGTCGCATGATGACGCCTGCAAATCTCGCGAACCGCTCGGGCAACATCGGTGATGTAAGCGTGTGGCTGATTTTTGATGCGCAGTTGTATAAGTCTGGCTCCTGCGCGGCATGCCTGAAGGGCCAGCGTTTCGTGTGAGATACCCGGGATGTCCTGAGTTATGTAATGAAAACTTAAGTCAGTCATAGATCAGATTTTTTTGCGTTTATTATATGCTGCCTTACCTGCCATTGAGCAAGGAGCGTTGCTTCACGCAACGTGTGTTTTTTGGATTGTGCAGCAGCGATTGCGGAAGCGAAAACACATCCTGTTCCGTGGGCCGAGCCGTTGACCTTCTCAGTGCATACCTCCACGATCTCACCGGATGTGATAATCCGATCCTGAATACATTTATCGCTTGCGTGGCCGCTTTTTAGGATTACTGTCAGCGAAGGCCATCGCTCTGCCAACAGGTGTCTCAGTTCGTAAGGATCGGTTGTTTCGAAGATCTGTTGGCATTCGTTGATATTCGGCGTGAGAATGTTTACGTGCTGCAGCAAGGACGGTACAAGCGCAATTTCGTCTTGTTTAAAAAACACATATCCGGAAGTGGCGTTAAAAACGGGATCCCACACGACGTTTATTTGGTTTTGTTTTAAGCGAGTCATGATTCCCTTCGCCAAATCATGTGATTGGAGCGCGCCAATTTTTGCCCATCTGAACCTGCGTAGATCAAACGCATCGAGCTGACCCGCGATCTGACCTTCCGTCAGCCATTGAACTTCATATACCTGATGGTGGTTTTGAAATGTCAAGCAGGTTGAAATGGCGATTGATTCACCTCCGAGTTTGCTGATGGTAATGCAGTCGCGAATGATGCCGGCATACGTGCTTGGGTCAAGTCCACCGACGACTATGATGGCATCGCTGTCAGATCCGATAGCTTCCATTTGCTTGTCTGAACTCCTTTGCTTTTTCTTTCATGCCCTGGCTCACGAGTGATGTGGCTCCGGTCCTTGTCATCTCGTTGATTTCCTCTGATATTTTCATCGAGCAGAATTTTGGTCCGCACATAGAGCAAAAGTGTGCGTGCTTGGCGTTCTCGGCAGGCAGCGTCTGGTCGTGAAGGGCACGGGCAGTTTCCGGATCGAGAGAAAGGTTGAACTGATCGTGCCACCGGAATTCGTATCGCGCTCTGCTGAGCAGAAGATCTCTGACTTCCGACTGGAATCTTCCTTTTGCCACATCGGCAGCGTGGGCTGCGATTTTGTAGGCCAGCAGTCCTTGTTTGACATCCTCTTTATCCGGAAGCCCCAGGTGTTCTTTGGGCGTCACATAGCAAAGCATGGAAGTTCCCAGTGCGCCGATGTAAGCGGCGCCTATGGCAGACGTGATGTGGTCGTAGCCTGGCGCGATATCAGTGGTAAGCGGACCGAGTGTATAGAAAGGAGCTTCACTACAGAGCTTGTCTTCGAGTTGCATATTCTCCTCGATCAATTGCAGTGGTACGTGGCCGGGCCCTTCAATCATTGTTTGTACGTCATGTTCCCACGCTTGTTTAGCCAGTGTCCCGAGGGTTTCTAATTCTGCAAACTGTGCCTGGTCGTTGGCATCGGCGATACTTCCCGGTCTCAACCCATCGCCCAGCGAGAAGGAGACATCATAGGCTCTCATTATCTCGCAGATTTCATTGAAGCGTGTATAGAGAAAATTTTCCTCGTGGTGCGACAAGCACCATTTTGCCATGATCGAACCTCCACGAGATACGATTCCCGTGACGCGATTGGTAGTCATCGGAATAAAACGCAGCAGGACGCCTGCATGAATGGTAAAATAATCTACGCCTTGTTCAGCCTGCCCGATCAGTGTGTCGCGGAACAGTGGCCACGACAAATCCGCTACACTGCCATTTACTTTCTCAAGAGCTTCATAAATTGGTACTGTACCGATGGGAACCTGGCTGTTCCTGATGATCGCCTGACGTGTTTCCGTAATGTTTTTACCTGTGGACAAATCCATGATTGTGTCAGCGCCCCACCGGATTGCCCATTTGGCTTTTTCGACTTCGCTTTCGAGGTCGGAATGAACATTTGAGTTTCCTATGTTCGCATTCACTTTCGTCTTAAACTTTTTTCCAATGATCATGGGAAGGAGTTCGGCATGGTTGACATTGGCGGGGATGATTGCCCTTCCGGCTGCCACTTCCTCCATTACAAATTCGGGGGTGATGGGTTTGATCTTTCTGGCTTTTGCCGAAA
>DASUTP010000514.1:0-3701 GCA_036374515.1 Chryseolinea sp. | reverse complement strand
CCTAAAACTCCTTCAGCGGCAGGCGTTGCTCCCTTGCGATGAACAATGTACTTTCCATCATTAATCGTTTCCTTCCAAGCAAAATTGTGATGGTTCTCAACCCGCGACAAAACAGAAAGCCCGAGTGCCTCACATAAATTTTCATGGATACGATCATGACATGCTTTGGCATATTCACCAGCAAGATTCATGGACATCCAGTACTCATTCCCCTCTTCACTGTTGAGGTCAAGCCAGGCCAGCTGTTTTGCCTCTTTAGGAAGCTTACATTTATTCATGGCAATACTTGTATAATGCTGCGCAATGTTAGCGCCCAGGCTTCTGGAGCCTGAGTGCGATAATATCGCCGTATAATTGCCCGGAGGCAGGCGAAGGATGTTATGCTCCGCCAATTGAATAGTTCCAAACTCGACGAAATGATTTCCCGATCCAGAGCTTCCGAGCTGCCGCACGGCTTTTCCATGCAACCGTTTTAGAAGATCCGTCAATTTAAAATCAGGATGATCCAAAAAGCTATGCTCCTTTTGAGATTCAAGTCCACCATCATTCCCAAAATGTGTCCTTTCACCCAATGCCTTTTTTAACTCATAACGGTGATGCACCACGTAACTGCCAGGCGCATCCAAGATGCTCAACGCCATTCGGCATCCGATATCCATCCCGACGCCGTATGGAATGACGGCATTTTTCGTCGCGAGCACGCCACCGATAGGCAGGCCGAATCCCTGATGTGCATCTGGCATAAGCGCGCCTATTTCTGCAACGGGTAGGCGCATGGCCAGCTCCATCTGCTTGACGGCATTTGTTTCAATATGCTTGTTGCCAAACACATCAAAGTGCTTTGGTTCATCTTCGAGTTGATAAACTTTAAAATCATCTGCCTTTGTTCTTGCAATGAGTTTATATGCAATCAGCCCAAGCGTATTATGATCGGCAAACGACTGAGGGTCGCTCAACACATTCTTAATTATGTTCAATTTCTCATCGTTTGGAGTATGTTTGAAATGTCTGTTCATGATGTTCAATGACAAGCTTTTTACAACCTCCGACGGAAAGTCAATACAGGATAAATCCTTTATATTAATTTTTTGTGTAGCCATAAGTATTGCACCTCACCTTCTCAGACGAGTATAGAGAATTGTTTCGGTTGATGCTTACGACGGAAGCAAAGACAGAACCTTCTCAAAGTCTGTGCGTGACTTTTCTTTTTTGTTTCTTGATTTTAACTTTTTGAATTGGCAACAGCGGATTGTGTCCGGTAAAATTTAATTACCGTCGCTGTTATTGGGGGATATGTAAACTTAGGACCAACATAATTTCCTCTATTTAGATTAAACATAAGAGTGAAATACGAAGCAAAGGTAACTGGTGCGATTGAAACGACAAAGAGCCAAAAAAGAAATTTACCAAGGTTAGAATTCTTCTAAAGAGAGAATCAATTTTAATAGGATTAGTCGTATCGGAGATAGTATTTAATCTCATCCCATAATTTTTGCTTCGATGGGCCGATTTCCGTTAGGCTAAGGCTAGTACTTTCATAAAAGCTTTTTGCCTTATCTATCGCTTCTTTTGGTGGCCTTGTAAAAAGTCGTAACGCCTTATCTTTCCATTTTTGTAGGAAGGTCCACGCAAGTTCACTCACACCTATATCATTCTCAGACGTGGCGGTTATGAATAGACCAAGGACGTCCCATCCTCCCACATTGTTATATAGAATTAGAATCATTTTCTTTTGAATAGGATCTGTGCTTGCATACAATCGTTCCGTTTCCAGCATGACATCCTTATCCCAAGTGCGCGAAAGTATTTCGATACACCTCTTTCTGATTTTGTTTGGCTCATCGGCGAAAAATTTAAGTGCAAAAACTTTAGCCTGTTGCACATTAAGTTTCTGAATTCCAATGAGACAGGCAAGTCGTGTCTTTTTATCTTGCGTCTCGATTAAAGTTTTTAGAAGATCAAGGTCATCGGTTGTTCCTACTTCTGCTAGCCCAAGAATACTGCCGACCTTGTGGTCATTGTTCTGAATCCGTCCTTTATATACTTCCCTGAAGTTCAATTCACGTGTCTTCAAAAGATACCGCGCCAAGTCTCTTATGGAAGCCGACAAATCTGATGTTAATTTCAGGATCATATCATAGTACGGGATAGAATTATCTGCCAAATAGTAAAGCGTTTGGAGTCGTACTTGGCTCGACTTATCGTTAAGTAGCGCTAGAATTATTCTGGCCTGTTCGGATGGATTGAGTTCGTTCAGGTGCTTTAATATCTGGATCCTAATCAAAAAACTCCTATCAGAAATCAGGGATTTAGTTAGTTGGGGGTCAATGCTGTTCTTTTCAACATATTTCTTGAGATATATCAATCTTGCTTTATCGGTGACAGTAAGAGCTTGGTTGGGTTCAGTGGCCAATTTCTTCTCGAGAATGTGACTGAGTATGGATTGATACTCCTTTGTGAGGTCCACTCTACCAACATTTCTTAGTCCCTCAATATGCTCGAGTTCACTGATGAACACTTCTCTATATTCATCTTGAAAATATTTTCCAATAGCTATACCCGCTACTTCACGCACGTTCTTAACCCAGTCACTCAAGCGTATGATAAGAAAGCGTATCGCCATCGGATGTCTAACTGCAGCTAGTTCTTCAATGGCACGTTGCCGAACATAACCGCTGTGATTGAGGCTTGACAAGGCCAAAAGTTTAACCGAAATGTCGCTCGGGAATGATTTGCTAAAAAAATCTACATCTGACACATCGATGGGTACATACTTTAATGAATCGTAAAGCTGGTTTTGAGATTTGAGTTTATCAAACAATGAAATAATCACTTCAGCCGTACGTTGTCGGAAGATTTCATTATTACTCTTCAAGAATGGAATCAATGCGTGGATATTAGAAGGCGACCCCTTGGATCGGAATGTTTCAAGACAATCCAGCTTTAATGGAATATTGTCGTCCGTCCCAAACCATTTGGGTCTGGCCCCCAGTATTTCAATGCATTTGTTATATTCTGCGTAGTCCATTTGAAACTCAATTGTATCCTATTTTTTCAATAAAGACCTCAGTCTATTATATTCGTCAATTGGAAAATCGTGTTCGATCCACTTCTCTTTATATCCTTTCATTCCATGTTTATCCAGAATCCGTTTGGAGTTATTAAAGATCTCGGTTGAAAAATTTAAGATAGTGTCATGGCATTCGAAAACAACTTCAAATTCCTTTTCGGTTATCAGATTCCAGCTAGCCCAATCTTTGAACCACCTTATCTCAATAGCAAGATTTGTCGCACTAAGAGATTGCAAGTGAACAACGTGCTCACCGGGCTCATCCATAGCGATTACCTTAGCATCAGGAGCACCTTTAAGGAGCAGATTAGCTGCTGTTATAAATTCAGCCAACGTATCATGAAGGTATGAGACTGTCATGTTAACTCCTTCACGGCCGTTATGCATGTCTACGCTCGCCCAACCATGGTCTCCTAAATTGTAGTTGATCTTTAAAGCCATCGCGTTCGTCTAGTCAACCTCCTGAAATTTCTCATCCCCACACATTCTCACAATCTTCGGCATGAAAGAGCCTAGAACTTCCACGAGATCTTTCTGATAGTTCATTACCTGATGAATATCCTTGTAAGCCATGGGTGCTTCATCAAGACCAGAACCAATCAGTTCAACTCCAGCCTCTTTAAGAAATTTG
>DASUTP010000513.1:0-4122 GCA_036374515.1 Chryseolinea sp. | reverse complement strand
GATTGGACATATCCACTGACGAACGGCCAGCTGAAAAAATACCTGGAAGACGCGAAAAGCCATTCTTTTAACCTCTACGATTCGGCCCAGAATGAAGTTATCGGTCATGCTGAAATTCTGCTAGCCAGTGTCGGTACCTGTAAGATCGACAAGCTGCTGATCGACCCCGCTCACAGGGGCAAGGGTATTTGCCAGTCGGCAATTAATTGTTTGCTGCATTACGCATTTGACAACTTGGCTGTGCACACGGTGGAGCTGAATGTTTTTGACTGGAATGCGGCCGGCATCAGATGCTATGAGAAAGCAGGTTTTTCTTTTAATAAGGTACAGAAAACTTTTTCTGTCGGGAAGGAAACATGGACAGCTCTAAATATGTCCGTAACGCGCGACGAGTTTCAATTGAGTCATTCAAAATAAGTTGCAACTCATTGCAAGAATCTAGCTAAGATATTTTTTAAAAATGGCCATTACCTCCGACGCCTTCGAGTCGCTCGTGCCCGCAGATTCAATGTAATCGATGATCTCGCCGATGGCATTGGGATGCAGGCCCATCTTTATTCCGAGGTTAAAGCAATAATGGCGTTCGCGCTCGTTTAGTGCATTGTCAATCATGACAATGAGCGCAAGCCTATGAAACAAGACATAGTTTTTGTATTCCCGGTCTGGCAGCTCCAGTGAAGGCTCATAGGGATCCAACGACGAAAGTTGATCCAGTGGGATACCCATATGCTCAGCTACATTTTTAATGTAAAGTGCTTCAACATCTGTAAAAATTTTGTCGGCACATGCCAGGTGATACAGCGCCCGGAGGTGCGAAACCTTCTGTTGTTGATCCATGGAAGTTACGTTGATGGCATAAAGGTAGCAATTTAGTTTACCCAGCCACCCCGATACAACACCAAAATAAAAAGGGGAAATCATTTCTGACTCCCCCTTAACCCAACCCATCAACCCAAATACTATCGCGCTCAGATAAGGCCTTCTCCACATGAGCCCCACACTTGGCTCAGTGTGCGGCGTCCGGATAAATTTTCGTAAGGACATTGCCGCGTAAAAAAGGAAGAGCCATTGCTGACCCTTCCGTTACCCAACCCTCTTACCCTACAAGAGTGACACAATACTTTTTAAAAAGGGAGAGCCACTCCCGACTCCCCCTACCCCCTCTAAATCAACGCTCTAAATTTCGAGCTGCTGATAAACCAACATTTTTTCTTTATTAATCAAGCCAAACTTCAATAACGCCCTGTCGACAAGCTGGTAAACCACAGGGACGACAATTAAAGTAAGGAACATCGAACTGGTCAGTCCGCCGATTATCGACCAGGCTAGTCCATTTTTCCAGGCAGCCCCGGCACCTGATGCCAACGCTACGGGTAACATGCCAACCACCATCGCGATTGTAGTCATGAGCACCGGACGCAAGCGTTCCCTTGTTGCCTCCAGCAAGGCATCATTTGTCGACATTCCTTTCTCTTTCAAATGATTGGTGAAGTCTACCACGAGAATCGCGTTTTTGGCCACCAGACCGATCAGCATTATAATACCCAGTATGGTGAAAATACTTAACGTTTGCCCTGACAATGCTAATGCAAATAGCGCGCCGATCATTGCAAGTGGAATTGAGAACAACACCACAAACGGATAGACAAAGTTGTTGTACAATGCGACCATGATCAGATATACCAATAATATTGATGTGAGGAATGCAAAGCCAAGCTGTGCAAATGATTTTTCCTGATTCTCCTGGTTGCCACCGAAGCGCGCTTCTACACCTGCAGGTTTGTCCATGTTGTCGATAATTTTTTGGATCTCGGAAGATGCAGCGCCCGACGACTTACCCAGAAGTTGTGAATTGATCGTTACTGATGTTATCCTGTTAAAGCGCTCAAGTCGCGAAGGCCCGGAGCTTTCTTTCACTTCCGCGAACTGATCCAGCCGTATTTGTTGTCCGAATTTGTTTTTGAAAGTCAAAGCTTTGATGCTGTTCAGATTTTGCCTGTCATATTCGTCAAACCGGATGTTGATGTCGTATTCAAACTCTCCCTGCCTGAATTTTGCATCTGTGTTGCCGTTAAAGGCAAACTGCATCGTGGCACCGACGTTCTGCAGGTCCAAGCCCAGCTCCGCCATTTTTCTTCTGTCGGTGACTACTACGACCTCCGGATTGCCTTCCTCCACCGATAATTTTACATCCTGCGTCCCATCGACCTTCTTGACTTCATTCATTAACCTGCCGGCAAAGTTCATCACCGTATCGTATGTCGGGCCGGTAACAATCACTTGTATCGGAGCCTGGTTCGCTGTTCCTAAGATCGAGACGGGAGTCGATTTAACCTTTACACCAGGAAATTTTTCAAGTATTTCATTCTTTAAAAGCACTCCATACACATCTGCGCTAACGGAACGTCTCTCCGGATCAACAAGCTTGACGTTGATTTCGGATTTATAAGCGGTACCCTGCGCGGTACCCATACCACTCTCGCTGCTTTGCCCAACGGAGGTAAAAAGAGAAACCACTTCTTGCTTATTCGCGATATATTCTTCAATTTTTAGCGTCATCACGTTGTTGTGATCCACAGAAGTTTTCTTCGGATACTCCAACATCATTACCAGTTCGCTCCTGTCACCCTGTGCAACGAATTCCGAACCTATGAAGCCTGCTCCCACCAATGCGAGGGATGCAATGAACAGAGCAACTGCACTGATCAATGTTAGTGCCCGGTGAGCGAGCGCCCACTTCAACATGCTCTGAACCCAGGCAGTAAATGAATCAAGCGCCTTTTCAAATCCGAGGATTATTCTGCCAAAAAAATTCTTGTTGGAGATATGTTCCAGCTTTCCAAATCTCGAATATAAAAATGGAACCATGGTGAACGATACGAGCAAGGATAAAAGTGTAGCTATTACCACTACGATAGAAAATTGCTTCATGATATTGGAGATTAATCCTGTTGTCATTGCAATTGGAAGAAATACGACTACAATTACCATTGTTATCGACACCACCGTGAAGCCTATTTCTTTCACACCGTCGTAAGCAGCCTGAATTTTAGTCTTGCCCATTTCCATATGTCGATAGATATTTTCGATCACAACAATCGCATCATCAACCAGGATACCGACCACCAGCGACAGGCCGAGTAGAGACATGAGGTTGAGCGTAAATCCAAACAATGACATGCCAATAAATGTGGCAATCAAGGATAACGGTATCGCTATCATAACGATAATCGAATTCCGCAGTGAATGAAGGAATAGCAGCATTATTGCTGCCACCAATACAACGGCCAGGATCAGATCATGAATTACCGCATCGGCGGCGTCAAGCGTGTATTCTGACGAATCCTGAGCAACCGCGAACTTCAGGTTATCGCTTTTGTACATCGTTTCAATTCTTGCCAGCTCTTTGGTGACGAGTTCACTGACGGATACTGCATTGGCATCCGACTGCTTTTGAATAGAGATGCCAATCGAATTTTGCAGGTCAATTCTATTGACCAAGCTCGTTTCTTTTTTCGTGTCTTGTACTTCCGCGACATCACTTAATTTAATTGCTCCGCCCTTTGGATCGTATGTAACAACAAGATTCTCTAAATCGCTCAGGCTGGTAAACTTACCGGCCAGCCTTACCAGAATTTGTTCATCTTGTGTTCGGATCTTCCCTGTAGGAAAGTCTAGATTGGAAGATTCAATGAATTGAACCAATTGCGGCAGGGAGATCCCGTACGCCTTTAACTTTTCATTGTTTACATTGACGCGTATCTCCCGCTCTTCCCCACCCATAAGAGTGATTTGTGCAACCCCAGGGATCTTTGCCAGATTAGGCTGTATACGTTGCTCGACCAGTCCGTATAGTTCGGTAGCATTCATATCCGCTGTTACACCCAAGCGCATAATAGGCAGGTCGTCGATAGAAAATTTTACCAATGAAGGCGTCTTTACGTCTTCCGGAAGATCTGCAAGCACAGCATTTATTTTGCGCTGAGCTTCCTGCAATGAAAGATCCACGTCCGCCTCGTTCTGAAGCTGTACGACGATCACCGACAATCCCTCGTAAGAGCTCGCGGTAATTTTATCGACATTTTCCATAGACGACACCGCATCCTCGAGTTCCTTCGTAAC
>DASUTP010000512.1:0-11295 GCA_036374515.1 Chryseolinea sp. | reverse complement strand
AAAGCCACTGAAGCTTTGGTTTTTTAATTTCCCCACACAATTAACTACGTTGAGTTTTAAGATAACCATATTAGGCTCAAGCGGCGCTTTACCTGCGTACGGGCGACATCCGGCATCGCAGCTCGTTGAAATTCAAAACCGCTCTTTTCTCGTTGACTGTGGCGAAGGCGCCCAAATGCAGCTCATGCGCCTACAGGTTAACTTTCACAGGATCAATCATATTTTCATCAGTCACTTGCATGGTGATCATTACCTCGGCCTGATGGGACTGATCTTTACCATGCATCTTCAACGGAGGGTAAACGATTTGCATTTGTACAGCCACCGGGGTCTCGACGAAATAATAACCACTCACCTCCGGTATTCGCGCTCATCGCCCGGTTTCAAAATAATTTTTCATCTTCTTGAAAAGGGTGTAAAGGAAGTGATATTTGAAGACGAGGCACTAACGGTCGAAACTATTCCGTTGGCACATAAGATCCGTTGCTCCGGTTTTCTTTTTAAAGAAAAAACGAAGCCGAGGCGAATCGACAAAACCAGGCTGCCGCAAGGCTTGCCGCTTCAACAGGTTGCCGGGCTTAAAAACGGTAATGATGTTCGCGATGAGACTGGGGCCATCCTTTATACGAATGAGTCGCTCACCTTCGAGCCGAGGAAATCCAGAAGCTACGCGTATTGTTCCGATACCGTTTTTGATGAAGGACTTGTGGACCAGATCAGAAGCATTGATCTGCTTTATCATGAGGCCACATTTATGACCGACGAGGAATCGAAAGCGAAAGACACCAAACACAGCACTGCGAAACAGGCAGCGATGATCGCGAAACTAGCAGCAGTAAACAGACTTTTGCTGGGACATTTCTCCGCGCGTTACAAGGATCTCACACCCATACTCGACGAAGCGAAATCAATTTTTGTTAATACAGAGCTGGCGATAGAAGGCGAGGAATTTATAATACAAGATTAATTACATTAGTTTGATGGAAAATAGCCAGGAACAAAAACGGAATCGCCTTTTTATCATCCTGGCCGGTGTCTTTATTACGAATGCGCTATTGGCCGAAATGATCGGCGTAAAAATATTCTCCGCAGAGTCAACTGTAGGACTACCGCCTGCAAACCTTAACATCCTGGGTTTCACAATGAATTTTAACCTTACGGCTGGTGCTGTTATCTGGCCGATCGTGTTCATTACCACCGACCTGATCAACGAGTATTTTGGAAAGCCAGGTGTTAAACGCATAAGTTATTTTACAGCATTCCTCATCGCGTATGCTTTTATTGTGATATTTATCAGCATCCGCCTTTCGCCCGCTGACTTTTGGGCAACCGCGAAGGATAACAACGGCAACGATTTTAACATGGACCTCGCCTTCAGTAAGATCTTCGGCCAAGGCCAACGTATCATAATCGGCTCGCTGACAGCTTTCCTTTTGGGACAGCTGGTAGACGTTTTTGTTTTTCAGCAGTTGAGAAAAATTACAGGTAGTAAAAAACTCTGGTTACGTGCCACAGGTTCAACGTTGGTGTCTCAGTTTATTGACAGTTTTGTCGTCCTGTTCATTGCCTTTTACGGAGTCTTTACGAACCAGCAGATCATCGCCATCGGTATCACTAACTACATCTATAAATTCGCGGTAGCAATCGCCCTCACTCCCGTCATCTACCTGGGCCACGCGTGGATCGATCAATATCTAGGAAAAGACCAGGCGGAAAAAATCTCCGACCAGGCCGCGAAAGACAGCGCCGGGTTCTTTTAACTTTTGATTTGAAGCGCCAAAAATTTTTTCAGTTACGCCCACCAAACGAAAAACTAGCAAGTAGTACGAAATAGAATAATTCCGGTTGCGATGGCGGCATTCAGGGATTCCGCTTGTCCCGCTTTAGGGATGTTTACCTTATGTGTTACGAATCTTTCGAGCTCGGGATGAATTCCCCTCGATTCATTACCGATCAGAATAAGTCCCCCCGTTCGGAAATCTACCGTATGAATATCGGTTCCATGCAGATAAGCACCAAAAACGGGAAGCGTTGCAGACTGAAGGTAATCCGCCAGCACCGTGTAAAATACCCTGACCCTGGAAAATGATCCCATCGTGGCACTGATTACTTTGGGGTTATAGAAATCAGCCGTTTCCGCGGAAGCAATGATTTTGGTGACGCCGAACCAATCAGCTGTACGAACGATGGTGCCCAGATTACCGGGATCCCGGATATCGTCGAGCACCAGCGTAAATTCGTCCTTGCCCGCGAAAAGTACCTCATTCGGCTTCATCCGGGAAATGGCGATTGCCGCATCATTCGTTTGAAATTCACCAAGCCCTTCGATCTCCTTTTCAGTAGCCTCGATCACTTCCTTCGGTTTTTTAGTATTCACACTTGACAGAAAGCGGGCCGTACCAATTAACATGGTCACTTCAAAATCCGAGTTCAATAATTCGCGCACGCTCTTTGCACCTTCCACGATAAAACTTTGCTCCTGCATCCGGTATTTTTTTATTTGCAGGGATTTGATAAACTTGATTTTGGCTTTGGAAAGCATGCTGTAACGCTTGAGTATCTCGAAGATTAAATATTTGGTATGGCTTATAGGACTTTGGGTCTCCTTATCAGGGTGCCTCGGTACTAAGCACCTGAAAGAAAATCAAAAACTCTTATATCGCCAAAGGACACAGGCTCCTAAAAATATTGAAAAGGAAGCGCTGAGAAACCTTTACGCACAGACGCCGAACCGGAAATTTCTCGGTTTGCCATTTACGCCCCTGGTATCAATCTACTATTTCGGTGAACGCCGTTACGATCAGGAGAAGTTCATCCGGAAGAAAGAAGCCGCGGAGAGGAAATACGATGACAAAATTTCCAGGACGACGTCGGCGAAAAAGATCGACAACTACCAGTTTAAAAAACAAAAGAAGGTGGCCAAATACAACGGCTTTATCGAAAACGGTAACAACTGGATGCAATGGGGTGAGCCCATTGCCGTGTACGACAGCAGCCAGGTGCGGCTTACCAAAGAAAGGTTTAACGAGTACTTGTTTTCCAATGGATATTTTAAGAGCAAGGTAACGGATAGTGTATTGGTGAACAACAAGCTGGTTACCGTTATCTATCGGGTATTCCCCGGCAAACCTTATCTGATTGATTCCATCGTCTATGACGTGGCTGACACAGCGATCATGAGAATCATAAATGAAAATAACGATGAGACTTTGATCAAGCGAGGAGAACGTTTTCAACAGGATAATTTCTCCAATGAGCGTGAACGGATAGACCTTTTGCTGAAAGACCATGGTTATTACGACTTCAGTCGGCAATACATCGATTTTGCCACAGATACCTCTTTCAGATCGCCTGAGCGAAAAGTGGCCGTCATGATTTCGATCAGAGATCCAGCAAAACGGGGATACCACAAACAATTCAAGATCGATTCAGTAACATTCACGACAGACGTTGGCACCAATATTCCAAACAACCGGCGCAGAAAACGGACCTACCACGATATCCAATATCAATATTTCGTCGACAATTATAACCTGAAAGTTCTCAGCCAGCGCGTCTTCTTACGACCCGAAGAGTTGTATAGCCGCACCAAAACCCTTAACACGCAGCGGCAGCTGGGCAATATTGAGGCGTTTAAGTTCATCAATATCAATTACGATACTTCGGGCGGAAAATTCATTGCCAATATCTTCGCCAGTCCCCTCGCCCGTTACGAATGGACAAACGAGGCGGGCGTAAATGTGACACAAGGATATCCTGGGCCTTTCTACATTATATCGTTCAAAAAGCGAAATGTCTTCAAAAGTATGGAGACGTTTGATCTGAGCGGCCGGTTTGGATTTGAAGGCGTGGCTTCGGCAACCAGCTCACAAAACGTTTATAAAAGCACGGAAGCGGGTCTGAATGCATCTCTAACGTTCCCACAATTTATGTGGCCCTTCAAGGAACGTCTGCGCTTTAAGTTCGCGCAGTACAATCCTAAAACGAAATTCACGATTGGTTATGCCTATTCCGACAGGCCCGAATACCGACGGACAGCCATAACGCTCAACGGTACCTATACGTGGCAAAATAACAGGAACAGAACCTACTCATTAACACCGTTGAATCTTGCAGTCATAGATACGGCAAATCTGTCGGATAGTTTTAAGCGGTTGTTGCAGCAGCAAGATTCGCTGGGTAACAACAACCTGACAAACGCTTTCCGCCCTTCGTTTGTCAACAGCATAATCTTCGCCATAACCTGGAACCTGAATAACTATGGAAATGTAAAAGAAAATTCCGGCTACATCAGAGCACAAATTGAAAGTGGTGGTACACTTTGGAATTTTATCGAGCCAAAATTTATTGAAGATTTGAAACTCGAATATTTCAAATACATCCGTTTGAACTTGGATATGAGAAGGGTCGATCCAATAAATAAAAATACTGTCCTGGCATATCGCTTCAACTCGGGATTTGCCTATGCGTATGGCGACAATCAGAGCCTCCCCTATGAAAAGTTTTTTTTCGCCGGCGGAAGTAACAGCATCCGTGCCTGGCGACCAAGAAGACTGGGCCCCGGCTCTACCAAGCCCGCGGAAAGCACTGAGCCGGAAAAAGATGGCTTGTTTGACTACAGCATTGAAAAACCGTCGACAATTTTATTAGAGGCAAGCATCGAGCTGCGCCAAAAGCTTTTTGGATTTGTCGATGGCGCCGTCTTCCTCGATGCAGGCAACGTGTGGACCTTTCAGCCTGTGAATAAAAAGGATTCTGACGGCAACATCATTCAGGATGAAACCTCGCAGTTCCGGATCAACCGGTTCTATAAAGAATTTGGCGTCGGTACGGGATTCGGCCTGAGGTTTGATTTCTCGTTTTTGATCTTACGCCTGGATGTAGGAATGAAAGTGTATGATCCTGCGCGGGATAGTGGCGACAAATTCGTCTTAGATAAGGTACGATTCTGGAAACCTTATGCGACCTTGGGCCAAGACGGTCAATACACCAACTATAAAGAACCTGTAATTTATAATGTCGGAATCGGTTTTCCCTTTTGATGGATTTTCATGATCATTGCTTATGCTCAATAAAGAAGAAATACGCGATTGGTTTGTAGGACTTCAGCAACGAATCTGTTCGCAATTGGAGGCTGCCGACGGGGAAGGAAAATTTATTAGCGATGAATGGCAGCGTTCTGGTGGCGGAGGTGGTGTAACCCGTGTTATCGTGGGCGGCAAAATAATTGAAAAAGGCGGCGTGAATTTTTCCGCAGTCTGGGGAAGAACACCCGAGGCCGTTTTAAAGTCAATGAAGCTTGATTTACCCGAACCGCCGGACTTTTTTGCAACGGGTGTATCCATCGTGCTGCATCCATTCAGTCCAATGATCCCGATCATTCACATGAATGTCAGATATTTTGAAATGACAAACGGCACCTGGTGGTTTGGGGGTGGTATCGATCTGACGCCCCACTATGTCAACGCAGAGGATGCACGCCATTTTCACCGGACCTTAAAAGACATTTGTGATCAACATCATCCCTCTTATTATCCGGAATTTAAAAACTGGGCCGACGACTATTTTTATCTCAAGCATAGAAATGAAACACGAGGCGTAGGAGGAATTTTCTTTGACTATTTAAAGGATAATGCCGGGTTCACGAAAGAGTCCAGGTTTGCCTTCATTCAGTCATTGGGGAACGTGTTTGCCCCGCTTTACATTCATTTTATCAGCAAGAATAAAAACCTACCGTTTACAGAACTGGAGAAGGAATGGCAATATCTCCGGCGGGGTCGCTATGTAGAATTCAACCTCGTTTGGGATCGGGGCACTAAATTCGGACTGGATACGGACGGGAGAACCGAATCAATTCTCATGAGTTTACCGCCACAGGCTCAATGGACGTATAACTACCAGGCTACACCCGGATCGGAAGAGGGAAAAACCCTAAGTCTGCTGAAAAAAGGAATTGACTGGCTAGGCATACAGCATCCTCCAAAAGATTAGAATATTTTTTTGTATTGGTCTTCGTCAAAACCTAACGCGATAACCTTATTATTGCGCTCTATTAATGGCCGTTTAATAACGCTTGTCTTCTCCATCATCAGGCGTATTGCGTCGTTTTCTGTAGTAATCTTTTTTTGAACAGCTTCATCCAGCTGTCGCCAGGTCATTCCCCGCTTGTTAACCAGACTCTCCCACCCTACCTGTTTGCTCCACTCCCTGAGCTTGGACTCTGTAATGCCGTTGCTTTTGTAATCGTAAAATTCAAAGTCCACCTTACGTTTCTTCAGCCACTCCACGGCCGACTTTACTGTATTGCAATTTTTAATTCCGTATACTATCATCCTATTTATGATTCGGCTACCGACTTTTTGTTTTAATCTCTCTGCCCTTTAATATTTAGAAACTCATTCTTAAGTCAAATGTCTTGCGCAATTTTCCAATCAATTCCCCGGACTCTTCGAAGTTCAAAGTTTGTTGTCCGTCGCTGGCTGCTTCCTCCGGTTTTAAGTGGGTCTCATAGATAACCCCATCAGCGCCTGCCATTACCGTTGCGAGGGCAATTGGCTCGACATACTCCCGTATGCCGATACCGTGCGATGGATCGGCTACTACCGGTAAGTGAGTCTTCTCTTTCAGGATGGGAATTGCATTTATATCCAGCGTATTGCGGCTTGCTTTTTCATAGGTACGGATGCCGCGCTCACACAGTATCAGCTTTTCGTTTCCCGCAGAGAACACGTATTCGGCTGAATAGAGTAACTCTTCAATCGTTCCGGAAATGCCACGTTTAATCATCACAGCTTTATCAACTCTGCCAAGTTCGTCGAGCAAATTGAAGTTTTGCGTATTTCGCGCACCGACCTGAAAAACGTCGACATAATCGTACATGGCATCAATCTGGCTTACTTGCATTACCTCACTGATAATCTTTATCCCAGCTTTGCGAGCGAGCTTGTACCACATTTTCAATCCATCAACGCCCATGCCGCGAAACGCGTATGGAGAGCTTCTCGGTTTGAATACGCCGCCTCGCATGATTCTCACGTTATGTCTAACAAGGTGGTCGATGATCTGCTGGACTTGTTCCTCGCTTTCGATCGAACAGGGACCTGCCATAATCGATAACGATCCATTTCCAATCACCACGCCATCACCGAGATCGATATGGGTGCGGTCCACTTTCCATTTCCGTGATACCAGCTTATAGTCGTCGGATACCCGATGTATGTCGGCAATCCCCTTCATGTGGCCAAGCTGACGAAGGTCAAACTCCTTTTTCCCAATTCCCACCAGGTAATCGCCTCTCTGCGTTTTTACTTCAGTGGTCTTGTACTCAAGGCTTTTGATCTTTAGCAGGATTGCCTCTTTTTCAGCTGGTAAAATGGAAGGATTAAGCTGGACTATCATACGATCGGAATTGAAAAATTAAAAATGAAGGAAATCAAATAGGTTATTGGCCATTCTTCAATGATCTCACGAACGTCGCGATATCATCACTAAGATTTTTGGAGTTTTTCAGCAGGTCAACAAACGCGCTTCCGACTATTGCGCCCGCTCCATATTTGGACGCTGTGGCAAAAGTATCGCGGTTGGAAATTCCAAAACCGATCAGGTAAGGATTTTTAAGCTGCATCTTCTTGAGTCGGTCGAAATAGTCGATCTGAGCATTTTCGAATTTGCCCTTTGCCCCTGTAATACTCGAAGCTGAAACCGCGTAGATGAAACCGTCGGTAACAGCATCAATTTTCCGAATTCGCTCATCAGAGGTTGTAGGAGAAATCAGGAATGTGTTGGTAATGTTTACAGAATCGAAAATTGCTTTGTAGTGGTCTAGATATTCATCCATAGGCATGTCCGGAAGTATGACACCGTCGACCCCGGCATCAGCTGCATCTTTTGCAAATTTTTCGATGCCATACTGCAAGACCGGATTGATATAGCCCATCAGTATAATCGGAATATCTATTTTTTCCCGGATTTGTTTTACCTGTTCGATAAGCATGGATACGCGCATCCCATTCTTCAGGGCAACGGTGTTACTGGCCTGAATTGTCGGCCCGTCGGCAACAGGGTCCGAATATGGAATTCCGATTTCAATGATGTCAGCACCTGACGACGCTAACGACTCGGCTATTGTGGCCGTATCCCCAAGGCTGGGAAATCCAGCGGTGTAATACATGGAAAGAATTCCGCTTTTACGCGTTGACAGAAGTTCTTTAATTCTATTTTTCATAATACTATTTTTAGTCAGTGCAAGTACTGTTTAATACTTGCCGTACTTTATATACGTCTCCAGGTCTTTGTCACCCCGGCCCGACAAATTGATTACGACCACATCGTCTTTGTCGAAGGTGAATTTATTAAGCGCTGCAATGGCGTGGGCGGATTCAAGGGCAGGGATGATTCCTTCAGCCCTGCTTAGGTCGATGCCGGCTTTCAACGATTCATCGTCGGTGGAACTCACAAATTGAACACGCCCGATATCAAACAAATGCGCGTGCATCGGACCGATACCTGGATAGTCAAGCCCGGCCGAGACGGAATGGGGCTCAACCACCTGTCCATCGTCGGTTTGCATGAGAATGGTTTTGCTTCCGTGAAGAACTCCGGGCTTTCCCAAAGCGGTGGTCGCGGCGGATTCGCCGGATGTTAAACCCTTTCCGGCAGCCTCAACAGCCACAAGGTTAACATGCTCATTATCAAGAAAATGATAGAATGCTCCAGCAGCATTACTTCCACCGCCAACGCAAGCAAAAACGTAATCGGGAAACGGGTTTCCAATCTCATCCTGCAGCTGTTTCCGGATCTCGTCGCTGATGACCGATTGAAAACGGGAGACCATGTCGGGGTATGGATGGGGGCCTACAACCGATCCAATGATATAGTGCGTTTCTGTCGGGTTATTGATCCAATGCCGCATCGCTTCATTCGTTGCGTCTTTTAACGTCATGCTGCCGCTGAGAGCGGGTACCACCGTCGCTCCCAATATGCGCATACGCTCAACGTTAGGGCGTTGCCGTTCCATGTCGACCTTACCCATATAAACAATACATTCCATGCCCATTAGCGCGCATACAGTGGCAGTTGCGACACCATGCTGGCCTGCCCCAGTCTCTGCAATAATTTTTTCTTTTCCTAGGCGACGCGCTAGCAGAATCTGGCCAATGGTATTATTGATCTTATGCGAGCCGGTATGACATAAGTCCTCACGTTTCAAATAAATCGTCGCATTATAAATTTCCGAAAGGCGTTTCGCCAAATACAAAGGGGTCGGCCTACCTACATAGTCCTTCAGAAGCTTGTGGAAATCGCGTTGATATTCCGGGTCGGTGATAATCTCCAGATATCTAGTGCGCAATTCTTCTACGTTTGGATATAACATCTCCGGTATGAATGCTCCGCCGAATTGGCCGTAGTATCCTTTTGCATCAACAGTGTATTTCATTGGGTGCTTACGTGTTTAGACGTTGACTTCTTAAGGTGCGAGTGTGTGTTGTAGTGTGAGTGTGCAGCATCGATTTATTGCTTTTTCCCGCCGTACCTGCTGAGAATTGCCTTAATTCTTTCAGGGTCTTTCATCCCCGGAGCCGTCTCCACCCCGCTGTTCAGGTCAAGCGCATGAATGTTCATCTTCAAAAAATCATCCAGTGTATCCAGATTCTCAGGCGATAGTCCCCCACTTAGGAAGAAGGGTGTTTCCTGATCGTACTGTTCCAGGATTTTCCAGTCGAACGGTACTGCGTTGCCGCCGTAATATTTTCCCTTTGTGTCGAACAGGAAGTAATCGGCTATTCCTTTATAAGACTCTGTCGAATCAAAACTAAAATCACCGCCTACGGAAAAGACTTTTATGATACCGATGCCCGCCCGCTTTAGTTCGGCACAGGTTGAAGGAGATTCATTTCCATGGAGCTGGACAAAGTCAAAGTTTAAATGCTCGTGCTTCTCCAGGATCAAGTCATTTGATTCGTTGACAAAAACGCCGACACGCTTTATCGTGGCGGGTAATCCCGAAGGCATCTTGAAATCGCTTCCCACAAATCGTGGCGATTTTGGATAAAAGATAAATCCGAGATACTGCGGTCCCAGCGATGCCACGTCAAGGATATTTCCGGCGTCCCGCATACCACATATTTTAATCGATATGTCCTGCAGATTCCTCATCCAACTGCTTTCTGCCTTGTGGCTTTTCTTAAATCGTCAATAAATTCCTTACAAGCTCCTTCCGGCCTGCTGTGCTGCATGAAATTTTGTCCCATTAAAAACCCCTCGTAGCCATACGATCTCAAATCCAAAATCGCTTCTACGGATTCAATCCCACTTTCAGAAACCTTCACAACCGAGCCGGGAATCGCATTGGCCAGCCTCTTCGAAACCTCGATGCTTAACTGGAATGTTTTCAGGTCGCGGTTATTCACGCCGATCAGATCAGCGCCCGCATCAACGCTTTTATTCAATTCTTCTTCATTGTGAACCTCCAGTAAGACCTCCAAACCAAAGGAGTGCGCAAAGGCGGCGAGTGAGTTCAGTTCCGATGCACTCAGAACCGCGGCAATCAAAAGAATCGCATCAGCTCCGATTGATTTTGCTTCTACTATTTGATACTCATCGATCGTAAAATCCTTTCGCAGTATCGGGCAGAAGTTAAATTTCCTCGCAGTGGTTAAATCATCATTGCTTCCTCCAAAGAAATTTTTGTCCGTCAAAACCGAAAGCGCAGAAGCTCCGGCCTGCATATATCCGATCGAAGTTCTTTCTACCGAAACATGCGGGTTAATAACCCCCTTCGAAGGTGACTTTCTTTTGATCTCTGCAATAATACCCGACTTATCCTCGCGCTGAATATACTTCTTTAGCGATACGGGCTGACTAGGAAAAAAGATACTTTGTTCGAGGAATTTAACGGGGTAAAGTTCTTTACGTTCTGATACTTCTTTACGTTTATGCTCGATGATCTGATCCAGAATGTTCATTGTGTTGAAGTCTCAAGTGTTTAGTTGTTTGCCGACATCTCAGCTTTCCAATAGTTTCTTAAATGCTTCGAGAGCCTTTCCTGACTCAAGGGCTTCTTTCGCACGATCAAAGGCTTTCGATAGCCCAAGCTCCTGGTGCCCGGCATAGAGTGACATTCCAGCGTTTGCTATAACAGCGGAATTTTGCGCCGGCGTTCCCTTCCCTTTGAGGACGTTCATGAACACGCTTGCCGATTCTTCAACGGTGCTGCCACCTTTTATATCCTCATAAGTGAGCCGCGGCATCCCGATGTCCCTCGGATCTGCAATCTTCTCACCCCCATTGTAAAAG
>DASUTP010000511.1:0-19285 GCA_036374515.1 Chryseolinea sp. | reverse complement strand
AATGTTCATTCATTGAAGTAAGACCTGGGCAAGAAATTCCACATTCCTAACGCGCGTAAGCCTGAGTTTTAAATTGATTTTGCATTTTAACTCTTATTAACGCGTTTCGTCCCCGTTGAATCCCAAAATGGGATGAAATATCAAAAAAATATTTATGTAAGAAATGGATTTAAAAGTTTACTTTTTTGATTCCGGCGATATATAGGATCGAAAAACCTCTCGTGCGTACATCCATGCAGTTGGCAACATATCCTATATATGAACAAGATAGATTTTTTAAGACATTGTATTTCGTACGGGTCACACAGGCGATATCCTGATCAAGGCAAATCGAATTTGCTCACCATCACCGCTTTTTTAGCTTTTTTATTTTATCTTCCCTATGCTTCCTTTGCCCAGGATCCATTGTTGTCAGGAATAGAGGCAAGCATCATCACTTACACCGAGGGTCAGGGTAGCGTGTCTATTACGACGTCACTAACGGCAACCGACGCCGACAGTCCATTACTGAGCAACGCCACCGTCCAAATCTCCACGAATTATTCCAGCACCGAAGACGTGCTGAATTTCACCGACGCCTTCTCTATAACCGGATCTTACGACGCAGCGACCGGTACGCTGACACTTACCGGCCCGGCATCACCGGACGATTTCACCACCGCTTTACGTTCAGTTACTTATGAAAACTTGAACAACAACAACCCGTCCAGTCTGGCGCGAACCATTTCGTTTTCAGTTTTCGACGGTTCAACGAATAGCATCATCGTTACACGCGATGTGCAGGTGAACGGAGTGAATGATCCGCCCTCCGGGCAGCCGGACTCTTTTGTCATATATGAGGACACAGAGCTTGATTGTGGGTGTCTATTGATTAATGATACAGATCCTGATGGAGATGACCTGGTGGCCTTGCATGGTGATCCACCATTACATGGCATTGTAACAGATATGGGAGGATTCTTTATCTATACACCAAATCCTGACTACTACGGGACAGACAGTTTCACTTATCACGCCAACGACGGAACGGAAAATTCGGCGCCCATCGTCGTACATGTGACTATTCTTCCTGTCAATGATCCACCCGTCGCAGCAAACGATGCGTTCACCACGGACGAGGACACATCCGTTACCCTACCCCTACTTTCAAACGACAACGATGTCGATGACGTGTTGAGCGCAAGCATGATTGTGTTGACAAGCACACCAGACCATGGCTCCGTCACCATCAACGCGACTACAGGCGTCGTCTCATACACACCGAACCTCAACTATAATGGAGCTGACTCATTTACATATCAAGTCAAGGATGCAAGCGGCGCCCTTTCCAATGTTGCTACCGTGGTTATTACCATTCATCCCGTTAACGATGCTCCGAATGCCAATCCTGATTTAGCCACTACACCTGAAGAAACACAGGTTTCCGTCGCTGTTTTGGACAACGACACCGACATTGACAGCAGCCTGGATCCCGCCTCCGTACTCGTTTCAAGTCTTCCTGCGCATGGTGTTGCCGTTGTAGAACAGGCGACGGGCATAATCGTATACACCCCGGAAGAAAACTTCAACGGTGTTGATTCTTTCACTTATACCGTCAAGGACGCTGAAGGTGCAACTTCGGCCCCAGCGTTGGTGACTATAACTGTTTCCCCCATTAATGACCCGCCGGTTGCTGTTAACGACCAGGCCGAAACAGATGAAAATATTGCAGTAGAAATCAAGATCACCGTGAATGATTATGACGTTGACGATGAAATAGTAATATCGTCTGTAACTTTTACAACGAATCCCTCACACGGCACTATAACTTTTAATAATACTACCGGAGTAGTGGTTTATATTCCGGAAAAAGGCTTCACCGGCACCGAAACCTTTTCCTATACCATAAGGGACCCGGACGGATTGACATCTGAGCCCGGCATAATAACAATAGCGGTAATTGATGCGCCCAATCAGCCACCCATCGCCGTTGATGATGGTCCGATTGCAAACTCATCCGTCGCGCCCCTCGTTATAGACGTACTCGCCAACGACCACGATGACGATAACGATCATGAGGAACTTTCGATTGTATCTGTAACGGCGCCTTCCGTAGGAACTGTACAAATAGTAGACGGGAAGATCGTATATCAACCTGCAGGCTTAATTTCATCGTCGGTAACGTTCACCTATACCATAGAAGATCCGGATGGACTTTCGGATGAGGCAGAAGTAACCATTGAAAATACATATCTGCCATTAATCGTTTCCGAGGGGTTCTCGCCAAACGGCAACGATAATAATGAAACGTGGTACATCCAAGGGATCGAAAATTATCCAAATAATTTTGTAAAGGTCTTCGACCGGTGGGGACTGCTCGTTTATCAAAAAGAACACTATGAAAATTTTTCAGCGCCGTGGGATGGCCGTGGCAATACGGCCCAGCAATCCGGCAAGCTGCTAGATCAGGGTACCTACTATTATATACTGGAACCTGGGGATGAAATGAAAACCATGACTGGCTATGTGGTCATCATTAGATAACGCACCGGCCATGCAAAAGATATACGACTGTAACGGTATGACCCTGGTAAAGAAAATTCTCCTGCCCCTTCTTTTCGTTGGAGTGATAATGGTTCCCAGGAATGGTTTTGCGCAGCAGAATCCGCTTTTCACTCAATACATGTTCAACGGATTGGTGATTAATCCTGCGTATTCAGGAAGCCATGAATCGATGACCACAACATTTGCCGTGCGTTCGCAATGGACCGGTTTGAAGGGCGCGCCGCAAACACAAGTGGCATCTATTCATTCACCGTTGAAATTATCTCGTTCTGCGGCAGGAGCCGTATTAGTACATGATGAGGTAAGCGTTGTAAATCAATACATGGCTTACGGGACGTATGCCTACCGGATTCCGGTATCAAAAACGGGGAAGCTATCGGTTGGCGGACAGGCTGGGGTAACCTACTACAAGGCTAACCTCTCCGAATTAAATATCCTTACGCCAAATGGTCAGCCTGATCCGACATTTTTCCAGAATGAAACCAGACTGTTACCGAATCTGGGCATCGGTATATATTATTATTCCAGGAGAAGCTACATAGGCTTATCGTTACCGACATTGATCAACAACCGCTGGAGCAACCAGGACGTCTACACGCAAGCCCGGCAAAAAAGGCATTATTTTCTCTCCGCGGGCCACGTCTTCCCGATCGGTCCAGGCTTTAAGTTCAAACCAAATGTTTTGCTCAGATGGGAAGAGGGCGGCCCCTTTCAGTATGATCTGAATGCCAATATGCTGATTCGTGAAACTTTATGGATCGGTGTTTCTTACAGAATGCAGGATTCAGTCGATGGCCTGCTGGAATTGAATATCAATAACCAATTGAGCCTGGGCTATTCGTACGGTTATCCGATCAGCTCTCTGGCTGCAGTGCAAACGGGAACACATGAAGTGGTCTTGAATTATCGAATCAATCGTAACAAGCATGTTGTTTTTTCACCACGATATTTTTAGCATGAGAAGAGCATTCTTTATTTTAGTGATATTATTACCGGGAATCACGGTATTCTCACAGCACAGCAGTATTGCATACGAGACGCTGGCAGATTCTCTGTTTGCTCACCATCACTATCAGCAAGCTACAGAGTTTTATCAAAAGGCGATGAAGAAATCGCCCCATCCTGGTAACCTCATGGTTCAGCTCGCCAGGTGCAACTATAAGATGAATCTTATCCCCGAATCTGAAAAGTGGTTTGTTAAGGCAAAACAAAATCAAGGAAAATTTACCACACAGGACTACTACGAATTTGCAAGGGTGTTAACGATCCTGGAAAAAAAGGAGCAGGCAGATACATTGTTGGAACATGTCTTAGCGCAGGATCCGGACAATATCGTCGTCAGAAAAGCGCTCGACGACCTGCGAAATTTTGAAAAGTACTATCTGGATTCCGCGACAATAGCCATTCAAAGCCTTAGCGTTAATACACCTGCTTCCGAGTTTGGCGCCGTGTATTATAATGACGGTATCGTCTTCGCGTCGTCGAGGGAACAAGGGGCATTCAAGAAAAAATCGCATTGGGACAACAGCCCGTTTCTGAATCTCTATCAAGCCGCAAAATCCAACGGCCAGCAGTTTTCGGAGCCAACGTTGTTTGAAGACGCTTTAGATTCCAGACACCACGACGGTCCGGCATCCTTTTATGACCAATATCAAAAAATGATCGTCAACCGGAATCAACGTATTCAAGTTAACGGGAGAAAAAATGTATTTGAATGGCGGCCGGGATTATATGATGCGCGATTTGATAAGGCTAAATCTACCTGGCAGGTGGTACCATTGCCATTTAACAATCCCGCCTACTCATATTTACATCCTTCGATATCGGAAGACGGAACGGCTTTATATTTCGCTTCAGACAAGCCGGGAGGTTACGGAGGCACAGACCTTTACCGCGTCGAACAATCTGGCGGCAAGTGGGGAGTGCCGGTCAACCTCGGGCCCGTCGTTAACACAATGGAAGACGAGGCATTTCCGTTTTTTATCGACCAAACCTTGTACTTTACCTCCAACGGCCACGGGGGTCTCGGCGGTCTTGATATATTCAAAAGTGAAAAAGCCGGAAGCGATTTTACACCACCCATAAACCTTGGGTACCCAATAAATTCTACAGCCGACGATTTTTCCCTAATCGCCGCTCACGATCAACGGACTGGCTATTTCTCATCTTCCCGTAGCGGCAATGATGATCTGTTCTCCTTCCAGAAGTTATCCGTCAACCATGTCCTCGCCATGGGATGGATCAAAAACGCTTCTGACGATCTAATCGATGGCTTCAGGGCAACTGTGACTAACAAGAAAACCGGGGCAGATATCCCGATTGAACAAGGAAAAGGTGTAATGACATTCATTGGAGAACGGGGGGAAACTTACCAGGTTGTTGTTGCACACGAGAAGTACGAGACAGGTTTTCGCGAGGTCACCATTCCGCCGTCCGGACCTGAGACAGAAAAATTTACAGTGATCCTCAAAGACAGGGTTCAGGAATCAAAACTCCTCGTGCTTGACACTGACAAAGGCACCACTAAAATGTATGTAAAGACCGGAGAGTCTCTTAATGAGATAACCGAAAAAGATGACCTCTTATATCTGACAACTCCGCAAGGCAACGAGTATCTTGGTAAAGGAAATATAACCAAGCTAAGAACTGATCCGTCATCGATGCTAAAAAACCTTGGAATGAAAAAATCGGATCGCACCAATCTCAGAAATATCTATTTTGATTTTGATAAAGCCAATCTGGACGATGAAGATATTACTTATCTAAGCGAGGTAAAGAATATTCTCGACCACGATCCACTATTGAAGCTTGTAGTTGCCGGCCACGCCGATGATCGCGGTGAGGAAAGCTACAACATAGAGTTGTCAAAAAGGCGTGTGCAGGCAGTACTGAAATACCTGGTAGGTCAGGGCATTCACAAGTCCCGAATCATTCAAAAGGCGTATGGGGAATCACTCCCAGTAATTCCTTGCTACGCAGTGGACTGTTCGGAAGTTGACCATCAAAAAAATCGGCGGGCAGAATTTGTCTTTAAACATGATCAGCCTACGGCAACAGCGCCCGCCTCTAAAAAGTCTCCAAACGACCAATCGCGCGCGCAACGCTAGCTTTGGACACTAAGGAGATATTTTAACAACGCGTTAAACTCCTCCTGTGAAAGCACATTGCCAAAGTGGTCTGGCATTAGAGTATACCGTGAAACCTTTTGCTCAGCGATGTTCTGTTTAGAAACAGAAAATTCTTTTCCGCTTATGTCAGCAAATACAATAACCTCGCCTTCCTCCCGCCGAAACAGGCCGCTCATAACTTTTCCGTCTTTTAAGGTAATCGTATAATTCCTGAAGGCCTCGGAGACGTTCCGGTTAGGATCAAGAATTTTTTCTGCCAACGCCCTGGGTCCCCATTTACCGACACCATCAAGTTGGGGTCCGATGTTCCCTCCATCGTTTTGTATGGTATGGCATGGTGCGCAGTTCGTTCCGAATACCATCCTGCCGGAATCCAATGACACGGGTTCTGTCATACTGTTGAAAACAATTAGCCGGGTATCAATCAACGTTTGCCTTTCCTTACTAATGGGTTCAAGATTGGCGATGAGTGCGGTATATTCAGTTTCCTGCGTTTTTGATATGTTCATCATCATTCGCTCTTCTACTTTCGGCTCCAGCAGCGTCCTGGGTAAAAGCTCTCCATTCCGGACTTTGCGAAAAATGATATTTTTTCCCTCAGCAGAAGCCGCTAAGGCCATAACTACCTCAGACTGCAGGTCAGGTGGAGCATTAGTGACAGCCGCCAGCGCCTTGTTTACCGCGGCACTTGGAAAGTCTCCTAACAATGAGGCTATGCGCTTCTTGAATTGAGGCCGTACCGTGTCAACGAGAATTTTTCCCGCTATTGCCGCATATTTGTCTCTGTCCAGTGTCATCAGCGACCGCAATGCACTTACTTTAACGTCGATGTGTGCCTTGGACCCCGTCGCCAGAAAATTCAATATTTCAGTTTCAAGAGCCTGGATTTTATATTTTCCCACCAGTTCAGTCGCAAATTTTTGCTTGGCAATGACCTCCGGGTCAGTCGAACCTGATTTGGCTGGATATTTCTCCAGCAATGCGTTTGCCAACGCCTTACCCCAGTCCTGCAGTTGTGTTGGCTCCTTACCTCCCCGCCTCACAACTCCATGCTGAATCCCCGTCAATGCTACATATTCGCCATCGACATTGTTTACAGTTCCAGACCTGGCCGCCGCGATTACTGCATCGAGCTTCTGCGCCGGTATAAAGCGCGCAAGGTGCTCATACAAGCGTGATAACCTTTCGCCCTTCTCGCTGGTTTTGCCAATATGACGTTCCAAAAACATGGCGGCCTCCTCTGTCGGTACACCTAACATCACGTCAACGATATATTCCGACTGTTGACGATTCCATTCCTGGGCGCCAACTTGGTGCATAAGGTCATTGTTTCTTAACAAGTTTCGTAATACAAGCCGGGCCGTGTAAAGTTGATGGGTGTCGAAGTCAGGCACGTTTTCCCTTTCCCCAAGCGCCATCTTCACCGCGGTCATGGCAGGAAACCGGACCAACAACTCCGTCGCCGCCCGCTTTACGTGTGGATCCTCGTCCTTCAATGCGTTGGATATCAAATCAAAAAACGACTGGTCCAGCGCCTGTCTTTCGGCGAGGATTCGCATGGTATGAACGCGTATTACGGGATCACTATGTGTTGCCGAGCGTACAATCAGATCGTTGGTCAAGCTGTCGATGCGATGTAATACCCAAAGGCTGTGAATATAAGTCCTGGTACTTACCGTTTTGTCTTTAATAAGGTTGACCAACGGATCGACTGCCGTATTGCCGATCCGGTCAGCGAGCTGATCCGCCGCCGCCATCCTGACGACCAGATTGTCATGATCCAGCATCGATATTAATTCAGCCATTGGTGCAGACAGCAGATCCTTGACGTCGTTGTGTTCGCCCTTGTAAGTGATGCGCCAGATCCGACCCCGTATCTTATCACGCTTGGGGTGGTTGAGCGGAACTTCATAGTGCCCGATAATACTGTTGTAAAAATCAGCTAGGTACAATGCGCCATCCGGCCCTAACTTTACGTCCACCGGCCGAAACCACGGATCATCACTTAAGACAAATTCTTCTTCAAGCTTGCCCACCGGTGAAGAACCCTTAAACGAAAAAGAATTTCTGTATACCCGCGAAGCTACAGCATCACCGATGTAAAAATTGCTTTGATATTCCTCAGGATATTTTACATCTGCATAATATGCAATGCCGGCCAGCGCCGTTGCCTCCTTTTCCAGCGGCTTCATATCGGGAGCAAATCCCATTGCCTCTTCTTTCCCCCATTGAGTGTAATCCGCTCCCCTGATCAATTGGTACAAAGGTGAAGTATGACAGTCTGTCGAATACAGGTATCCCCTCTCATCGAATGCTAAACCGAACGGATTGATCCGTCCATGGGTAAAATGCTCTACGCGACTTCCGTCCGGCCTGAAACGGAAGGTATTTCCTGAAATCATTTTAATGGAATCGCCATCAGCGCCGGCCACAGTAGAACGGTTGGTGAAGCCATGACACGCATGGATCCATCCGTCAAATCCCCTGATGAAATTGTTTACCATACCGTGCGTATCACGATGCTCAAACGGACCTAACAGGATCTTTTTGTCGTCAGCTTTTCCATCTTTGTTCGAATCTGTAAACTTATACACGTTGGGAATGCTGTATGCTACTGCCCCATCGTTCAGTGGTAAGATTCCAATCGGTATATTCAACGTATCGCTGAATTGCGTGAAGGTGTCTGCCTTACCATCATGATTTGTATCTTCTAGAATGGTGATTCGATCGGTGCCTTTTCCAGGCGATGCGGCGAATGGATATTCAAAAGATTGCGTAACCCACATCCTGCCCTTTGCATCAAAAGTAATGTTGATCGGTTTACCAATGTCTGGTTCGGATGCATACAGTTGGATCTCAAATCCCGGCGGCAACTTAAATCCTAATCTTTCCTCTTCCGGCGTACGAGCCTCCGTTGACCTTATGTGTTCGTTGAATTTCTTTCCACTGAACCTGGTGTCATCCGCTGTTTCGTTCTTTTTGTCCTGGCACCCTACCATCAGCATTACGGCGCTAAAAAATGAAAGAACTATGCCCTTCTTAATTCGCATAAGAAAATTGAATTATTTAATATTTAATATTTAAACGACCGCTATTTGCGAGCCCGTTTTTTCATTTGATTTTCAAACAAGAAAACACCTTTCTTATTTGATATCACAATATCCAACAATCCATCCTTTGTCATATCCTCAACAACAAGGTTTAGCCCCGAACCAGAATTATTGTCAATCTCATGCATCTTCCAGGTTGGTTTTTTTCCCGGCATGAACTCAAACCACGCAAGGACTGCGGGATCGTGAGTGCCTGGGTCAGTTTGCGTATCGTTGTGCGCGAAGAAACGCTTCCCCGTAATGAAGTCAGGGGCACGGTCTCCATTTAAATCAATCAGCACCGATGAATGCGTCTGCGATATTGACTTGTCGATTTCGTGACGAGTCCATGAAATATTTCCACCCTCATCCCGCGTTTGCTCATGCCACCAGATGCCAAACTTATGAGCAGCGGAATTGATGACATCATTACGACCGTCCCCGTTTATGTCCAACACGTGCATGTGAGAGCAGTCTTCCCCAAGATCCCCTGCATGAAAAGTCCATTTGTCTTGTTTGGGATCTGACGGTGACTCCCACCATCCTGCCTTGATGATCACGTCTCTACGCCCATCTTTATTTATATCCCCAAAACCAAGCCCGTGTGAAAATTTATCGGTACCCGGGACGTTGGTCTCGCTGATCGGAAATCTTACCCAACCAGATCCAGCCGTGGTCGGCGCACGCAGCCAAACCATCTGCTTTGCATTTGAATCGGCACAAAGAATATCTTTTCTCCCATCACCATCGACATCTACAAAATTAGGAGATTCATTGCCTATCCCCACGGCCTCCAAAATGACATGTGCATTCCAATGCCCTTCGCTATTTTTAGGGTTTTCGTACCACATCCCAGGCGTCCCTGGAAAACCAACTACGATCTGATCGATCCATCCATCAAGGTTTACGTCGAGGCTGAAATTCAGGAAGGATTTACTGTACTCCGAGCCGGGTTTAAACGATTGTCCTTCAATTATTTCATGGCGCTTCCAAGCCGGTGCCTCAAACCAGTAGGGTCCCGCCATTACATCCATCCTTCCATCCCTATTAACATCCCCTACTGCTACGCCTTCTGAAATAAAATCATTTGTCAGAGTGTGTTTCTTAAATACCAAACCCGTTTTTGAATCGCTTTGTCCACAACATACGTTGAGGGCGCCGGCCACTATAAGAAGGGTGATAAACACTCGAGCCGTAAATTCGGCGCCTGCTGTTCTCATAAGCTGTTGTTTTGATGTAGTCAAGCGATTCTCACTTTACATTTAAAAAGTCCTTTTTGGACTTTCAATATAATAAATAGCTACGATGTTAATTTTTAAAAACTACATAGCCGGTGTTTTAAAAACTGCATACAAAAAAACAAAGCGAAATAAAACGCACACTTTTCGAAAGTGCCAGGGCCTCCTCAATCAGCAGACCTTTATTTCCACAGCTATTTGTTATCATCTCCAGGTCAACCGAGCTGCCGGGTAAAAATAACAGATCAAATGCCTTTGCGAGGCAATCTGAGTTAGTCTGGTGAAAAACTGGATGGCATAATGATCATTCCGAGAGAAAGAAAACTCTCCTCCCTATTCAGCAATTAAAATCGACCGCAAATTGAACTAAACAGATTTGGGCTAACCCGGTTGCCAGCGCTTTTCAGCTAAGAATATTTCTTTTATGGCGTAACGTAAGAGTTTACATGAAAGCGTTCGCGTTTACACTCGCCCAAAATGTCTTGCCAAAATGGTGTTGGATGTGAACCTCATATTAAGGCATTATTCTTATTGAGGACCTTCAATGCCTGTTGTTTATAATTCCTGCCCAACGGAATTTCGACTTCACCCGCCTTTACAGCAGTGGCCGTAAATGAAGATACCTTGGCAATGGCAACGATAAATGAACGGTGAATCCTTACAAATTCTTTTTCCGGAAGCTTTTGTTCCAGAACACTGATCTTCTGGTAGGTAATTATTTGTCTCCCGGATGTTTTTACTTTAACGTAGTCACGCAAACTCTCGATGTAGAGTATATCCCTCAGGAAGACCTTCACCATCTCCCTATCCTCACGAAGGAAAATGTATGCATCATCAAAAGATTTTACCAAAGGATTGTCATCAACAGCCAGGGAACCCGATTGATAAATTTTTCCAACCGCCCTGAGAAATCTATCGAAGGTTATCGGTTTGATAAGGTAATCGATTACATCGAGATCAAAAGCTTCCGCAGCGTACTCTCTATACGCAGTAGTAAGAATCACCTTCGGCTTGTCCTTTAAAGACTTTATTAGATCAATTCCAGTCAACTGTGGCATATGGATGTCCAGAAAAATAAGGTCGACCTGTTTTTGCTGGAGTATCGGAAATGCATCCAGTGCGTTATTACAGCTTCTGACGAGAACAAGATTTTCCATTCGTTGAACATAGGACTCGATAAGGTCGCGTGCCAAGGGCTCATCATCAATGATCAGGCATTTCATGCAGAGTAGTGTTTCAGGTGCTCAAGCTTCTGCGTTTTATCCATAACGTGAGCGATTTTGATCTTTAATACTACAAGATATGATTCCTCATCAGCGTGAATGTCGAGTTGATGACGTTCCGGGTAAATGAGCGCTAATCTTTTTCTCACGTTTTGCAAACCAATACCAGAAACAGACCTAATTGTCATTGATGCTTCAGGAACTCTGCTGTTCTCCACCTTAATCGTAAGAACGCCATCGCTTGCTGAAATATCTATGCGGATCCATGAATGATTTATCTGTTTGCTCACCCCATGCTTAAAACAATTTTCAACGAATGGCAATATCATCAGTGGTGCGATCATAATGCCGTTTAGATCACTATAAACATTAAGACTTATATCCAGACGTGACTCATATCTCAGTTTTTCCAGTGCAATATAATTCTCGATATAATAAAGTTCCTTTTTGAGTGGTACCTCCGGCTGATTGCTGTCATATAGCATGTAACTCATCAATTCTGAAAGCTTATGGACCGTCTCTGGCGTACGTTGGGACTGATTCATGGCCAATGCGTATAAGTTATTCAATGTGTTAAAAAGAAAATGAGGATTAATTTGTGACTTTAACAGTTTGAGTTCGGATTCAAGTTTTTCTTTTTCCAACTGTTCTGATGCCAGCTGATGATTGTACCAATGTTTTCCCAAATGATAGGATGCCACGATCGCCACAACCGAATAAATTGAGAATATGGCAATCAGGATCTTCGGAAAATACAGTACCGGCAGTTGTAGTCCCTGCGGATAAAACGTCGGGTATACTATGTAGTAAGAAATTGCCCGGAGCAAAACGCCAAACACCACCATCGATAACATGAGAACCAGGATGAAAAGTGTATACTTTCGGGGCAGCAGCAATTTATCGATGATGTAATAGAGGGTAAAGTAGGCTGCGGAGATTTTTATTGGCAGTTCCACGGACGAAAATGCCAGCCGTTCAATGTATTCTCCATCCACCATTCCCCAAATAAATGCTTCATAAATGAGGCAACTCATCCAGAAAAGAATATGGAGTCCGACTTTGTAACGGCTATTTGTATTATTCCTCACGATAATATTCTTCGTCTACCTAAAGATCAGTATTAAACGGCCATTGAGTAGCAAAATTTAGACAAACAGCATCAAAAACGTACGAACAACCACAACCTACAACAATACTACGAGCTAAGAATGGACCGGGTTTACAAAATTCAACATTATAATGCGAGTCGCCAAGAAATTTTGTGGCCAGGTTCAGATGACGCTTGCGCGGTAAGGAGCTCTGCGTTAAAAATTTCCAGAAAAGTACCGGCTGTTTCTAAAATAGCTTGTCAACCTAAATTTTTTTAACGCAGGGAAAAATGCCGAGGGAAAGACAGGGAGGTGAATGCAGAGGTAGTCTTCTCTCTTTTGCTACGAAGAGCCTTCAACCTCCCGCTTGGGAACCTCTGCGCCTTCGCGCCACTGCGGTAAAAAAAGCTTCGGTGATTAGATTCTTTTACAATCATTCGATTAAATAACTTTCTCCAAATCAATGAAGTGTCCATATAGAGCTTTAGCCAATTTCCTTCTAAATTTATTAAACCGCTGGGGCGCTAAGACGCTGAGACAGGCCGAATGTTGCACTGATATTTTCTTCAGTAAACTTGGCGTAAGCCGCAACCTTCCGGCACCTACTTGAAATTCCTCCCCCCTGGAAAAATTTTTTCATTCATAATTTCTCGTTTTATTTTATTTGGAGGAAGAGCGCTTTTTTCATCCGCCCGCGACAAAGGAGCAATCGACCCGTTCTCTTTTTTGATAGAAACACTTTTCCGCAGCATCTTTGAGAGATTAAAACATCGCTTTACAATGACGTGAATCACTTCTCCTTCGCGCTGAAGTTTACCTTCAACCATCAACAGCTGTGATTGTAATATCTCTTTTCTATATTCATCAAATAATTTTTGGAACACAACAAGATTGGCGCAACCTGATTCATCTTCTATGGTAATAAAACAAACTCCACTGGCGGTCTCAGGTCGCTGCCGTACCAGAATGAGTCCTGCTACTTTTACTAAATCACCATCCTTCGATTTATCCAATGCCGAAGTCGACAAAATATGAAGCATCTCCAGTTGCTCCCTGACAAAGCTCACTGGATGCGCCTTCAGCGATAACGATGTGGTTGCATAATCGTGGGCTACGTGCTCGGACAATGACATTTCCGGAAGAGCGACGGTCTCTTCTCCTATTCCACTTGACTGCCTGCTTGAAAATATTGGTGACGGCCGGTCTTTGGTCGATATTTCCCAAAGCGCCTGGCGGCGGTCAAGGTCGATGGACCGGAACGCATCCGCATCCGCTAACTTTTCCAGGGCTGCTTCGGGCAATCCAATGTCACGCAAATCATGAATTGAAGTATAACTTTTTTTTCGAGCATTAATTAATATTTGGATATCATCTTCCCGCATGCCTTTTATCTGACGAAATCCCAGCCGCAGCACACAATACTTTCCCGATTTTTCTTCCAGTTTGTTATCCCATGTAGAATGATTGATGTCTACGGGCCTGATTTCAACGCCATGTTTCCGGGCATCTATCACGATCTGGGCGGGCTGGTAAAATCCCATAGGCATACTGTTAAGTAAAGCACAAGCAAAGACTTCCGGGTAATAGCATTTGATCCAGGAAGACACGTATACCAGCAAGGCAAAGCTCACCGCATGACTTTCAGGAAATCCATAGCTTCCAAATCCTTCCAGTTGCCGGAACACACGCTGCGCATATTCCAGACTGTAGCCATTTTTGAGCATGCCATTGATCAATTTCTCTTCAAAGTGTGCAACCAGACCTTTAGCTTTAAATGTTGCCATGCTTCTCCGGAGTTCGTCGGCCTCAGCGGGGGAAAACCCCGCTGCAACTATTGCAATCTTCATCGCCTGCTCCTGAAACAACGGAACACCTAGTGTTCTACCTAAAATCTGCTCCAATTCTTTCGATGGATATTCTATGGGCTCTTCGCCATTTCTCCGGCGGAGATACGGATGCACCATATCGCCTTGTATTGGGCCAGGGCGAACAATCGCCACCTCTATCACCAAATCATAAAAGCATTGCGGCCGCAACCTGGGCAACATTGATTGTTGTGCACGACTTTCAATCTGAAATACTCCAATGGTATCGGCTTTACTCACCATATCATAGACCGCGGGATCGTCCTGTGGAATGTTTGCCAAGGTGAGGTCAAGGTTGTAATGCTTTTTGGCAAGATCGAATGCTTTACGAATACAGGTCAACATTCCTAAGGCCAGCACATCTATTTTGAGAAATCCCAGTGCTTCAATATCATCCTTATTCCATTCTATACAGGTACGGTCTTCCATCCGGGCGTTGAGAATAGGACAAAGCTCAGATAAGCTGCCTTCAGTAATAACAAATCCACCGGTATGCTGACCTAATTGTCGTGGAAATCCCATGAATTGTGAGGTCAACTGTAAAACTTTGCGAAGATTGGGATCATCAGGGCTCAATCCATGTTCTGCAAGAGGCTTTCCCTCCAGCCATTCATTCGTAAATTCCCACATCGAACTGGAAAGACGATTGATCGTATCAACGGAAAGCCCCATGGCTTTCCCGACATCCCTGATAGCTCCTTTATGATGCTGCTGCGTAACGGTAGCAACAATGGCAGCACGATTACGTCCGTATTTACGATAAATGTATTGTATTACTTCTTCGCGGCGTTCATGCTCAAAGTCCACATCGATGTCAGGTGGTTCATTTCGTGCTGAAGAAATAAATCGCTCGAACAAAAGGTCAAATTTTGATGGATCAACAGAAGTTATCCCCAGGCAATAGCACACCGTGGAATTAGCTGCTGATCCACGACCCTGGCATAGAATACCCAGCTCACGCGCATATCGGACAAGGTCATAAACGGTTAAAAAATATTCAGCGTACTTCATCTCCTCCATAAATGCCAATTCATAATTGATATTGGCAATTATCTTTTCAGGAATCTTCTCTCCGAAAAGTTGTTTCGCCCCCTGCCATGTCAAAAAGGTAAGCTCTTCTTGAGGCGTACGTCCGTCGCTTGTGATTTCTTTCGGATATTGGTATTTCAATTCTGACAGCGAAAACCTGCATTCTTCCGCAATTTCCCGGGTATGATCAATCGCTTCCGGATATTGACGAAATAACCGCACCATTTCATCCATTGGTTTCATGTATCGCTCTGCATTTGGGTAAAGCCTGAAACCGGCGTTGTGGATGGTACATTTCTCACGGATACAGGTAACAACATCCTGCAACTCCCGTCGTGTGGGATGATGATAATGTACATCGTTAGTAGCGACTACGCGCATTTGGAGCTGACGTGATAATTGATGAATGCGAAACAATTGTTTTTCGTCATCACCATTATATTTTCGTGAGGCAGACATATAAAGCTGCTCGCCAAAAGCCTCACGATATTCCCGCAAATCTTTTTTAAAAGCAGGTTCAAAATCAAATACCTCATTAAGGTTTGAAGGTGTCACAACCACGAACTTAGATCCGCTCATAAATTTGTATACATCAGCTTTGTATAAATGGCATTCTCCTTTTTCTGCACGAAGATTCCCTACAGTAATGAGCGACGATAATTGAGAATAGGAAATTTTGTCGGTAGGAAATGCAAGAAGACTAGGTCCATCCATTAAGTCAAGGCGACATGCCGGGATAATTCGCACTCCCTGGATTTTAGCCGCCACATGCGCACGAACGATGCCTGCAAACGTATTACGGTCAGTGATGGCAATGGACGCATAGCCGTATTGTGATGCCTGCTTCACCATTTCTTCCGGATGTGACGCTCCACGGAGAAAACTGAAATTTGTTGTGACTTGTAATTCTGTGTAGTGCATAATTAATAACCGGTAGAGATTTCATCCACGTGCCTCCTCCCATAGTTCGTAAGTCAAACCAAAAAGCTTTCAAAAGCAGTTGTAAACTCTATGCAAAAAAACCATGTATATACCATTGAAATTTTTTATCGTCATAGTGGCCTAAGCGAAACAACCAATATCGGTTTCCGGATTCATCCTCCACGCGGTAATAGTCACGGTGTTGGCCTTGCTGAAGCCACCACTCCTGTTCTATCCTTTCAGGACCGTCTGCCTTAATTATGCGATGTAATTTTCCCTTATGCTGAAATAGCATTGGTGGATAATCCGGAATCGGCGCTGTAACTTCAATGCTTTCCGGGATCGCAAGCAACTGCATGGGTCTTTGTTTATCATTGTTCCATTCTGTTGTATTGCTTTCGATAAGAGAGGAGGCGGCTCTGATAGATCTTTCAGGCCAATAATGTTCGTCTGGCAAATAACGTGTAGCCTGAACGCCAATTTTACTGGCAAGGCGATCGAGTAATTCAGATAACCGCTCATCTTCCAGACCACCTGAACCTTCCCATAGTTTCTCCTGAAGCGGATAATGGTCCTCTACATTTTGAGCTTCCAATACAAATAATTCAATTCCAAGAGCTGGTTCCAGGTTCTGTAATTTTACCTCAAACAATTTGAAAAGATGCCGGACATTATGCGTTGGCCGGTTGGTGCCAATACCTACCTGCACAACCTTTCCATCAACACGATAACCTTTGAATGTTACAAGACGAAGGCCTTTTTGTTCCTGCTGAAGCCGGCAGCACAATGATTTCAGCAATCTTTCCAAAGCCATTTCAATTCCAATGGCCGTGACAATGGGTTCCAGGCAAGGCAATCGTTCCTGATATGGTTCTGCCGGATGTATTGTTTCTATCGTTTCTGTTTCATCCCCCAGCACCAGGTCTAAACGTCTGATAAAAGTTTCTCCAAAACGACGTTTTAATGATGCACGAGGCATTGTCAGCAATTGGCCTATCCGGTGAAGTCCCAGCTTATGCAGGCGTTCAATTGTATCAGATTCCAGCCTAAGCGCATCCGGTGGTAAAGAAAGCAATGCCTCAATATGATGGTTGGGAGCAATTACTTCCTGATTACCAAATCTCGCGACGGCCCATGCAACTCCTGGGGTATCTGCCATCGACAGACAAACATCGTATCCGCGTTCGTTCAATTTTCCGGCAATCGCCGACAGGTATGACGCATCGCCACCCCAGAGATGTGAACATCCTGTAGCATCAAGCAAAAGCCCATCTTCAGGATCAATAGCTACGGAAGGTGTAAACCGAATGCACCATTCAGCAAGGCGTTGAAGCAATTTTTTTGCGAGGCCAGGCATGTCCTCCAACACCTTTAAACCCGGTATGATCGCCCTTGCATCCGCCAGCACCATTCCACGCTCAATTCCATTTGCTTCAGCAATATCATTTGTCGCATTAATGACCATCCTACCATGCAGCGGTGCGGATAAAACAAATGGTGCATACCGAAGAACAGGCTGCTTTTTCGTAAACCAATCAGTCGTCAGGTGACGAAACCAGATAGAAACAAAACGCTTTTCCATTTTTCATCCTGTTTGTTTCCGTAGTTCGTCAAAATGAGGAGTAATCTTATATACGGGTTGAAATCTTCCATCCTCCCATCTTATTTCCCAACTGCCCGGTTTACCATTTTTTATCTTCAACAGATCAACTTTCCAATGAGGAAATCCGACACCCGGAAGATCATCCGCAGCTTCGCTCAAAAGCGATGTGATTTTCCAGCGGGCTACACAGGCAGTGGCTTGTAAATTCCTTGGATTATTGCGAAGGATAAACCCCGTCACCTGACTTTGTTCTACCGCTAGCTGTAGTCTGCGGGAAGCAGTAAAACTAATTTCCTGAAGCTCTCCTACTACGGCAGTCAAAGCCCCGCATTTCAATGCTTCCTCCATAGCCCATGTCACATGCTTTTCTTTTTGCAGATCGATGAATATGAAACGATCAGGTTGAATACCAAAACTTCTAAGTGCTGGAGGAAAAAGTTTTCGCGATGCGCTGATCCACAATGATGTTCCACCATTTCTCATTAAGGGTTCAAGCAAACCTGCGATGAAGCCACTGGCTGATGCCGAATCTTCCATCCCTGATGCCAGGAATTCATGCACTGCTCCCAGCGGAAATGACGCATTCGGAAAAGATTTAATTATTGGACCAAGTCCTAAGTCCATGGCTGTATTTTTGCCTGGCTTAAAACCTTCCAAAAAAAGGATCTCATTTTGCAATTGTGAAATTACCGCAGCCCGTTCCGTCATAAACACCTGAATGAATTTCAAATGTAAGTCAACTAATTATTTTAGTCAAATAAACTAATATAATTAGTTTTTAGCCTTGAAATTAGGGCTTTTGGGAACGTTTTTTATAATTGGGAACCCTATAATATCAGCTATTGCGGATGATCATCATTTTTCCATAAAACCTGGAACAGGTATTATGGCGCAAATTTCCCATTCAGATTAAGAAGAACCTTGGCAGACGTGAACCATTCAACAATAATACCCTTGATTGCAACAAATGTGCGAGGCAGTTATTGCCATAGCCAATAGTTTTACCCCATGCCAAAGGCGATAATGTGAGATCAGAATCTTAAGCTAGAAACAGAATGATTAAAATTGAAGAAACGTTCACCAGCCAAAAGGTTGGATGGAAGGCTACGCATGTAGATTATTCAGGAGATAGTTTTGTTGCGGACATCAAACCAAGACAACGGGTAGAATCCATCGACACTCTGCGTGGAATAGTAATGATCTTAATGGCCCTCGACCACGTGAGGACCTACTTTCATTTTGATGCATTTCTCTATAATCCTGTCGATATCGATCATACTTCCGCTGGTCTATTCATTACCCGGTGGATCACTCACCTTTGTGCACCGACATTCATTTTTCTGGCCGGGATTTCAAGCTATCTTGTTAGTCAAAAGAAAACACGAAGTGATACATCATTCTTTCTCTTGACAAGAGGTATCTGGCTTGTTGCGTTACAACTCACCCTTATTCGCTTCGCGTGGAATTTTGATCCGGAGTTCCACTACAATTCAAATACAATCATTTCAACCATTGGATTTTGCATGATCGGTCTATCAGGACTAATTTTTTTACCCC
>DASUTP010000510.1:0-6831 GCA_036374515.1 Chryseolinea sp. | reverse complement strand
GACAAGCGATCATCACACGTGTGCCTGGCGCAAGCTTGTTGATGGAATCCACGACCGATGTAACAGTATCCCGCCTGACTTCCCTACCGCTGACAGGAGAGTAGGTTTTTCCAATTCGCGCAAACAGAAGTTTCAGGTAGTCGTAGATTTCCGTGGTCGTACCCACCGTAGAACGGGGGTTGCGGGTGTTGACCTTTTGCTCGATGGCGATGGCCGGGGAAACCCCCTTAATGTAATCGACTTCAGGTTTTTCCATTCGGCCCAGGAATTGACGGGCGTAAGAACTTAAACTTTCAACGTACATTCTCTGGCCTTCCGCAAATAAGGTGTCGAACGCAAGAGACGACTTACCGGACCCTGAAAGTCCGGTGATTACCACCAATTTGTTCCGCGGAATAGCGACGCTGAGGTTTTTTAGGTTGTTGACCCGCGCCCGCTTTATTATGATAAATTCTTTTGGGTCCAGTTCATCTAAGAAAGAATCCTTGGCTACTGACTGTTGACTTACCGGTGTGTTCAAAATTATTGTTTCAATTACCTTTTGGTAACCAGGCTTTTTAATGTAAAGTTTGGCTGCAGCACAATAAACGCAAAGAATTTAAGTTTGGTGCAAACCCCGGGTGGAAAATCATTTCAATTTTTGCGATCTGAAATGATGATAATCATTAGTTGGGAGGTGGGATGAAAAGAATTTGATTCAGAAGGGATCAAATCAAAAAATTAAGTATCAAAATCGGGGTCGTAGCTGGCTTCGCGATTTCCGCGGGTGCCACCTTCCTCATCGTAATCGGCATCTGCGTCAGCGCTGGTTCCTCCGTCAAAATCATCGCCCCCATCAAAACCGTCTTCTCCTTTGTCCAGATCGTCTTCCTCCTTTGAATCGACGTCATACTCGCCCGAACTGTTTTTTGTCACCGGAACCTTAATCAAATAAATTGCTTCCTCGGTATCTAGTGGAAAAACGAAAATCGGCTCCTTTTTTGCATTGGTAATTCGTGAAATGCTTGCCTGATAACCATTTGGATATTGTTGATGAATCAATTCAAGTAAATCGCCGGAAAGGTTTTCTAGACTTTTAATAATTTTTTTCTTGCTAATGGCCATACTATATTCGAACACTGGAATTAGGAGCAATTAGCTAAACAAATTGCATGACAGGCAAGAATTTTTTAAGTTTTTTTTGGCACGGGAATAAAAAAATGATATCTTTTCAAACCAATTTGTTCTATTAACCCCATACAATATCGAGAGAGACATCTACGTTACCTAAAAGTGAGACAGAATGATTGACAGCAGATTAAGCGACAGCCAACTAGTGTCGCTCTATCAAAACGGTAACGATGAAGCTTTCGAAATGCTCCTACACCGACACAAATCAAGGATCTTTACAGCAATTTACCTGATCGTAAAAGACAGGTATACGGCCGAAGACCTATTGCAAGAGACCTTCGTAAAAGCTATCAACACCATTCGTGGTGGGCGATACAACGAGGAAGGCAAATTTTTGCCTTGGATCAGTCGCATTGCCCACAACCTGGCGATAGATAATTTTAGAAAGAACAAACGATATCCCGAAGTGGTATTGGAGGACGGCAGCCGTCTTTTTAACTCTATGGACTTTGCGGACGAATCCGCTGAAGAAAAACAAATCTTCAAGGATACCCGTACAAAGCTGAGAGATTATATTAAAGAGCTGCCGACGGAGCAGAAGCAGGTCCTCATCATGAGGCATTACCTGCAAATGAGTTTTCAGGAGATCGCCGAACGCACTGACGTGAGTATCAATACAGCATTAGGACGTATGCGGTATGCGCTCATCAATCTGCGTAAGAAGATGATCAAACACAGAGCCTATGATACAAACTTTTACCCAAACGGACTTGATCAGGTATTTATACCACGAGACTACGGAGGAGGAGAGCAGGAGAATTGACAAAGCCCTGATTCGCGACAGTGAATTACAAGCGCTTTATGCGGAATTATGTTCCATGAAAAAAGATATGGACGCAGCCAGTATTGAGCCCTCATCAGGCGCGGTGCTGTCCATCTTGAGCTACTCCAGAACTTTACAGGAGCGACCATCATGAAATAAAGGTCTCGCGACTTTCACGCGAGACCTTTATGTTTTTAAAGCTTCTTAAGTTCTACCTTGCGCCAGCGCACTTTTACACCACCGCCATCGTGTATCTGGAGGGCAATTTTCCCATTTGCCGCGCCGATTTTTTCGTCCTTTAGGGTGATCATTTTCGTGCCATTCAGAAATGTTTCTACCAAGTCGCCTTTAACTTTGACAACAAGCGTATTCCATTCTCCTTCTTTTAAGATGTTATCGAGACTGGGGTCAGGTTTGATCAGCCATTCTCTCCCGTAGGATTCATAAATGCCTCCCGTATTATGACCCTTCGGTGCAACTTCTGCCTGCCACCCGGTAATTTTGGTTCCCTCGATCGAACTGCGAAAAAATACACCACTGTTACCGTTGGATTCCTGTTTGAATTCAACAGTAAGCTCAAAATCTTTGTAATCCTTATCAGTGGCAAGATACCCGTACTGCTTGTCAGGGCCACTTTCACAGATGAGCTCGCCGTTTTCAACGTACCACTTTTCCGTACCATGCACCTTCCATCCCTTGAGATCTTTGCCATTAAAAAGTTTTGTCTGCGCAAATCCAGTTGAGGCAATGGAAATCAGAAGGATTGATGTTAAAATTCTTTTGATCATAATTGTTTTGGTTATGTTTATCGAATGGAGCCCCGGCCATGCCGCTTTCAGGACTTCTGTACACAAAGCAAAAAATACTTCGCCATAAACAGAAGACACACAACAATTCTTTTCTTTGCAAAGCGAAATGAGTCATGTTTTTGACCCACTTTAACGAAAATGATACGGCAGCATGGGAAGTCCCAGGGTGTCCAACGAGAAAAATATGATTGCGTGAAGGTCCTGCTACTCCATCAACATTTCAATACGCCTGCCGGCGGTGGTGCGCTTCGATCATACTACCTCGCAAAAGCTCTTGTGGAGAGAAACATTTCTGTGGTAGTGATCACCGGATACAATGGAAGCGACTACAGGATGGAAACAATTGAGGGCATTGAAATTCATTACTTGCCCGTTCCTTACGAAAACAGGTTTGGTTTTTGGAAACGCAGCATTTCTTTCCTGCGATATAACCTGGGCGTGCTGAGACAAACAGGAAAGTTTTCCAACATAAAACTTTGTTATGCGATCTCCGTTCCCCTAACGATCGGACTAGCGGCGTTGTGGATCAGGAAACAATATGGCATTCGATATTTTTTTGAAGTGGGTGATCTATGGCCTGAGGCACCGATCCAGATGGGGTTCGTAAAAAACTACTTCTTCAAAAGGTTCTTGTACGGCCTCGAAAAACTTATTTACAACCGGGCGGAAGCGGTGATTGGCTTGTCGCCGATGATCAAGGCGGCCGTCGAAAAAAAGGTGCCCGGTAAACCAATTCACCTGATTCCAAATATGGCGGATACCGATTATTACAGGCCCGCACTGAAAGACGAAGCATTGGAGCTGAAATTTGGCGTTAAAGGTAAATTGGTGGTATCGTATATCGGCGCCATCGGTCTCGCCAATGGCCTTGACTTCTTTATTGAATGTGCCAGAGCGTCGCAGCAAGCCGGCATGCCTGTACACTTCCTGCTCTGCGGTGATGGTGCGCTGCTGGAATACTTCAGGGGCATAGTAAAACAATACCGGCTGGAAAATTTTTCGATTGTGCCGTTTCAAAATCGCGCAGGCGTAAAAGAGGTAATGAATGTTACTGACGCTGCTTTCATTTGCTACAAGCCAGTGCCTGTCCTGGAAACGGGGTCGCCCAACAAATACTTTGACGGACTGGCAGCCGGCAAACTGATAGTCATCAACTTTGGCGGCTGGGTAAAAGAAGAAATTGAAAGGGAAAAATGCGGCGTTTATATCAATGCTAAGTCGCCGGGTGAATTCATAAAAACGATGCAGCCATTTATAACGGATGGCCTATTGCTAAAACAATACCAGCAAGCAAGCCGCCTGCTGGCAGAATCAAAATATTCAAGAAAATTGCTGGGTGAGAGGTTTGCTGGTCTGATAAAGGCCGCTCTGTGATTATTCCAGAACCTTCTCAACGATTTTTCCAGTCTTTTTACTTTTTAGTATCACTTTTTTGGCGCCATAGTGCGTCACCTCTTCTTTTACAAGATAATGATCTGCATCATAATCCTGCAGGTGGCTGTCTTTCTTCACGCCTGTTTTTCCGCGCCAGATGTCCAGCATTACAGGTTCCCATAATTTTGTTTTCGCGGATTTATACGCGGCATCCAACACCGCATTGACAACATAACCATCATAGAATGTTTCCCTTGGCTGTTTTTTTTGTTCGATGGATTGGAACATGTCCATGAACATATGATTGTATCCGAGTTCATTTAACTCATCGCCTACCGGGAACAGCCATCCCTTGTCAGTTTCGGCTTTTTCTGAAACGTAATTTGCCGCCTTCCCGGTGGTGAACATTTCAAAACCTGTTCGCAGGAAATTATTCGTCCAAATAGTGCCTTCCGTTCCCATTACCTCATCGCGCAGATCAAGTCCGCCACGGAATGTCCAGCTCACTTCAAACTGGCCAATGGCGCCGTTTTCATATCGTACCAAACCGATGGCATGATCTTCCGCATCGATAGGTTTTACCTGCGTGTCAGCCCAGCACATTACCTCAACGGGCCTGATGTCCTTGCCGATGTAGGTCCGCGTGATCTCAACGCAATGACAGCCCAGATCAAGGATGCATCCACCACCGGCCTGCTCGATATCCCAAAACCAGTCGCTGTGCGGACCTGGATGCGTTTCGCGTGATTTTGCCCAGAGAATTCTTCCCAGCGCGCCATTTTTTACACTTTCAAAGGCTTTGATGAATTTCGGTGTATACACCAGGTCTTCCAGATAGCCATTGAAGATGCCGGCCTTTTCAACAGCTTCCAGCATACGCTTTGCTTCCGCAGCAGTTCTTCCCAGCGGCTTTGTTGTGATCACGGCTTTATTGTGTTTGCAGCACAACATGACGGCCGCTTCGTGCAGGTTATTGGGGAGTGAAATACAAACTACGTCTACCTCCGGCCTGTTGATCGCTTCCTCCATGTTAGTGGTGGCAAAAGCAACGTTGTAATCCTGGGCAAATTTTTTGGTGCTTTCTTCTCTACGCGAATAAATGGCGACGATCTTATCCTTGCTCCTGTAGCCCTGCAGTGAATCTGCATAAAACCGACCAATAAATCCGGAACCTAGCATTGCAATATTCATAACCCAATAAATTTTAGTGTGACTTTATAAAATGTTAGCGTTCAAATGCCCGCTTTTTTGATTTCGGTTTTTTCATTGAAGAAGAAAATAAAATACAGCAGCACCGCCACGGCAATATAGGCAGGTACAAACCATATTTCCTTCCACTGGTGTACTCCATCAACGGTATAGTGATCGGTGGTAAACCCCGAAAACCAGGTGCCAATGAACATGCCTACCCCATACGTTGCAAATGTAAACAACCCCTGCGCGGCATTTTTTATTTTCTCCCCTGCTTTTTTTTCCGTATACATATACCCTGTCACGAAGAAGAAATCATAACAAATTCCGTGAAGGATGATCCCTGCATATAACATCCATAAATTGGCATCTACATTCCCGTAAGCAAAACAGACATAGCGAAGTATCCACGCGGTCATTCCCAGCAACAACATTTTTTTTACCCCAATGCTGTTGAACAAAAAAGGAATGGCCAGAATGAATATGGCTTCCGATACCTGGCCAAGGATCATTTTTCCGGCGGCATTTTCCATGCCTGCCTCATTAAGAAATAGATTGGCAAAGCCGTAATAGAACGACAGCGGGATGCAAACGAGAATCGCGGCAATGAAAAAGATCAGGTACGGTTTGTCTTTAAACATTACAAATGCATCGGCACCGAGTGTGGATGCGACGCTTGAGCTTGTGGGTTTTCCTTTCGGTGGTGTATTCGGCAAGATAAAACTGATAACACCCAATGCGACCGACGCGATGGCGGCCATGTGGAAAGTGAAAGGCGTTTTCTCAATGGAGAGGGCGGCGATCATCAGGCCGGCGGCAATCCAACCCACGGTTCCGAAGACACGGATCCAGGGAAATTGCTTGCCCGGATCGCTCATCTGATGAAAAGCGATGCTGTTGGACAACGCGATGGTCGGCATGTATAACAATGAGTAAAAAACGATGATCCAATAAAATGCGGTGTTATCTGTGATAAGGGTTGCTGAATAAAGCAACACGCCACCAATAAGGTGAAGCACACCCATAATGCGTTGGGCTGCAAAAAACCGGTCAGCCACCGTTCCGATAAAAAATGGGGAGATCATTGTGGCAATTGCCAGTGCGCTGTACGCCGCGCCAATCTGTACACCGGAGGATTTTAAAAACTCCGACATGTACGTGCTCATGGTAACATACCATGAGCCCCAGATAAAATACTCCAGGAGCATCATAACGGAGAGCTTGGTAAAGATTGATGGCCTCATAGCTGCGTAGATTAGCGGAAGAAATATACAGGGATCCAAGGTACAGAAGAAAGTCCCCGGTTATAAATTATTTTTTTTGGAGAAGTGTTGGATGTGCGTTGGGGTGTGAGAGTGAGAAGTAAAAAGTAAGAGGTGCCGGTAGGTAAGTTTGTGCCATTGCAATTATGGACATCCGAAATATCGAATGAATTTATTTTTAGGCGTTTTGGAAATCGCACGCATTGTGCTACCGGAACCTCTTACCTTTTACCGCTTACCTCTTACATTTCCTACCATGCCG
>DASUTP010000509.1:0-3752 GCA_036374515.1 Chryseolinea sp. | reverse complement strand
GGTATTGCTGCAGGCTTTCTTTACCAGACTTCCTGCTATATTCCTGGGCAAAATCATTCACTACCAGGCCCGCAATTTTTGGTTTATCAGATTCCTGCTCAGCATCAATCGCGCCATAGTTTCCAATATGGGCTGTCGTGTTGACGATGATCTGCCCGTAATAAGACGGGTCCGTGTAGATCTCCTGATATCCGGTCATTCCGGTATTGAAACATATTTCACCTCCTGAAGTACCGATTTTTCCAATTGCGGTCCCTTCGATCAGGAGACCATCTTCCAACAGTAGGTAGGCTTTTTTCTGCATAGTCTATTTGATGTGTTAGATCTTCGGGCGCGTAAATTTACAGACGATTATTATATGTCGTTATCGTTTTAGAAATAAAAAAGGGATTGAACAATGTTCAATCCCTTGCCTGTATTATGAAATCTTTCGTTCACTATTCCTTTGACTTTTTAGAAGGCTTTTTTGGAGCTGCCTTTTTTGCCGGAGCTTTCGCTTTTTTCTCCGCCTTTGCTTCGGTCGCTGCAGGAGCTTCAGTTGCTACTTCTGCGTCAGTGCCTTCCGTTGCCTTCTTGCCTCCCCTGCGGCTTCTGCGCGTCTTGGTTTTCTTGGCAGCACCATCCTTTGTATACAAAGTATTATAGTCTACCAGTTCAATCAAACACATTTCCGCGTTGTCGCCAACCCTTACATCGCCTAACTTAATGATGCGCGTATATCCACCTGGTCTATCGGAGATTTTCGAAGCAACTTCTCCGAAAAGGGTCTTTACAGACTCCTTGTTTTGAAGGTAAGAAAACACCGTACGCCGGGAGTGCGTCGTATCGTCCTTTGCTTTTGTAAGCAGCGGTTCAACATATTTTCTTAGGGCCTTCGCTTTTGCCACTGTTGTTGTGATTCTTTTATTAAGAATAAGCGAAGAAGCCATATTAGAAAGCAACGCGTGTCTGTGCGCCGTTTTCCTTCCCAGGTGATTGACTTTCTTACCGTGTCTCATGAGTTCTTAGTCTTCATCAAGTTTGTACTTGGAAAGATCCATTCCGAAGGTCAGGTTCTTTTCCGCTACCAATTGTTCTAATTCCGCGAGTGATTTCTTTCCGAAATTCCTGAACTTCATCATATCTGAAATTTCGAGCTGCACCAAATCTCCCAATGTTTTAACATCAGCAGCTTTCAAGCAGTTGTACGCGCGGACGGACAGGTCGAGATCGTGCAGAGCACTCTTCAACAATTTCCGCATGTGCAGCATTTCTTCATCCACTTGCTCAACTTCAGCATCTTTGCCGGTTTCAAGTTCCATGGATTTATCCGAGAACAGGGCAAAATGTTTGATCAAAATATACGCAGCACCTTCCAGCGCCTTTTCGGGATGGATTGATCCATCCGTTTCGATATCTACAACTAATTTCTCATAGTCGGTCTTCTGTTCAACGCGGGTGTTTTCAACGCTGTACTTCACATTCTTAATTGGTGTGAAGATGGCATCGATGGGAATAAATCCAAATACCTGCTCAGAAGGTTTATTTTCTTCTGCGGGGAGATAACCTCTTCCTTTTTCCAGCGTGAGCTCGATCTCGAAATGTGCAGATTCGTCCAAATTGCAGATGACGTGCTCCGGATTGAGAATTTCAAAAGCGGAAGTAAACTTGGCAATATCGCCCGCCTTAAATTGCTTTTGCTTCTTTATACTTACGGTGATCTTGCTATCGAAATTGTCTGACACTTTTCTAAATCTTACCATCTTAAGATTTAAAATGATCTCCGCTACATCTTCAACTACACCTTCGATGGTGGAGAATTCGTGAAGCACGCCGGGAATTTTTATACCAGTTATAGCATAACCTTCCAGTGACGAAAGCAATATCCGTCTTAGTGCATTACCGATGGTAACTCCATATCCTTTTTCCAGAGGTTTGAATGTGAAAAGACCATGAAAATCATCTGCCTTTTCCATCGCCACCTTCTCTGGCATTTGAAATGCTAATATTGACATATTGTTGTTATTAACTGTTAAAATTACTTTGAGTACAATTCGACAATGAGCTGCTCATTGATGTTCTCGGGAATATCGGCCCGTGGCGGCAGGGTTACAAGCTTACCCGTCATTTCGTTGTTGTCCCACTCGAGCCAATTATACTTTTTAGCGCCTTGAATTGAAAGGCTGTTGGTAATTACTTCCAAGGATTTTGAACGCTCGCGTACTTCAACAAGGTCGCCAGGTTTAAGCGTATATGAAGAAATATTAACTACGTCGCCGTTGACGAGGATATGCTTATGCAACACCAGCTGACGCGCAGCACGGCGTGTAGGGGCGATACCCAGGCGGTATACGGTGTTATCAAGTCTTGCCTCGAGCATTTGCAAAAGCACCTCACCGGTAACACCTTTTTTGCGTGATGCCGAATCAAACAATTTTGCGAATTGTCGTTCTAACAAACCGTAGATGTATTTGGCCTTTTGTTTTTCAGCAAGCTGAGTCGCATATTCCGACTGCTTTCTTTTCTTGCCGCGACCATGCTGGCCTGGAGCATAGTTCTTCTTTTGAAGCGCTTTATTGTCACCCATGATAGGTTCATTGAAGCGTCTCGAAATTCTAACTTTAGGGCCTGTATAACGTGCCATTGTGTATTGTAGATTTTTTGATTTCAGATTTCAGATCGGCTTAACCGTCAATCTAAAATCGTAATTCGTCAATTTGTTTAAACTCTTCTTTTCTTGGGAGGACGGCAGCCATTGTGTGGCAAAGGAGTAACGTCGCGTATTGCGGTTATCTCGATCCCAGATCCCTGAATCGTGCGAATAGCGGATTCCCTGCCAGCGCCGGGTCCTTTTACGAACACCTCAACTTTTCTCAACCCAAATTCAAACGCCTTGGAAGCACACTCCTGTGCAGCCACCTGGGCAGCGTATGGAGTGTTCTTTTTCGATCCCTTGAAGCCCATCTTACCAGCTGATGCCCAGGAAATAACCTGACCAGTGGAATTCGTCATGGAGATGATGATATTATTGAATGTCGCGCGTATATGTGCCTGGCCCACGGCCTCCACATTTACCACCCGCTTTTTCGCTTTATCTTTTCTCTTTTCAGCAGTCGCCATTATTTGAAAAGTTTATCTATTAACCTTTAGTTGCCTTCTTTTTATTTGCTACCGTCTTACGTTTACCCTTCCGGGTACGCGCGTTGTTCTTTGTGGTTTGTCCACGAACAGGCAGCCCTTTTCTGTGGCGTTGACCACGGTAACATCCAATGTCCATGAGACGTTTGATGCTCAACTGGATCTCAGATTTCAGAGCACCTTCGATCCGGAATTTTTCGGCAATGATCGCGCGAATCGCATTGGACTCCTCATCATTCCATTCCTTTACTTTCTTGTCGATATCAACACCGGCAGTCGAAAGGATTTTTTGGGCTGACCTGCGGCCAATTCCAAAAATGTACGTCAATCCGATTTCACCTCGTTTGTTATCCGGAATATCTACACCAGCTATACGTGCCATAGTATGTTAACCTTGTCTTTGTTTAAACCTTGGATTCTTTTTGTTAATCACATACAGTTTGCCCTTGCGTCTGATGATCTTACATTCAGCGCTGCGTTTCTTTATGGATGCTTTAACTTTCATCTTCGTTGTTACTTGTATCTAAATACAATTCTCCCTTTTGTTAAATCGTAAGGCGACATTTCCAATCTGACTCTGTCGCCAGGTAAAATGCGGATGTAGTGCATTCTCATTTTACCTGAAATGTGGGCCA
>DASUTP010000508.1:0-7465 GCA_036374515.1 Chryseolinea sp. | reverse complement strand
AGCCGCGATGGCGAGATCATTCCGTTAAATACACTTGCCAGTGTTCAGGACATTTCCGGGCCGACCTACACGAATCGTTTCAACATGTTTCGCGCCGCCGAAATCTCAGGTGCCCCTGCCGAAGGATATAGTTCAACGGATGCGTTGAATGCACTCGAAGAGGTGGCACAGTCCCTTCCAAAGGAGCTCGGTATTGCCTGGAGTAATATGTCGTACCAGGAAAAAGCCGCCGAGGGAACCGGTGGTGTTATGTTTTTAATGGCGCTTGTATTTGTGTTTTTAATCCTTGCGGCACAGTATGAAAGCTGGAAACTTCCTTTTTCTGTGTTGCTGGGTGTTCCGGCCGCGATTCTTGGAGCTTTCTTCGGCTTATGGCTGGGCGGACTGTGGAGTCCGAGTTATGTGAACAATGTTTTTGCGCAGATTGGCCTGGTCATGCTGATCGGTCTCACCGCGAAAAACGCTATCCTGATCGTGGAATTTGCCAAGATGTTGTATGAGCAGGGGAAACCATTGTATGAATCGGCGCTGGAAGCGGCGAAGCTTCGTCTTCGTCCCATTCTTATGACGTCGTTTGCGTTTATGCTAGGCGTTGTGCCACTTCTGACCGCTTCCGGCGCGGGTGCCGAAGCACGAAAAGTGATGGGCATGGCTGTCTTCATGGGCACATTAATAGCAACCATCGTCGGCGTCATTGTTGTGCCTGCCCTGTTTGTGTTTATTGAAAAGATCGGCGCGCGCAAAGAAAAAGTCAAACCATCTGTGTCACCTTCAGCTGGGGCTCATTAATATGAACAAACTAATTGTTATAGTATTTATCCTTGCGCTGGCCGGCTGCGCGGTTGGGCCCAAGTATTCCAGACCAAATACAAAATCACCGGTGACCTATACGCAAACTGCCGTGCGATCGGACTCAATCACTAATTTAAAGTGGTGGGAGGTATACGAGGACACGGTGCTGCAGAACCTGATACAGAAAGGGATCGATCAGAACCTGGATCTAAAAAGCGCAGTAGCGCGAATCGAACAGTCGCGGGCGATTTACGGCTTTAACAAAGCAAATCTTCTTCCGTTTTTCGATTATTCCGCAAGGGCCCGAGCGAATGAATTCCGGGACATTTCAACGGAAGCGAACGTCGCATTTCCCTCAAACTCATTTGCATTGCTTGGCAATGTCTCCTGGGAAATCGATCTATGGGGAAAACTTCGTCACGCCAACCGCGCAGCCTATGCTGATCTTCTCGCGACGGAGGAAGACCGCAAATCGGTCTACATTCTTGTCGTGGCGCAAATTGCCGAGTTGTATTTCCAACTGCGTGGATTGGATGAACGCTTTGCCATCACACAACGAACTTTTGAAACCCGCCGCGAATATCTGCGGATCATCGCACTCCGGTTTGAAAGAGGGGAAGTGTCGGAGCTGGACAAACTACAGGCGGAAAATATTGCAGCCGCTGCCCAAGCCCAATTATACGCCCTTGAGCGGGCAATTATCAGGACAGAAAATGCGCTCAATATTTTAGTAGGTCAGTCTTATACGCCTGTTACACGTGGATTGCTCAACGATCAGCAACAATTGCCATTGGATATTCCCGCTGGCCTTCCTTCTGAGCTTCTCCTTCGGCGTCCCGATATCCGGTCTGCAGAACAGCAGTTGATAGCACAGACCGAACGTGTTGGTGTAGCTGTAGCGTTGCGCTTCCCGTCGTTGAGCCTGACCGGTTTTTTTGGCGTCGCAAGTCCCGAAATATCAACTCTATTTCAAGGAGATGCTATCATTGGGTCGATCACCGGGCAACTGGCCGGACCGCTATTCCGTTGGGGGCAGAACAGGCGCCGGGTAGAGGTAGAACGTGCTATTGCCAAAGAAGTCGGCTATACGTATGAAAAAACCATTTTGAACGCCTTTGCCGACGTAGAGAATTCGCTTGCCGAAATCCGGACGTTCAGCAATGAGTTCACCGCGAGGCAAACACAGGTGACGGCAACAGAAAAGGCGCTGATGCTGTCCAAGGCGCTTTACGACAATGGATATACATCATTCCTTCAAGTGCTGGATGCGGAACGTGAACTCTACAATTCGCAATTCGAAAAATCGTTAGCGCTTGAATCCCAGCTCACCGCCACGGTACGCCTGTATAAAGCGTTGGGTGGAGGCTGGTAATACATAAGTTTCTAGTTTGAAGTTTCTAGTTTCTAGTTTCCGCCACGCCAAACGCGCAGACTGGACAGTCGCACAACTAGAAACTTCAAACTAGAAACTAGAAACTATCAAAACAACCACCATTCCGTTTTCACGCCAAAATAATGGCCCCACCGCTTGCTACCCCGCTGAGCCAGGTAGGGTGAATAGAGGTTATCCGCCGCAAATTGATTATAGTGTGCAACGCTGTAAACAAGTCTGAAATGCGGACGACTCCAGACATCGCGCGTTCCGTTAGGAACGACCGTTGGCGCGATACTAAATTTTACCATCTGTGCAGGATCTTGTGTGCCATCCTTTCGCCGTGCAAAGTGTAATTCGTGCAACAGATGCAGCCAGTCGGTTATGTAAAAGGTGCCGCGCGCGCCAATGCCGAAATCTACTTTCCGGTTAAACAGCGATCGTCCCTGATAGTCAGGAGTCCGGTTAAGACTATCACTGGCACCGCGCGCTTTGGTAAAGATCACATAGGGATTTAATGAATAGCTGCGGCTTATATTCCACAACAGGCTCCCTGTGATTGCCACCGACCAGGCCTCTCTGAAATCCATCGTTCCGAGATTGGGTCCCCCATATGTAAGAAAGGTTTTCGTTCCGCCACCATCACCTCCGTTAGCAATTCCGCTGCCATAACGAATGCTCGCGTCGTAAAACGAACCAGGTAAAGAAGTTTGCAGGTTTCTTTTGTATTTCATACCCAACACGTACCCGTTGTCGGAAGGATAATTGGACGTTGTTGCGGTATCCTCCAACGTGGCTGAGGCGAGCTGTTGATATTCCGCGAGAAGTTTAATATAACCATCGGTAACGGGCAACACGTGTTCCAGTATATAGACTGCCCTGTTGCGCAGGCCAAGTACAGGAGAACCGTTGACAATGTTCAAATAGAAGTAAGGCGGCACTGACGACGTTGTGTCAACTGACGCGGGAAACATAATTGAAAACTGGGTATTCTTTCGCTGCACGCCGAAACCCTGACTGCTGTGGTCGTCGAAATAAAAATGATCAATTACGTGAATGTCGTCTCCGCGGAAAAACCGCGCACCAATCCACACGCTCCACGGACCACCCCTAATATTTCTTGCCTCCGCGAAAAGTTCAGGTAGCGCTACCGTAATTCCGCCGTACGAGTTGCTGGTCACATTGCCGATGATTTGGCCCTGCGTGGTATAAAATGCAAACCGCGCCTGCACATTTATTTGTGTTGTGTCCGTGCGTCGGCTTACAGGCGTAAAATGAAGGCCGGTCGCCAACTCGAAATAGTCGGCCTCCTCCATCCGTCCCCCAATGGAACCCATGCCGTTCAGATTCAGTGAGCGGGGATACTGAATATTATCCCCGCGGGCGATACCAACCCGCCCGTAACTTCCAATGGAAAAAAGTTTGTTTGTTATCACCGGGGATTGCGCCTGAACCGCAAACACAATGTGAACTAAGACTGAAGTCAGAAAAATTGTTGCTTTCATGAACAGTATCGATGACTCTATTAACGGCCTTAACGTCTGCAGATAACCGGTCACAATTTCCCTTGCTTCATCCACCCGAAGTCTTGCAGCTCTTGCCAGCGCTACGACAATTGTTCGCCACCCTGCAAAAGGGAAGCACATTGACGCGCAATCTCAAGTTCCTCGTTGGTGGCAATCACCAATATTTTAACCGGTGAGTCCGCAGCATTGATCTCATAAATATTTTTTCCCCCCGCTTCATTTTTTTCTTCATCCAGAAAAATTCCAAGGTGGTGAAGATTATCAGTCGACAGTTTGCGGCTAAGTGCATCGTTCTCCCCCACCCCCGCCGTAAAAACGATTGCGTCGAGGCCTCCGAGAACGGCGGCAAACGCGCCGATATATTTTTTCATATGGTAGGCATACATACCATAGGCCAATATTGCGTCCTGGTTGCCTTTTTTATATTCAGCCTTGACGTCGCGCATGTCGCTGAAACCGGTGAGGCCTAGCATTCCGCTTTTTTTATTAAGGATGGTATTTACTTCGTCCAGCGAATATCCCAGATGGCTAACCATATGAAAAATCACGGATTGGTCAATGTCACCGGTTCTCGTTCCCATGATAAGTCCGTTCATTGGCCCGAGTCCCATGCTCGTGTCAATGCATACACCGTTCCTTACTGCGCTCATGCTGCATCCATTACCCAGATGTATGGTAATGATTTTCGATTCCCTTTTTTGCAAATACGCCGCGGCCTTTTCCGAAACATATTTGTGACTGGTGCCATGGAATCCGTAGGCACGAATGCCATCTTCCTCATAGAATTTTTTTGGAATGGCAATGCGATAAGCCACGGGCGGCATTGTCTGGTGAAATGCCGTATCAAATACTGCTACCTGCTTCGCTGCCGAAAAGATTTTTTCCGCAATTTCAATACCCAGGTAGTTAGGTGGATTGTGCAAAGGCGCCAGCGGAAAAAGTTTTTTTATTTTTTGTTTAACATCTTCGCTGATTTCGATCGTATCGGAAAAACTTTCCCCGCCGTGAACGACGCGATGACCAACAACATCAATTTCATCAGGGTCTTTGATGACGCCAATCTCGGGATCGACCATTAAAGTGGCAACGCGTTTTAATCCTGCTGCATGGTCGCCTCCGTCAATGTTTTCAGCTCGAAGTTTTTCTTTGTCGCCAACAAACGTTTTGTGCTTTATGGTGCACGCCGCGGATCCAATCCGGTCCACCAGCCCTGAACATACGATATGCGCTTCAGGCATGCGTATGAGCTGGTATTTTATAGAGCTGCTTCCAGCATTGATCACAAATACATTCATCATGTTAAACGGTAGTGTCATTCGCCTGAATAGCAGTAACCACAACGGTGTTAAAAATATCTTCAACGGTACAGCCACGGCTCAAATCGTTGACGGGTTTATTCAACCCTTGCAGTATTGGCCCGATTGCAAGCGCGCCCGTTTCGCGTTGAACGGCCTTGTAAGTATTATTGCCTGTATTGAGATCGGGAAAAATCAGTACACTCGCCTGTCCCGCGACTGCTGAGTCAGGCATTTTTTTCTTTCCTACCTCGGCATCGACGGCAGCGTCATATTGAATGGGTCCCTCAACCTTAAGCTCAGGTTTCCGCTGACGTACCAATTCAGTTGCTCTTCGGACTTTTTCAACTTCCTCACCTTCACCAGAGGAGCCCGATGAATAAGACAACATTGCAACCTTTGGTTCGATCCCAAACATCTGGCTAGTCTGCGCTGAAGAAATTGCAATATCAGCCAATTGTTCGGCCGTCGGCTTTGGGATGACCGCGCAGTCACCAAATACAGAAACCCGGGTCGGCAGGCACATAAAAAAAACGGAGGAAACGGTAGATACACCCGGTTTTGTTTTCACGAACTGGAGCGCGGGACGGATAGTATGCTGCGTTGTATGCATCGCACCCGAAACCATGCCGTCCGCTGCACCCTTGTACACCATCATCGTGCCGAAATAGGATACATCCTGCATCAGGTCACGCGCCATCTGCATCGAAACGTTCTTGCTTTTTCTCAGCTCAAAAAGTGTGGAAGCATAGTCATCATAACATTCTGCTGTCACCGGGTCGACAATATTTACCTGGTCTGTAGTGAGCGAAAGGTTCAACCGCTTCAAAGCAGCTGCGATATTGTCCTTGTTGCCCAATATTGTAAGTTTCACAACGTCCTGCTGTATCAAAGTATCGGCAGCGATCAATATCCGGTCATCTTCCCCTTCAGGCAATACAATATGCTTTTTATGTTCCTTTGCACGTTTTACAATCTGGTATTGAAACATGCGAGGCGTGATGGTGCTCGTCTTAAATGAAATGATCTTTTTTTCAAGGGCTTTTACGTCGACATATTTGTCGAACAAGCTGATAGCCACTGCTATCTTTTCTTTGTTGTCGGCGGAAATGCCAGCCTGAACGTTGGAAATCAATGTAGTGGTTTTAAAGGTCCCGGACTCGACCTGGACAATAGGCACAACGGTATCCAATCCTTCTATCAGATTTAGTATCGTTTGTTCTGGCTTTAGCCCGCCCGTTAGCACGATGCCGGCAACCTTCGAATATTTTTTTGAAATGTTTGCCTGGAGCGCGCCGATGATAATATCGCCACGATCGCCAGGGGTTACGATCAATGTATTTTTATGTAACCTCGTGAGGCAATTGTGCAATTGCATAGCGCCCACTATGGAGTTATCAACCGGATTGGAAAGCAGATGCTCGCCAAATAAAACCTTTCCGTCAACTGCCTTGAGAATTTCCCTCATGGTGGGATTTTCCAGATCTTTGTTTCGCGGGATCGCGGTTACGACGATGTCGGATGGCAATGCTTTCGATAGTTGACTGCGAATGATTTCTTCTTGTTCCGCATCTATCTTGTTGGCCAACACCGTCAAAACATGCAGACCACTATCGGTAAAAACCCTTGTTGCCGATAAGGCTGTGTCTGTAATTTCTTCCGGCGATTTTCCGTCGCCCTTTAAGACAATAACGATAGGGATGCCCAGATTCCGGGCAATGGCAACATTGCCGACGAAGTCGACGTTCGTACTGGTCGCTTTAAAATCTGTTCCCTCAACCACGACAAAATCATAGCTGTCCTGCAGTTGCTTGAACCGCTGGATAATTTTATCGACCACATGGGCCTCATTTCCTGCGTTGATGTGCCGTAACACCTCATTTCGTGTAAAAACAAACATCTCCTCATAGGCCATATCGAGCTTAAAGTGTCCAGCGATCGTATCAATGTGACCGTCTCTTTCACCACGTTCGCTGCTGATAACGGGTTTAAAAAAGGCAATGCGCGCCGTTCTTCCCGCCAGCAGGTTGACGACCCCTAAAGCGACGATCGACTTGCCCGAATAGGCTTCCGTTGTAGAGATGTAGATTGCATTTGTCATAATAAATAAATATACTCGGAAACGATGCCAGACGATCGCTGTCAAATTTAAGATATTGATTTGCTTGTGTTTCGTTTTACCCGCACTTTCATACCAGGTATTTCTTTTTTTGATAACACGCGACCGCAAAAGGCTATGCGTCTCATGCTTTCAGACCGGTACATTGGAATTAACCGGTCGTAATGACGTGCCTGCATCCCGATCTCATTGATGATCAACCATAAGCACAAGAGAAAACCATAGGCTGCCCTCAAGGCGTCGACGCAACGAACATCGTGGCGAATCACTGTTTGGATGCGCAAAAAGACTACAATTCATGATAATTTTAGCTACGGAATGAGGATTAGAATAAATAAGTTGTTTATTTTGGGGATGCCCT
>DASUTP010000507.1:0-4236 GCA_036374515.1 Chryseolinea sp. | reverse complement strand
CGCCATGACACCCGCCAGTTTGATCGATTTGTTTATTTCAAGACAATGTTCGATCACGTCCCTTACGCTTTCCCTGGCGATGCCGAACGCGGCGCTGAACAGCTGACCACGGAATTTGGTGGAATTAAAAGTTTCGCCTATGGTTCCCGTTGCCGCTTCCGGGCGGTCGTATGCGAGTTTGAAAAGCGCGTTGACAAGTTTTGGGATCAATGCATTATTTATTCCTCCCGGCAGCTTCTCAAGGCTGTCCAGCACGGACTGCATCAAACCCAGCGTATCGTCACCATAGCTGTATTTTTCTTCCACGACGATAGGAGTATACGGCTCAAAAGGACATTTGAACATGCTCCTCAGGTACACGCCTTTTTCAGGGTCATCAAACCCAAAGTCGTGTGGATTGATTGCGAGCTCGAAGTGATATATTTTGTGACGGGGATCGTTTAAGGGGAATGCAAGATGGGATTCAATGCCTCCGAAATTTCCCATCTTCACCGCGTCCTCGAGATGCACATCATAGGGAATCCTTCCAAGCTTTTGCTTCAACAGGAATTTGTCTTCAATTTCAACCATTACTCCATGTATGATTCCAAACGATCCAAAGCTGACAAGCGCAGCGTTGAAGAGGTCATCGTCGATGATTGCCTTGGCACCGATCTTTTGATGAAAAAGCGGAGAGGTAACTTTTCGACTCGACCGCTCCAGGTAAACATGGGTATCGGGTCCGGTAATGATATGGAGTCCTACAATCATTTCAGTAAGGGCCCCAACGCCTATTGAAGCCCCATGCGTTCCAGTGGAAAAGGCGCCTACAATAGTCTGACCATTGCTGCCGCCGGAACATCTGAGTGATTTGGCAGGAGTGGATTCTTGCTCCAGCATTTGATTTATTGAGATGACTGTATTACCACACTGGAGAAATTTAAAATTGTCCGGGTGATTTCCCGCGGCTAAAAATTCCGGATCAAAATTTTCAACCTTTGGTTTTATTTTGACACGCAGCCTTTTTGTATTGATAATTGCGCCGTCGCATACCGCCACCTTGCTAAAGGACCATCCACTTCCCATGGCCCTCAGTTTCAAACCTTTTTCCATCGCATCACTGATGATCCACATGAGGTTGCTGGTGCATCGGTTGTATTTTTCCAGTGCGGATAATTGCGTGAATCCAGGCTCGTCTATGAACAGGTCATACGACAAATCTGGCTTCAGCCGCTGAGTAAAACTTGTGTGCGCATTCGAGAATTCTTTAATGCGCCAGGATTTAACGCCTTCAGGAAATGACATACAATTGCGTTTATGGTTAATGTTCTTCTTCGCGCGGATCGAAGGGGCAGCATGTGTATTGCAGTCGTTGTGGCACCACAATTCCCAACGTCAGAAACGAAAGGGCTACGCTGCCAAAATTGGTGGTGGTCTCGACCGTACAGATGGACTTACACGGTGGTTTTGTCCGGATGTCCACGGGCTGTTTGAGGCCCCAGAAATAAATAGTCCTTTTCACGGTGGTCTCGTCATCGACCCTGGGGCGATCGCTGTCCGGAGTAGCAACAACTCTCAGGACCATATTTGTTCTGCATCCCTCGGTAGTTAAAAAGATCAGGAGCAACAAGAGCATCGCGATTGCACGTTTTGGATGGATCATTTGAGGTAGGATTATTGCGTAAAACATAACAGGCCCCATCCGTCGCCCCGGCGGGAGCGGGCTGGGCATCCTTATAAATATATATAGTTTATTTTCATGTTGGTAACGTTAACCCTTTTTTAGCTCTTGGGGTATCCCAGAATATTGGGAAAATTATCTTTCTTGCGATGGCTTTTGCATTGGGGTAAGGATTTTCATCGATGTCAAGCAGTGCGTATCTGCAATGACCATGAAGTAAACCTAGGATCCATATTTACATTTAATTAATTTGTCCGGGTACAGGACATCACGCTTGAAAACTGTTTTACTTTCATTGAATTTTTGCCGTGACGTGGTTAGTGACCGCCCTTGTATAGGCGCCCTTCAAACAAACGAATCAATAAAATATAAGACATGATCGTCCACCTCATCGACGGTACTTACGAACTCTTTCGGCACTTTTACGGACAGCGCAGCTACAATAAAGGTAACGACAAACCGTTCGGAGCGGTGGTTGGCGTTCTGCATGGAACATTGGAAATAATTGAAGAGGGTGCTACTCATATTGGGGTAGCCACGGATCATGTGATCGAATCCTTCCGAAACAAGCTTTGGCCCGATTACAAAACAGGAGAAGGAATAGAATGGCCTTTGCGTAAGCAATTCCAGCCCCTAGAGGAAGCGTTGGAATCAATGGGCGTGGTTGTATGGCCCATGGTTGAGCTTGAAGCGGACGATGCACTTGCTTCTGCCGCACACCTGGCAGCGGCTGATCGGGATGTGCTCAAGGTGTGTATCTGGACACCCGACAAGGATCTGGCGCAATGTGTCAATGAGGATAGGGTAGTTCAAATCGATCGCAAAGCCAAAGTGATCCGCGACGCGAATGCGATCCGTAAAAAGTTTGGCGTAACTCCATCCCTAATTCCTGATTATCTTGCACTCGTTGGCGACAGCGCAGACGGTTATCCAGGCATATCCGGAATTGGAAAAGGGGACGCCGCGCGATTGTTGAATCAGTATGGCCCCATTGAATCGTTCCCTGAAAAGGTCCTGGGGAAACGCAGAGAGCAAGCACTGTTATTCAAACGTCTCGCGACTTTGCGAACCGATGCTCCCGTGTTCAGCGATGTCGATGACCTTCGGTGGCGTGGTCCGACCGAGGGTTTTGCCGCCCTCGCAGCAAAAATGGGTGATTCCCGTTTACTGGAGCGGGCTAATAAAGCGGCTGAAAAACTCAAATAATCAACCCTTGCCAATATGCGTTTATCCCTGATTTGCACATTGTTTCTCATCGTGCCTGTGTTAACAGTAGGCCAGATCCGTTATGACCTTCCCACTGAGATTAATCCCAGCGGCTACTACCTGTTCTATTTGCATGGTGGGGTTGTGACCATGAAAGGCGACAATGCAATAAACGACCCGGTGCCACAATTTGGTCCCTATCAATACTCGCGTATACTGGACACGTTGCGTGCTCATGGCTTTTATGTTGTTAGTGAAAGGCGCTTGCCAGGTATCGACGATTCCGTCTATGTCCAAAAGATCGTGCATCAGGTCGATACATTGTTGAAAGCCAAGGTACCGGTGCGGAATATTATCTTGGTGGGCGCATCCGCGGGATCAAATATTGTGCTGCATGTATCCGGGCGGCTGCGAAATTCGGAGGCGAAGTATGTGATCATGGGTGGTTGCTCACCGGATATTTACAAGTACTATCTGGACGTTAGCGTTTCCGGACGTTTTTTATCGGTCATAGAGGCATCGGATTCGAGAGGTACCTGTGGCAAAATTTTTGAGAGTCGAATGTTCTTAAAAGACTTTCAAGAGGTGAGACTCAACACAGGACTTGACCACGGATTTATTTATAAACCGTATGCTGCATGGGTTGATCCTGTGGTTCAATGGTTCCAGATTTTCGCCAATGGATTTCAAGCCAGAAAGGCGACTCCCATTGATGGGCATTGAATGCCATGGCGTCGCTGCATGTTCGGCAAGTCACATAGTATCAATAGATTGTTCCCCTATACTTGACATGGAATTATCGCTAGCCGAAACGTTATAAAATATAGAAGTCAAGGGGCTGAGCGGGTTGGGGCACATCCTTTTCATTTAACAATTGTTTGATATTAATTTCGATCGTTGTTGCAATAGCAGTTATAGGCGTATCGGTCGGCCTGTTGCTGAACGGGTCCTGCAATAAACTGGCAGCCTTTTCTAACAGAAAGAAAGAACAAGAGATCAACACCAACAGCGGTATTACAATATATCCTTCCAGGTCAGCAACGGCAATGGACAGCGTAATGACGAAGATGTAAATGAAAAAACGCAGGTAGAGCCGATAGGTGACAGGAAAGACAGTGTTCTTGATTCGCTCCGCTGCTCCCATGGCATTTGAGAAGTTTACAAACGTCTTGTTTATTTGGACCAGACTGAAGATATCCAGCTGATTGTTTTGTTTCAGTTCCGCAATGTCCAGGCTATTTAACTGAAGAATTGCCAACGGCTTATTGGTTTGTTTCGAAATCACTTCCAAATCTTCGGCAGTCATGTATCGATCCATGTTTATCAAACCACTTTGCCCCCTTAGCATCTGCGCGAGACTGAAACACCAA
>DASUTP010000506.1:0-4223 GCA_036374515.1 Chryseolinea sp. | reverse complement strand
CCCTCAGTAAAATAAAACTCGGCTTCGCGCAATTTCAGTCCTGACGCAAAAACATCGCCCGTGTCCTTCTTTTTACGCTGAGCGCTAAGCGACAGCGGCGCTGTTATCAAAAGCAGCACGATCAGAGTTATTGTCTTATTTACGCCGGTGAAGTTCAATGTTGGGTTATTGAATTAAAGTCTCCTACGCTCAAGTCCTGAACCGATCCTTCAAAAATAGCGAAATTCCCCAACATGCTATTTTCCAGCATGGCGTTTCGAATCGTGGCGTCCTTTTGGATAATGGAATTCTTAATTCTGCTGTCGGAAATGCGGGAGTTTTGTCCCACAGACACGTGCGGACCGATGACAGAATTTTCAAGAATAACGCCATCCCCGACAAAGCATGGTGGGATTATAAGCGAATTGATCAGTTTTATGTTTTTCGAAACAAGATTCTGATCCTTTATCAGCTCCAGGTACCGCTGGTTGGTTTGTACAGTAACGTTCTTATTCCCGCAATCCAACCACTCATCCACGACGCCAGGCATGAGCTTTGCACCTTTTTTGCTGAAATTTTGAAGGGCCGAGGTGAATTGGAACTCGCCCTTATCCCTGATATTATTGTCGATAAGAAACTGCATTTCCTTCGCCAAAGCCTCGCCGTCCTTGAAAAAGTAAATTCCGATGATGGCAAGGTCCGAAACAAAGGAGGTGGGCTTTTCCACCAGGTCGACGATTTCTCCCTTCTCGTTTAAACGAACGACTCCAAACTGCGACGGATCGGAGACATGTTGTACCCAGATTATGCCATCCTGATTGGTGTCGAGCTTAAATTCTGCCTTGAAAAGCGTATCGGCGAACGCAACAATAATCTTTCCTTTGAACAGCTCTCTGGCAAACAGCAGGGCATGCGAAATTCCCATCGCGTTTTCCTGATAATAGATCTTGCCCGTGGCACCAACTTCCCTGGCAATAGTTTTCAAACTTTCCTCGACCTCCTTGCCAAAGCCGGGATGTACTATGAATCCAATCGTTTCAATTTTCTCAGGGCAAACCTTTGCAATATCTTCCACCAGGCGATGAACGATCGGCTTGCCCGCAATGGGCAAGAGTGGCTTGGGAGTCGTGAGTGTGTGGGGACGGAGGCGCTTTCCAAGGCCGGCCATGGGGATGATGATATTCATGCAATCAAGGTTGATGAATGGTAAAACTAGAAAAAATTCAATTTGTTAGTGACCGCAGTTCTTTCTTTTCAATTAAATAAACAACGAACAGATAGAGGCCTAGCACGAGGAAATGAAATCCCGTGGCTACTATTTGATCAGCGATCACAATGCTGTTAATGCCGTAAACCAACGCCGTCGTGATCACGATGTACGCCAGCCCTTTGACCACCTTGTAAGGGATCGGATAATACTTCTGGCCAAATAAATAGCACATGGTTGCCATGGAGAAATAACACAAGAGTGTCGCCCAGCTGCTCCCCATGTATCCGGCGATGGGAATAAGGACATAATTGGCGGCGATGGTGATGACCGCACCGGTTATCGTGATGATGGTGGCAAAATAGGTCCTGTCCGTAACCTTGAACCAGACCGTCAGATTGTAATACACCCCATTAAAGAGGTATCCCAGAAGAAGAATGGGCACGATGGGAAGCGCTTGAGCGTATTTGCTGTCACCGAGAAAAAGGAAGCTTAACAAATCCAGGTTGATACCGACACCCAGCAATAGAATGCAGCACACGATTATAAAGTAATGATTGACTTTCGAGAAAAGTGCCGGAGATTGTTTATCCGAGGCGTTCGAAAAGAAAAATGGCTCCGCGGCATAACGGAAGGCCTGGATCGCCAACGACATCAGGACTGCAAGCTTAAAGCAGGCGCTGAATAGTCCCAGGGCATACTGGGGACTCTGGCCGGGATAGAAATTCTCGGGAAGCCACCAATCCAGTGTCTGTCTTGAAAACATGTCGCTGGTTACACCAGCCAACCCGGTGATCATTATGGGATAGGCGTACTGCAACATTATAGGCGAAATATTTTTATCGAAGGCAGGCCGCCAGGCCACGAGTGTTTTGAAAAAAAACAAAAGGAAAAATGCGTTGGCGATGAGGTTTGCCAACACGACATACCCAATCCCAACGGCAGGGTTGTATGCAAACTTCAAAAAGTAAATATTCAGTCCGATGAGAAGCACGATGTTGACGATTTTTCCGAGCGCAAAAAGCAGTGGTTTTTTTTGCAGGCGAAGTCTGGCGAAAGGAATGGCGACCACGGCATCGATAAACATAATTGCTGCAAACCAGATGATGATTATTTCCTGGCCTGGAATTTCGAGTATGGCTGCAATGGGTTTCGCGGTGAGGAACAGGCCGATGGAAATCAGAAGGCTGACCGAAAGAATGACGGTTTGGGCAAGATTGAAAACTCGACTTTCGCTGGCGCCTTCCTTGGTCGAAAACCTGAAGTAGGCAGTCTCCATGCCAAAGGTGTATATCACATTGAAAACGGCAACATACGCGAGGATTTTGCTGATCAGCCCATATTCTTCGGGCGCGAAGACATCGGTGTGAAGACGAACTAAAAGGAAATTAAGAAACCGGGGAAGCATGCTCCCTACGCCGTAGAGTATAGTTTCTCCCGCGAGACTTTTAAGTTTACCCATTCGTTAATCGAAAGTTTTCCATTAGGCGTTTTGTGGCAGAGATTTCTGTAGATGCTGTAACGGCATTTGAAACCATAGAATGTTACTTGCCGGTAAAATTTGGTGGCCGCTTTTCAATGAAGGCCGTTGTACCTTCTTTAAAGTCCTCAGTAGCTGCACAGGCTGCAAAATTCTTTGCTTCCGCTGAATATCCCGCGTTCTCAAATCCAAACCCTGCGTTTACGCTTTCGATTATCTTCTCCACTGCTATTGGACTTTTAGAAGCGATTTTATCCATGATTGAGTTTGCCAGGGCCATAAGTTCACTCCGGTTTGATACGACATGGTTGACAAGGCCGAGCGCCCTGGCTTCCTGCGCGGAAATAAGGTCGCCCGTGAGTATCAGTTCCAAAGCCTTGCCGCGGCCGACCAACTGGCTAAGCCGTTGGGTGCCGCCGTATCCCGGAATGATGCCCAGGTTCACCTCTGGCTGGCCGAATTTGGCATTTTCAGTTGCGATTCTCATGTGGCAAGCCATGGCGAGTTCGCAACCTCCGCCTAAGGCAAAGCCGTTTACGGCGGCGATAACCGGTTTTGGGCATTCCTGGATTCTTTTGAATAGGTCTTGGCCTTTTTTTGCCAACTCCAAGGCTTGTTGCTGATCTAAAATCGCTAATTCTTTGATATCGGCGCCAGCGACGAACGACTTTTCGCCGTCACCGGTAAGAATAAGGCCCCGAATCTCATTGTCTTCATAAAGACGCTGAATGATATCGTGAAGCTCTTCTACCACTTCTGCATTCAAAGCATTTAGAGCTTTTGGCCTTGATATGGTTGCAGTTATTACCTGGCCGATGTATTGTATTTGAAAGTTATTCATTTGTTTTAGCCACTAGACTAACGCAACTTATGAGCTTTTTGGATAGGCGCAAAAGGAAATCATCGAATGGGATTGGTTTCTAGCATATTGGTGTGATTAGGTGACAAAATTTAACGCAGTTTGGCGGCATTTCTGGTTACCGGACACCCTAAATTGGGCATTTATCGATTGGAAAGTTGAAATAGCTAACCCACAATGGACAACGAAAAACGACTTTTAGGAACTTTGAACCAGTTGAGGATACTAGTTATAACACTAGGGTTGGTAACGATGGTACTGACCGAAGTAAGGGGTGCTACCTACTACACTGCTGCTTCTGGCGATATCTCAGGTAATATTTGGTCTACGTCAACAAATGGCACGCCAGGCCCCCTTCCAACGCTGGTAGCTGGCGACGTAATTAATATCGACGATAATATTACGATAACAACAAACTTTAAAGCTTGGCAAAACGTCAACCTGACGATCAATCTTACTTCCACGATAAACATAAGTGGCGAATGGTGGTTAACCACCAATTCCGTGGTGAATTTTATAACATCGTCGGCTAAGGTGATAGCTTTAGGCGGTGGGAATAGTGATAAAATAAAGTTCGGTAACAGTAACACTTGGTCAGGCAATGACGGTAATTTAACTGGACCAGGAACGTTGGATAAAAATTTTGATCCTGATACCTCACCTCTTCCCATAACATTGATTTCTTTCGACGTGCACGA
>DASUTP010000505.1:0-8039 GCA_036374515.1 Chryseolinea sp. | reverse complement strand
GTGCTCGGACATACAAAATGTGGTGCAGTAAAAGGCGCGTGCGACGATGTTAAATTGGGAAAACTGACTGGTTTGCTCAGCAAGCTTAAGCCCGCGGTCGAGGCAGCGCACCGCGTCTCGCATAACGGCAGTCCGGCCAATCAAGATTTCGTTGAGGAGGTCGCGCTGCTGAATGTCTTCGAGACAGTTAATCAAATTCCGAAGCGAAGTGAAATCCTGGCGGACCTTATCAGGGATGGAAGCATTATTCTTGTCGCCGCGATGTATAACGTTGAAACAGGTGTTGTGGAGTTTCATGATGATATATCGACTACTGGAAGTCAGGTGGAGGGGAGTCAAAAAAACGCGTCTCGTTAATGACTAATACCGCTGGTTCTTGAGGCGCCTCTGTTTGCTAATGTGTGATATATGATAGCATTTTATGGAATTTGATGTCCACTGAAAAATGGCAAATTCCAGGGAGCACCTCGAGCCCTAGGGGATGGTTATAGCCTTTCCGTCAAAGGGCATGCGCTGAGCTTTCAAAACCATTATCTCTGTGGCTAGGAACCAATAGAAAGGGTCGGTTTAGGCAAATCATTTTGCATCCTGTGCCAAAAGCGTCGTTCCTAATCGGGATTGGAGCGCAAACATAGCCATTCAATAGGATATGTTCAGGGTGAAGAGGGGGTTGTTTCGTAGTGAAGTGCACTCAACCTCCGCTACGTGTTCATCGTGTTTAGTCCTTTTTGATGTAACAAAAAGTCTGCAGCGTACGAGATTTCATTACGCACTTGTTCAGGTGAAAGATTCATAATCGTTGCTACCTGATAATAGCTGAACCCGCGTTGAAACTTTAGAAAAAGCGCTTCGCGCTGGACATTCGTCGGTCCGTTTGTCGTTTCAAGTGTAGCGGGAAAAAGATTCTTGCTGACGTCGGAAATTGTGTCTTCTCCCGCGAAGGCGATCATCCGGATCAGGTGCCTGCGAAACATTTTCAGGATGTTAGCTTCAGCAAATTTGCCGGCTCCCAATGCTTTCGGTCGTTCCGCAATCAGCAGAAACACATCAGAGATGCAAGTCTTCACTAATCTCTCGTCGCCGCAGGCATTCATTCCGTAATTAAACAGATGACGTACCTGACCTGCATATACACGCGAAACTAATTCTTCTCTGCAATCAGTCGCACGCGCCAGCGGTTCACTGGCCCCGCGGGTAATGTTTTTTAACGAGATATTTAATGCTGTCATTGACACTTTCTTCTCTGGCTGTTCGTTTATTTTTTTCTGTGCTTTTAACGTGTTTCATTGGCCATGTCTGCATTGGGCTGACAGGGCCAAAAAACTGGCATTTTTAACGTTTGTTCAAACGTTTGACCAAAATAGTGTAAAGAATACACTTATCAAAAAAGCTTTGTAAAAAAATAGCATTTTAATGCGTTCCAAATCCTTTTGGAACCTCTCTTTAGTCTCGCCTTTAGGGGAGACTCATCGAGCGCTAGAAATTTGTACTTATGCCAGGCTGTGGAGTTCCGCGGGGCGCCTATCATATTCTAAGGGACGATTGCCTGATAATCAACTTTGGTGTGATTACGATCTTATGCGCCGGATACTTTTTACCTTTTTTTTCAAAAGTCAATTGATCAATTAAAAGATTTGCTGCCGTAGACCCCAGGCGTTCACTGTATTGCTCGATGGTGCTAATAGATGGTGTAATCTGACCAGAAAATTCCTCGTTACTGAACCCTACCAGGCCAAGATCGTCCGGAACCCTATACCCGTTCTTAAGTGCAATCTGCAAAGCCCCATATGCCAGGTAATCACTAGCTGCAAAAATTGCATCAGGGGGCTGATTAAGATTGAGCAGCTGTTCCGTTGCAAATTCACCTTCATTGCTGTTCGGCGCGCATTCAATGATATATTCCTGTTGTCCAGGGATGCCGTGCTTATTCAAGGCATATTTATATCCTTCAATTCGTTTTGAAAATGGTCGCATGTGCGAGAGACCGGCAATGTGCGCTATTCGCTTATATCCCATTGAGATCAAGTGTTCGACGGCGACAACGGCGGCCTGAAAGTCATCGATTGTAACTTCGCTCAGGCCGGATCGCGCGAATGTCCGGTCAAACAAAACCAAGGGAACTCGTCCGGCCACCTCTTTGAATGCGGTATAGTTCTTTGTATTGATGGCGATGGATGCTATTATTCCCTCAACCTGCGCGCGCAGAAGATTTTGCAATTGATTTTTTTCCACCTCAAAGGAATCACGCGACTGAACGATGAGAACGTTATAACCACGCACCGTTACCTGTTCTTCTATGCCCTTAATTGCTGTGGAAAAGAAACTGTAATTAATTCCCGGCACAACTACACCGATAAGTCCGCTCCTTCCTTTTCTAAGACCCGTGGCCATTCCGTTGGGGACATATCCCAGTTGAATTGCGGCCTGCACGACCTTTGCCTTTGTTTCGGCGCTGATTCGCGGATGATCGCTAAACGCCTTCGACACTGCCGATGGGGTAATGCCCAAATGTGCCGCGATGTCGACAATGGTGGCGTTCCTTTTCATCGTGAATTTGCAGAATCAAATTTCGTTTCGCTCATGTTCAGAATTCCCATGGGTGAATGATTCAATACCGTTGCTATCTTTCCTAAGGATGGGATTCCGTTACTTTAAAATGAGTTCATAATTCTTTCCCGCCTTAGTGGGCAGGTCATACACGAGCGTCTTCCTGAACTCTGGTAAAACCACTTTTACCTCTTTTGAGACCACTACCGGCTGAACGTTTTCCAGTTTAAAAAATGGATTTGGGTTGACACCTGCCGTTTCTTTTAGCCCACTTCCCTTTGCTAATCGCAACGTGTTAGGCACACGCAATCTCAAATTGCCACCCATGTTCGACTTAATAACTACGCGAACCACTTTCGAGTCCTTCCATTGCAGTTCCACGATCTCGAAGCCCCCTTTGGCGCGAAGCCCAGTCACACTTCCGTCGGGCCAGACGTCCGGCAACGCCGGCAGAATGTGGATTGCATCATCTGCACTTTGCATTAACATTTCGGCGATGCCCGATGTGCAACCAAAATTACCATCGATCTGAAAAGGCGGATGAGCATCAAAAAGATTGTTGTAGGTGCCACCTCCCCCCTCATTGGTGCCGACGGGGGTAAGTTGATCCTGTATCAACTTGTAGGCATGATTGCCATCCAGCATCCTTGCCCACCAATTTACCTTCCAGCCCATACTCCAACCGGTAGAGACATCACCACGTTGGTTCAAAGTGTTTTTTGCCGCACTGTAAAGGTCAGGCGTTCTATAGGGCGAAATTTGATTTGACGGAAACAAACCATACAAATGCGAGACATGCCTGTGATCATCGTTTGGATCATCGATGTCATCGAGCCATTCCTGCAATTGGCCATGCCGCCCGATGTGCATCGGTGGTAGTCTGCTACGAAATTGTCTTAGTGTGTCAACAAATGAAGCATCTTTATTCAGGATCTCCGCAGCCCGAATTGCTGTACTAAACACATCAAATACGATTTGATTGGTCATGGTGGTGCCGGCATCAAGCGAAGAGCCCTGATGCGCTTTGGGCGCATTCTCGGGTGACATGTCCGGATTAACGATGAGCCAGTGCGTAGTTGGATGTTCTATAAGAAAATCGGCAAAAAACGTCGCTGCTCCTTTCAATACAGGATACACCGACGCCAGGTAACGCTTATCCCCATTGTACAGGTAGTGTTCCCACAAATGCTGGCTCGTCCAACCTCCACCTGCGATCCATGCTCCCCAGAACGCGCCGTCAATTGCGCCCGTTGCGCGCCATATGTCAGTATTATGATGCGCCATCCAGCCGCGAGCCCCGTACATCACCTTCGCTGTTTCTTTTCCTGTTTCGGAAAGTTCCTTGACCATTCGTAAAAACGGCTCGTGTAATTCGGAAAGATTAGTCCTTTCTGCCGGCCAATAATTCATCTCCGCGTTGATATTGATAGTGTACTTACTATCCCAGGGAGGCTTCATTTTATTATTCCATATGCCCTGAAGATTGGCCGGCTGACCGCCCGGCTGTGACGAAGAAATTAAAAGGTAGCGACCAAACTGAAAGTAAAGCGCTGCAAACTGGGGGTCATTATCTTTTTTAAAATTCTTGAGACGGACATCCGTTGTAAGCTTTACAGCGTCAGTGGTGCCGAGGTTCAACTTTACCCGGTTAAAATATTTCTGGTATTCGTTTACATGTGCATTCAATATTTCGGAAAATGGTTTCGCAAATGCCTTATCCAGATATTCTGATGCTCGTTTATTTTCATCACCGCTGATGTCGTCATAACGGTTAAAGTTTGTGGCAATTGAAACATATATCGTTGCCGTATTCGCATTTTTGATCATGAGTGTTGAATCGGTCGATGACATTTCTCCGCCATCACCTTTCACGCGAACAATTCCCTTGAACCGGATCTTTCCTGCAACACCTTCATGATCGGATGTCACACCGCCTATCGTAAGGTCTCTTTGTTCTGCAGTTTGGACCATAGCCTTGAGGTGAGGTGACACCAGGTTCAGCGTAAATGTCAGACTATTTGGTTTGCTGGCGGTTAGATTTATAACAATCACGCGGTCCGCAAGCGAAGCCAGCATTTGGCGCGTGTACATCACGTCGCCCACCTGATACGAAGTTTTTGCGACAGCTCTTTCTATATCGAGCTCTCGGAAGTAGTTGGTAAAAGACTGATGACCGCTAAAGGCAATCTCCAAATTTCCCACCGGCTGAAACATTTGGCCGTGGGATGTCTTCGAAATAATCACCTGATTCGCAAGCTGCTCAGCTTCCTTTTGCTTTCCCTGAAAAATCAGCTGCCGGATCTCCGGCAACGCGGCGAGAGATGCCGGATTATCGTTTCGGTTAGGGCTGCCACTCCAAACGGTATGCTCATTTAGTTGAATAATTTCTTTTTCAACGTTACCGTATACCATTGCTCCAAGTCGCCCATTTCCTATGGGTAAGGCGTTCTCCCAGGTCTCTCCGGATGGCGCATCGTACCATAGCCGCCATGTTGTACTTTGGCCGGTGGCAGCGATACCGTCTTTTGCGACCATATCAGCTTGCTGCTGCGAGAAGGACAGGCCGCAGCAGAATATGGCAAGACCAACAATTATAGGGTAACTCCAGTAGGGTCTCATTCTCAGAATAAGTGTTTCTTTTACAATTATAAGATAAAAGACCAAGTCTTCATAATAAAACAATTGGAAGGAATCTTCGGCATTTCATATATCAAGACTGCGCGTTACATTTTCCTGTACCATGGTCTTCATGCCACGCTCTTTCATGGTGTTGCTCATCTTTTGCTGGTAGCCAGCGAGTGCCAAATCTTCCGCACTTTCGAAAAGTTGTCGTCCGCTTCACAACATTTAGCATTGTTTCACCAATAGTTGTCATGATGGAATTGCCAAAAAGGAATCGGCGATATCGTTCATTTGGCGAGAAAGGCGATCAAACTAACTGTTAAAAATTATTAGACGGAGGCGACGTCCTCCTGCTGCATTAAAGAAATAACCGGAAGAAGTCTCACGCAAGGATTATGCATATCGAGGTCAACGGCGAAACTATACTTTCCGAACGAATTCGCACGCAAGCCATGGCTTGGCGAAGGGGCGTTCGATTTCCTAATATTCTCGTTCTACTAACTTTGGTCAGTCGTTTTGTTAACGAACCAATTCTACAAACCCCGTCTTCTCAGTGGTGACTGAGCCAAAGGTGACAAAGACACTATAAAAATAAGTACCGGTTGGCACAAGCTCGCCCTTGCGATTTGTTCCAGTCCACACCATACTCTCATTGTTGTACCGCGTGCCGGCAAAGACCGTCCCACCCCATCGATCCACAACTACAACTTTATTGTCAGGAAATTTTTCGATGTTGGTTAAAATCCATTTATCATGCATTCCATTGCCATCGGGCGTTACAACTTTACTGATGCCAATATCGATTTCCATTTCAGAAACGATAACATTGAAAAGGCATTTCGCTTCATTTCCTCCAGCTTCCAACGCCTTGTATTCAACAGTTGTGATGCCAACTGGAAAAGAATCGCCAGGCTGATGTGAACTGGTCAATGTTACATCGCCGCATGAAGCCGAGGCAGTGGGCGCCGTCCAATCCGCTACTGCAACATGCATTTCATTTCCTTTAACACTTATATCATTTGGGCAATTCAAAATTAGGGGCGGAGATTCATTTGCCACGGTCACGCTAAACACGCAGGTCGAGACATTTCCATTATTGTCAGAAGCAGTATAAACCACTTCAGTTTTACCCAGTGGAAAGCTTTGATTAGGGCTATGTGAACCTTCAACTGTCGCCGGGCCGCAATTGTCGATTGCAACAGGAGATTCCCAGTTGACCGTGGCCCTGCATTCCGAATTTGCAGTTACGGCCAAGTTCCCTGGGCAGTTCTGAAATATGGGGCCAGCCCTGTCTACCACAATCACATTAAACGAACAAGTGGCTACGTTTCCAGCTGCATCGGATGCGGTATACACAACTGGGGTAGTCCCTTTACTGAAGGTGCTTCCCGGGGCTTTGGTCGTGCTCAGTGTTCCTTGTGTACAATTGTCGGTAAAGGTAGGGGGAGTCCAATTGCCCACGGCTTGACACGATCCGTTAGCATCAACGGTAATATTTGAAGGACATCCCGAGATCACGGGAAGCATATTATCTACAACAGTTATATTAAACGAACATGCAAAGAGGTTGCCAGCTGCATCCGTGGCCGTATAGGTCACAACCGTGAGACCTTTCGGAAATACCGTACCGGACGGGTAATTAGGGCTAAACGATGCCAAAGCACAATTATCGGAAGCAGTCGGCGATGGCCAGCTAACGGGCTCGCTACAGCCAGTGCCGGTCATGTTTACGATCTGGTTCGATGGACACGCGGTTATGACCGGTGGAGTTGTGTCTGAATTGCACGAAATTATTTGTGTGCAAAAATTCCCTGCGCAATCCGATCCGTCGTCCCTGCAGTCGGAAGGATCAACCTGAATGTTGGGGCATCCGCCTGGTCCGCAATCCATGCACCCTTGATTAGTGTTTCTGAATTTGTCTCCAACGACAACTGTACCCGCTCCAGACCATACCCAAGTAAATGCATCGTTCTCAACATCATCCGTAAAATTTGCAGTACCATTTACCACGATCTCGAATACACAGGGATTGGCTGCGGTGCATTGGCCATTCTTGTTATGTATCAGAACATCACCGCCCACATTTACGGTTACACCCGCCGGAATTATTATTCTCCCATTCCCATCGATATCGATGTGCAGGTTTCCGCTTATATTGACAATGGGTGTGTCAAAAGTAAAGGTGTCGCCGTCACTCATATTAATATTATCACCTAAATCCAGATTTCCCACTGAGGGACCGCCACAGGCACCACTGAATGTAAGGTTCGAAGTTCCAGGAAAATCCAACTGACAATTCTGACCCAAGAGGGGCAAAATAGGGAACAATAAGAATATGAAAGTAAGAAGATCCAGTAACGATCTAGTTGTGGGCTTGGCCATACGGTCCTCCGAGACTCATGATATATCCTATACGTTGAACAAAAGTGAGCGCAACAACATGAAGATATTATAATATTAAGTTCCTTAAACTGCTAATTCGCGTTAGACAATACATTGTGCAACAATAGGATTGTGTTGGCTTAATGCCTTTGCCAGCACCCTCAGCGTAAACCGTTCCAAAAAATGTGGAAAGTTTTGCCCATTTTTCTAAACAAATTTGAGTTATCAGGTCAGACTTTACATGCGATAAATGTCCGGGATATGTAAAAAAACGCAGTATCGCCTGACACCGCACTACAACGGTGCGTGCATGATGCAGGTGATCTCGGTCGATCACCGGCTACCGGGAAAATATAATCTGCGCGTTGATCTCCTAGACGAAGATTTCACGACACGTATTGTGAGGCAAGCTTCTTATAACGATATCCTAAGCATCAGAGGTGCCGTTATGCCGTATGCCTACGCCATCTACCCCACAGACGTTTATG
>DASUTP010000504.1:0-8021 GCA_036374515.1 Chryseolinea sp. | reverse complement strand
CAGAGTGCTGAACGACCTGCTGCCATTTTTTAACGAGTATTTGAATTTTGGAATTGATGTCACGGCCGCCGACCCTCCCAAAAACAAATTGCGTAAAAATTGAGATTTGACCTTTCCCTTATATCACAGAGGGATGCTTATGATTGATATAGATTACGTGGATGGTCAACAAAATCACAAGAATAACGGAGCCATAGACAACGAGATGATTGCTACTTTCAAACCATCGAATGAAAATTCCAAGCAATGCCCAGATAACAACAAGCGAAAATGATGTAGTATGAAATTTTGAAGTGATCTTCAGCGCAAGCACTGCAGCGATTGACATCATGATCAAAGTCCATACTTGCTCGGAGAACACATCACCGCGCCAGTCTATGGAAACAAGAAAAGCTGCGATGTTAGCGATCGTGGCAACACAAATCCAGGCAAAATAAATTGTGAAGGATAAGCTAAGCCAGCCTTTGATTTTGAGGTCACTACTCCTTTCCTGTTGTACAATCTTAAAAATGATGGCAAGCGTCACGAGCAAACCCAGCATGATTAGCACAGAGAGGCCAGGGAAGAGGTAATGCCAAACGATGATCCAGCTTAAATTGAGCACACAGCTCAATGCAACGTAGGGGATTATCTTGGCAATGAATCCGTGGTGCCTCCACCGCCATCCTAAGATAAAGAAAACGATAAGAAGACCATAGATAACCGACCAGATAGAAAACGTAAGGGCCGCAGGTAAAAAAAGATTCAGGTAGCGATTGGCGACATCACCGGTATTTAATCCGTTAAGCGGGAGAATATTTGCCATTGCATTAACAGTCAACATGCAAACAAAGGCCAAAATTGCTACAACGTACCACCCGGTATTTTTATGCTGCTCTGCCATCGAATAACTATAACAGACAATACCTTAAAAAGTTGATATGACATCGGGGCCGTTCAATAATCGACATTTCATTTATATTAGAGCAAGGATTGAGATTGATGAGGTCTCGTCAATTCCGTGATTTACATGATTGAAGGGAAGCTAAAAGCTAAATCGTCAGGACGCGTATTTTTCACCTATCTGTGCGTATTTCTTATCGTACATGCAGGTAGTCATATCTCATTGCTCACCCGCCATGACCTGGCAGTCGCAGATTATTATTTACCAACTGCATTGTCGATCATTCTTATTCACTGGCTTGGCCCGCGATATGTATTGCCTGTTGTTTATTTAAATGCGGTGTGTACTTCTTATTTATGGGGAAATCCCATTGAGCAATGGAGTCTTTGGTTTTTATTCGCAATTCCCGAAACACTTTTCGCATTTCTTTCCTGGTTTCTTTTCAGAGTTGCCTACAGGGGGAAATATTGGCTCCCCGATACTTATAACACAACTGTATTCCTGGCCGGAGGTGTGATGATACCCGCAGTAGTTGAAACATTTTTGCTCCAATGGCTTTTGGTCCTAACGGGAAGCGAGTCAGCGCATACATTCTGGATTTATGTTAAAAGTAATTTATTAAGTGAAATCACGGCGTCGCTCTGCATCACGCTTCCGGCGTTGCACTACCTTACACCTTTTGTGCAAAGAAAAGGTTGGCTGTATGAAGCGCATGCAGAAATACCTTTCCCTCCTGGCCCTCAACGACAACGTATCATTGAAATATCCGCAATCTTCGCGGGTCTGTTATTTTTGTCCTTTCTCGTCGAGTTTATTGAGTATTGGTACGTCTACGGATTCTTCTCTCTCTTCGTGGCAATTCGTTATGGTTTTGGTCCGGCCATTCTTACGAACCTGTACATTTTACTCATCACATATGTCCTTCCAAGATTTTTCGTGACCATCGGCAAGAATGATGTCGGTGATTTCAATGACGTCAGCAATATCTTTTTAGGAGCCAATTTCCTTTTCGTTTTTGCCGCCATTACCGGTCGCGTTATCAGCGATGTTAAGAACGCAGAACTGAGACTGTTAATGCAAAATAATGAACTCAAGCATATCAATGAGGAACTCGACCGATTTATCTATAGCGTCTCACATGATCTTAGCGCGCCCCTTAAATCTATCATGGGCCTTGTCAACTTAAGCAGACTCGACAGCGAGCAAGCTGAGAGCAAAAGGTATCTAAGAATGATAGAACAAAGTGTTCAAAAGCTGGAGAATTTTATTGCCGAGATCATTGACTATTCCAGAAACAAACGCACTAATGTAACCATAGAAAAGATCATCCTGAAAGATCTTTGTGTCCGGATCCTGGAAGATCTCCGATTCGATACGGCCAAGAACATTCAAATTATATTCGACCTTTCAGCCCCAGAAATTTTTCAGGATAAAGCAAGGTTGAAAGTGATCCTGAACAATCTGATAACGAATGCTATAAGTTTCCAAAAAGCCGGCGAGGAGCATCAACCGTATATAAAAATTTCTTCGCGAAGGAATGGCGATCTCGTTGCAATAGCGGTTGAAGACAACGGGGTAGGAATTAAACCCGAGCAATTGGACAAGGTGTTCAATATGTTTTACCGCGGTCATGAACGATCGGAAGGCTCGGGGCTAGGGCTTTACATTGCACGGGAGTCTGCACTGAAAATTCAAGGGGACCTTTCGGTTAGCTCACAGTACGGCCAAGGTTCGGTTTTTGAAGTGTTATTGAAAGATTTCGATGGGAAATAGAATTGTCAAAATTTAGGATTCGCCTGGACCGTGCTGCGTATTACCTCTGACAGAAAATGTTATGAGACTAAAATTTTGAAAAGGATTTACGAAAAGGAGGAGTTAGTGTAATATGATGCATCCAATTACCATAAGCAACCTTATGGGTCTGAGGGAGCCGCTTCCGCTGGCCGACGTACGCACGCCTGCCGAGTTTGCCGACGGTCACATTCCAGGAGCATTTAATCTTCCCCTGTTCAGCAATGAAGAGCGCGCGTCCATTGGAATTACCTACAAAGAACATGGAAAAGAGGCAGCGATCCTGTTGGGGTTCGACATCACCGGACCAAAGTGGTCCGGATTTATCAGGCAGGCCCTGGACGCCGCACCCCAAAAAAGAATTGGCGTGCACTGCTGGCGCGGCGGCATGCGAAGCGAGGCGATGGCGTGGGCACTCGATCTGTATGGATTTGACGTGTATCGTTTGGAAGGTGGTTATAAAGCTTACCGACAATGGGTCCTCGAGCAGTTCAACGCAACATACTGGCTACACGTTATTGGTGGTATGACCGGCTCGGGTAAGACGAAACTTATTCACGCACTGCGGACGCTCGGTCAGCAGGTAATTGATCTGGAAGATCTGGCCCAACATCGGGGCTCTTCGTTTGGAAGCATGAATAAGTTTGTGCAGCCCACGCAGGAGCAATTTGAGAATAACTTTGCTTCAGCATTAGCCAGCCACGACAGGCGACGGAAAATCTGGGTGGAGGATGAAAGTTCGACTATTGGCAAACGTACGATTCCCAGACCTTTTTGGAATCAGATGGTGGCATCGTCGCTGATCGATGTTCAGGTTTGCAATGAACAAAGGGTAGAAGCCCTGACCAAGGAATATGGTTCTCTCGATAAGGATTTTCTTATCGAATGCACCGAACGCATCCGGAAGCGTTTGGGACTCGACCACGCGAAGAATGCAATTATGGCCATAAGAGAAGATCGGATTGCAGACTTCATCCGGGAAGTGCTGACCTACTATGACAAGACTTATCGCACGAGCGTGGCCCGCCGCGACGCGGGCCGTGTGCTTAAGGTGAAGATCCAGGACACAGATGACCTGCGGAATGCTGGTGAGATTCTTCGTGCAGCAGATGGGCAAAACATTTAACCAATGATAGACACAAAAGCATATAAGCTAACGCAATATTCTCATGGCGCGGGCTGTGGCTGCAAGATCAGTCCAGCGATATTAGACAAGATATTGCACAGCGATGTCGCCGTACCCACCGACGTCCGTCTTTTAGTTGGAAACGATAAGCGTGATGATGCAGCAGTTTTGGATTTAGACAATGGGACGGCCCTTGTGTCAACCACAGACTTTTTTATGCCCATCGTCGACGATGCTTATGACTTTGGCAGGATTGCCTCCGCCAACGCCATTAGCGACGTATATGCTATGGGTGGTAAACCTGTGCTGGCCATTGCTATTTTAGGTTGGCCTATCGAGAAACTGCCACCAGAGGTGGCACAACGTGTGCTGGAAGGCGCAAGAGCGGTTTGCAGCGAAGCAGGGATTGTGCTGGCCGGGGGCCACAGCATTGATTGTCCTGAGCCGGTTTTTGGTTTGGCGGTGAACGGCCTCGTTGATCTCGCCCACCTGAAACGGAATTCAACGGCTACCGCCGGATGTCGCCTGTATTTGACGAAGCCGTTAGGAGTAGGTGTGCTTTCCACGGCTCAAAAAAAAGGATTGTTACTGGCGGACGACGCATCGCGTGCTTTGAAAAGTATGACTACGCTGAATGCGCTGGGAGAATTATTCGGAAAGTTATCTTTTGTAAAAGCCATGACCGACGTGACTGGCTTCGGTTTGCTGGGGCATCTGATCGAAATGTGCGAAGGAAGCGGTCTCGCTGCCGTAGTTGAAACTGTGAAGGTACCGGTCATCGCGTCGCTTCATGACTATATCCGTCAAGGTTGCATTCCAGGAGGTACTCAACGTAACTGGAGCAGTTATGGCCAGAAGGTTAGTGCCATTTCAAATGATCAGCGGGCGGTTCTGGCTGATCCGCAGACGAGTGGCGGTTTGCTGGTGGCTGTTGCTGAGGACAGCACCGAGGCACTTGAAAACGTTTTGCAGCAACATCTGCCGCCCGGGCTTTGCCAGTCATTTGGTTTTCTGAAATCACAGGATGACGGACCGCTGATCAGCGTCGTCTGAGTCCAATCACCTTTCAAAATTTTATTTAACGGGTGATTCAACAATTTTGTAATATGCATTATGTCACAAGAAGCTATTTCTGTGTTCGATATTTTTAAAATTGGAATAGGGCCATCAAGCTCTCATACGCTGGGTCCTTGGCGGGCAGCGCTGGACCTTTTGGAGATCTTACGCACAAAAAACTCGTTGGCATCGGTAGAAAAAATTCAGGTATTGTTGTACGGATCTCTGGCAAAAACCGGAAAAGGCCATGGAACTGACATTGCAGTGCAGCTTGGATTGTCTGGATTTGATCCGGTGACGTTCGATGTTGATCGGGTGATGCCCTGCATTGATGAGATCGCCGCTGCTGGCCAACTTAACTTGGACAACAGGTTCCAAGTCACCTTTAACCCTTCGCAGGATATTATTTTTTATCGTACGGAATCGCTTCCGTTCCATCCGAACGCGTTGAGTTTTCTAGTACGTTTTGCAGCAGGCGAAACGTTAACAGAAACATATTATTCAATAGGCGGTGGCTTCGTCGTAAAAGAAAATAGTGTGCAAAAATCGGACGCTGTACAATTGCCGTTCCCTATAAATACCGCGGAAGAGCTGCAAGCTCATTGTTTGAAAACGGGTTTAGCGATCCATGAGCTGGTGATGAAGAATGAACAGGCCATGCGGTCACCGGCAGAAATACAAAAGGGGTTAACCGATATTTGGAAAGTGATGCAAGAATCAACATACCGGGGATGCCACCGATCCGGTACTCTACCTGGCGGCTTGAGGGTAAAAAGGCGGGCGGCGGAGCTGAGCAAAAAATTGTTGAAAAAAAAATCGCCATCGTCGCATAGCGAGTGGGTGGACTCCATCAAGAAGGGGGGAAATACATTTCAATACATCCTCGACTGGGTAAGTTGCTTTGCCTTGGCGGTGAATGAAGAAAACGCCTCCTTCGGGCGGGTGGTTACCGCTCCCACCAATGGAGCTTCGGGGGTAATTCCGGCAGTATTGCACTACTATACCATCTTCTGTGAAGGAAGGTCGGATGATCAAATCGCCAGTTTTTTATTAACCGCATCTGAAATCGGTAGCATTTTCAAGAAAGGAGCTACGCTTTCCGCCGCAATGGGTGGCTGTCAGGCCGAGATTGGAGTTTCGTCGGCAATGGCGGCTGCAGCACTCACGGAGTGCCTGGGCGGTACTGTTCAGCAGGCATTGATGGCAGCTGAAATAGCAATGGAGCATCACCTGGGCTTAACCTGCGATCCGATTGCCGGGTTAGTGCAGATACCGTGTATCGAGCGCAATACAATGGGAGCGATCAAGGCCATAACGGCTGCGCAACTGGCGTTGCAAAGTGATCCTGCCCATGCAAAAATCTCGCTGGATGGCGTGGTTAAAACTATGTGGGACACTTCTAAAGACATGAATAGCAAATACAAAGAGACCGCTGAAGGTGGGCTTGCCACTAACGTTCCACTGGGCTTAAGCGAGTGTTAAATCATCGGCTTTCCTTTCGCGATTTCAATGTTTTGAGGAAGGAGCTCTGCGTTAAAAATTTCGAAGAAGTCTACCGTTTCTGAAATGGCTAGTTAAGCTAAATTTTTTTTAATGCAGAGGGAAAGACAGGGAGGTCAATGCAGAGGGAGTTTCTTCTCCGTTGCTACGAAGAGCTTTCAACCTCCCGCTTTGGGTCTAGACCCTTGCCTAAAAACCATTTACAATAGCCCTACCGGTTGACGCAAAGGCATTCCAAAGCTGAAAATTGCAAAAAACGCAAAGTGATGAGAAGTTTTCGACGCGGATACCTAGTTGTTATCCTTGCCTCCGAAAGGATTCTATTCGTCACAAAATTCTTGCTCAAACAGTTAAATCCTTCCCTGAACTTCGCGGCCTTAGCGTGATTTCACTTTTGCCCTCTTTGCGTGAAACTGACTGAGAAATGCGCTATTGAATCACTCAAACGAAGGTGGTTAAAATGAATTATTCTCAGCGTCGCCTGGGTTTAAAAATTAAAGGGAAAACTTGCCTTGACCTTCGGTCTCTTCGCCGGAAACTTTTCGAATCCCCGCGTTAGTTCTCGTTAATTTCTTGCGCCAGTATTTCGGAAACAACTTTGCAGATCTGACGAAAGCTAGGCGGCTTCGTGACAAAATAATTTGCTCCCAGTTTCGAAGTCTCCGCTCGATGCGCATAAGACCTGGAACTGGTGTAGATGACAACCGGCACTGTACGTAATTCAGGATCCTGTTTCAATTCACGGAGACACTGGACGCCATTGACCACGGGCATGAGGAGGTCGAGAAAAATCACATCCGGTTTCGGAAGTTCCTTGCTGATCAGCCTTTTCAGTACTGCGCTTACATTGGTTTCTACAAAACAATCCGTGCGCGGCTCGACCTGCCGGATCGCTTCCAGCAACAAGTCACTGTCGTCTTGGTCGTCATCGATAATAACAATATTTGCCATAAGCCTTGTCCCCACAAGTTCTTTACTGCTGCATGAAGCAAATTTTATACTGGAAAAAAAGGCCGAAGCAATCGAATGTAATGTGGAAGCTCATTCCCACTGCAGATTTTTTTTTCAATCGTGGAAAGCATTACTGTAGCAAACATTCGTCGGGAATAATTTCGTCACGTGGTTCCTACCTAATTGCACGTTCAATGAACGTAGCTAAGGCTTGTTTCTGGCATAATTTTAACGTTACCCCTATTAAAAAATTCAGCGATATGAAAAGTAAAGGACTGGTTTGTGGAGTAAAAGTCCCAAGGGGATGGGCATTGATAGCTATCGGACTGCTCGTCAGTCTGATGTCATGTGAGGAGTGGTTTGGAGATGACGACGATGATGACCCAAGATTTCGTGGGGATATGATCGCTGACCATTTGGATACACCGTGGGAAATGGCGTTTGCTTCGGATGGCAGACTGTTTTTTTCGCAACGTCCGGGTGTTATAGATGTTGTCGAGAACGGTGAAGTAAAAGTTTGGGCAAAGTTGGACTCGGTTGTGGAGGAAATTGGCGAATCTGGGCTATTAGGCCTCGCGTTGCATCCTGAATTTGCACAAAATCGATATGTCTATTTTGCGTATACATATGCTGAAAGCAAATCGCCTCTAAAGCTCGTGAATAAAATTGTACGGTACCGCGACGAGCCTTCTACAAAAAGCCCAGTGTTTGATA
>DASUTP010000503.1:0-8141 GCA_036374515.1 Chryseolinea sp. | reverse complement strand
TGCGGCACGTATATTTTTGACCATCCATGCCTTGAACGTCATAAAACGATCCGGTCGAACGCATTACAATTCCCTGCATCACCTTAGCACTTTACGGCAATACTCCATAATCTTTTCTGTGGCACCAAGATTTTCCACTACATATGCGCGTGTTATCTCACACGCGGGCAGAAAATTCTCCGGCAAACTGACCATTTCAAATTTTTCCTTCAACTCTTTTTGATCGCCGACCGCAAAGGCTCCTCCACGTTCGATAAGATCCCTGGCTTCCTGGAAACGCTCATAACTCTTGTTTCCAAAAAAAATAGGGATACCATAGCATGCTGCCTCGAGAATATTGTGCAGACCCTTGCCGAAGGCCCCACCCACGAAGGCAAATTCTCCATACCGGTAAAGCCGGGAAAGCAAACCAATATTGTCTATGATCAAGACCTGATAATCTTCTACTCGCTGATCTGCCACCATGGAATACCGAATCGATTTCACTCGCAGCGCTTGTTCCACTTGCTTGAGAAACGTTTCGGTAATTTCATGCGGCGCCAGGATAAATTTCGTTTTACCCTCGTTGATCATTGGTGTGAGCGCCTCAACATCTTCCGGCCAGCAGCTCCCGGCCACCATAGTTTTCTGATCAGCTTTGAACGCTTTGGCTATGGGGATCTCTCCTCCGTCCTGAGCGATCGCATACACACGATCAAATCTTGTGTCGCCCGCCACCGTGCACTGATCGATACCGATGGATTTGAGCAGTTGCTGTGAAGCCTTATTCTGTACAAAGAAATGGTCGAAGTTTGTCAGGATCCGCCGGTAAAAGCCGCCTTGCGGCTTAAAGAAAGCCTGCTCCGGCCGGAAGATCGAAGAAATTGAAATTGTGGGAATACCTCTGGCTTTAAGCTCACTGGAATAGTGATACCAAAACTCATATTTTACAAAAATAGCAACGGTGGGATTAGCTGCCGCTATGAATTCAGAAGCGTTCCGGGCAGTATCCCACGGAAGATAGAAAACGTGATCAGCTTCCTTGTAATTTTTCCTCACTTCATAACCGGAAGGCGAGAAAAAAGTAATCAACACCTTAAGCGCTCCGAATTCCTTTCTCAAGGCTTCAATGACAGGTCTTCCCTGTTCGAACTCACCCAATGAAGCACAATGTATCCATACCCGTTGGCCGCTTTGATTTTGAAGCGCTTTCTGAATTTTCCTGATCAGATCTTTTCTTCCGGCGATCGATGCTTTCGCCTTTGCAGAAAATAACGAAGCAATGTGAAACCCAAGCTGTAAAAATGCAATGCCGATATTATAGAGTAGGGTCATCGTGCGCTAAAAGTACAAAGCATGATGTGTATTTCAAGCAGGAAAAATTTGCAAACGGGAATAGGTCCGCTCCTTACGATTGCTACGGCCAATACGCCTGTTTCGCACCGATTTTGCAGAAAACATGGCAAAAGGAAGGCTCGCAACATTTGTTTTTGCATAAAGAAATAAAGACCGTGTCATCGTTCGTTATCATTTGGGGTATTTTGAATACATATCCGTTTAAAGCAACTCTGTAATATTTTGGCAGAACTTGCGCAAACGGTGATTTTTAAAAGCCCTTATTTTAAACCATTAAATGCCCAAGCAAATGAACTCAAGGTCCATGGGATCTTACTTATTAAAGAGAATTTTTGTGGCGGTGCTCTTCGCGGCACCAGGCTGGACATTTGCCCAAAACGAATCAGACCTCGTTAACTTCCTGGAAGCTGGAAAGAATGATGCTTCCAAGCTGATGGGTGCCTATCTCAATCCTGTGATCGAAGGGCTTTCTTATAGCTTTAACGGCGGATGGTATCATACAGCAAAAGCACACAATTCATTGGGTTTTGATGTGGGAATATCTGCCAACGCGGTGTTTTTGCCCAGCTCAAAAAACTATTTTACTCCATCGGCTTTAGGCCTCCAGAACACCACGTTAGTCGATCCAAGCACAGGCAAGGCCCCAACGATGGTTGGTCCAAGCGACCCTACGACATACGAATCTTTAGTCGATACAAACGGGGATGGAACCCCCGACCAGGCTTTCACATTCAGCGGGCCTGAAGGCTTAGACTTCAAAGAAAACATAAAAGTAAGCGGCGTATTAGCACCGACCGTTCAACTCGGTATTGGTATCATAAAGAACACAGACCTGAAAATAAGATGGATGCCTGAAGTTGAAACGGGGTCATCAAAGGTCAAACTGCTTGGTTTTGGTGTATTGCACGACGTAAAACAGCATATACCCGGACTTAAAACTTTACCTTTCGATTTATCGGCGTTGGTTGCATTTACAAAGATCCAGGGAACAACGTCCACGGAAGGCGAATTTAATAAACCTCAAAACGACCCACGGGCGCAACTGTTGGACTACAGCATGAACGCCTGGCTCTTTCAGGCTTTGATTTCCAAAAAGATTTCAGTTGTTACATTTTATGGAGGGATCGGTTATAACACCATCAACACCACGTCAGACCTTAAAGGCTCTTATGTTGTAGTGGATGATCCTTCCGGAAATAATGATTTTGTTCTGAAAGATCCCGTATCCCTCGAGTTTAAAAACAAAAGTTTGAGAGTTACTGCGGGAGTTCGCCTGAAATTTGGTCCCATTTATTTGAATGGTGACTATTCGATACAAGAATACAATACGCTGAGCGTTGGACTGGGGGTTGCAGTCCGATAATTTTTTGCTTAAGGAAGGTAGAATTTACGTTCTACTTTCCTTTGTATTCTGGCCAACAATCCGTTTTGATTGAAGATCTGTAAAAAGAGAAAAGCCTCCTCCTGAGCAAGAGAGAGGTAGGCTTTTCAATCAAAAGGCAAACTTTATTCAAGGATGCTTCGCCTTATTGATGCAAAAACCTTTTATTACGTAACCATTTCGCCGTACTTTTACGGTACGAAATTTTTTAACTTATTGTGAATCAGACACCTAGAGACAAAATAAAAATCCTGTTTGTGTGCTTGGGCAACATTTGCCGCTCGCCTCTCGCGGAAGCAATTTTTAAAGACAAATTGAAGAAAAAAGGCCTTGAAAATTTTTTTGAGGTGGATTCCTGCGGAACAGCTAACTATCATATCGGCGATTCTCCCGACTCGAGGACCATCGCCAATGCCCGGAAAAACGGTGTCATGATCGACCATTGCGGACGCCAGTTCACATCCAGTGATCTTCGTGATTTTGATTATATCCTTGCAATGGATCACAGCAACTACCGGAATATTTTGAAGCTCATCAAAGATCCCTCGCAAGCCCACAAGGTAATGTTGATGCGCGAGTTCGACTCCATAGATAAGGGCGAAGAAGTACCCGACCCGTACTACGGCGGCGAAAAAAATTTTCAGGAAGTCTTTGAAATCCTCGATCGTTCGACGGAGAACTTTCTAAATCACCTTCAGCAGACTATTTTACAACGTTCCGCGATTGAAGGGCTTGGTGGATCAAGACCTTGATCTTCTCTGATACAGGGATCTTAGCGGCTTCCTCAATGGCGCGCGGCGACATTTTTTTCAATGTCTTTTGCAGAATGTCGACGACTTTCGGTGGCTCATGCTTTGAGGCAAAGTCCTCCAGATAATGTTCGATAAAAACGAGGCAAATAACATCTTCCAGGACTTTGGTATCAGGATTTGTGAATAATTCCTTCTTTTGCAGCAGGAATTTTACTTTTTCGATCGTCGCGTCGTCGTACCTGCAGCTTACAAGAATTTGTTCCGCCAGCTTCGCGTGATGACTCTTTAAAACGTTTCTCCACTGCAGATAACCTTTTTTATCCATTGGATACGACTCACGCGGGATCTCCCAACGCCCGATGTGCTGACAATGTGCCGCCAGTTTCAAATACTCCGGCGCTGCGGGATAAAAGTCATTCAATCGCTTACTCATCCTTTGCGCATACAGCAGTTCTTTGGAAACCAATTTTCCCTCAAACTCATCCTGGTGTGGATCGTTGAGGTTGTATGCATCAAACGTGGTTATTGCTTTTTCAAACCGGTCACTAATCATGAGAGGGCATTAAATTCATAATAAAGCTAGTCATTCTTCGGCAATGACTCTACTGTAGCCAGCACATTTGCCACTGCACTCTCATGCACAACTTTGCCGACAACGATTACTGCAGGAGAGGTAATATTGGATTCCAAACGACGCTGTACAACGTCGCCCGCTGTTGCAATTACAATTTTCTGGTGCGCTGTCGTTGCGTGCTGAATAAGAGCGATCGGCTCAGCATGCGATCGGAACTGTTGGACCAGCCGGGCAATTTTATCCAGGTGCGTCATTCCCATCACTATTACAACGGTAGCATTGGATTGCGCCGCAAGCGAAATATCGTTTGACATTTCGCCTGACGACAACGTGCCGGTTATCACCCAGAAACTTTCGTTGATCCCTCGCTTCGTTAAAGGAATTCCGGCCGCTGCAGGCGCGGCCAAGATACTGGAGATCCCGGGAACCAGCTCAACGGAAATTCCCCTGCGTGTTACGTATTCCATTTCTTCATGTCCCCGGCCGAAAACATTTGGGTCGCCTCCCTTGAGTCTGACAATGCATTCGTATCGCATTGCATAAAACACCATAAGCCGGTTAATTTCCTCCTGCGCGAATTCTTTATGGCCCTTCCTCTTTCCAACAAAGATTTTTTTACATCCTGCTGGTGCAAATTCCAGTAATTCCACCGACACGAGGGCGTCATATAAAATCACGTTTGCTGACCGAATAATCTTTAATCCTTTTACAGAAATCAATTCAGGATCCCCAGGCCCTGCACCCAGTATCCAGACTTTAGGTAATACTCGCCTCATAAGTACAATTAAAAATTTTACGTAATTATACGTATATAATAATTTGATTTACGGACGTAATTTACGTATAATTACTTAAAATTTGTCCAAAAGATACTTAAATCGTTTGCAATGAGTCGTATTATCGTAGTGGGAAATGGAATGGTTGGCTACAAGTTTTGCGAGAAGCTGCGAAGCCGTTCAACGGAACATGAGATTGTCGTGTATGGCGAAGAACCACGGCCGGCATATGACCGGGTCCATTTGAGCAGCTATTTCTCCGGGTCGACCGCGGACGATCTTTTAATGGCACCCGCCTCCTGGTATGTGGAAAACAATGTGGAATTGTTCACAGGTTCGCTCGTAACCGAGCTGGACCGCGAAAACAAGATGATAAAGACCCACACCGGCAGGGTTGATTACTATGATTATCTCGTCCTGGCTACCGGATCAAGCGCTTTTGTGCCCGCAGTTGAAGGGGTAGAACGCCATGGTGTATTCGTTTATCGCACCATTGAAGATCTCAATCAAATTATTGATTATGGAAAAAAGGTAAGAAAGGCCGGCGTTCTAGGGGGAGGGTTGTTGGGACTGGAAGCGGCAAAGGCATTGCTTGACCTGGGACTGGAAACCCATGTGATTGAATTCGCATCAAGACTGATGCCCCGACAAATCGATGACGCAGCTTCAGCCGTGTTAGCCCACAAGTTGAATCAGCTCGGCATAACGGTACATACCAGCAAAAACACCAAAACGATCGCAGGCAACGGAAAGTTGGAGGGTCTTGAATTTACGGATGGAACCACTCTTTCGCTTGAAATGCTGGTGATCTCGGCAGGCATACGCCCACGCGACGAGCTGGCCAAGTCAAACGGAATAAATACTCACCCAAGGGGAGGCGTATTGGTCGATAACCAGCTTCGGACCAATGATAATTCAATATTTGCCATCGGGGAAGTAGCGGTGCATAACAGTATGATCTACGGCCTGGTGGCCCCCGGCTATGAAATGGCCGACATCGTAGCAAAGCAAATCGCCGGCGAGCCGTCGAAACAATTCACAGGTTTTGACATGTCGACGAAGTTAAAGCTCATAGGCGTGGATGTCGGAAGTTTTGGGGATCCCTTTGGCGAAGCGCCCGGAAGCATTCCCATCGCCTTTCAAGACAAGCGCAACGGTATATATAAGCGCATTAACATTTCTGAGGACGGCAAGTTTTTGCTGGGTGGTATACTGATCGGCGATGCCAGTCAGTATAATATATTTCACCAGATGGTCGTGAACAAAATGCCTTTACCGGCTCAACCGGAGTCTCTCATTATCGGTACACCAGGTAAAGCGGAACAGGAAGGCGCAGGTGTAAAAAGTCTTCCCGATACAGCCCAGATCTGCTCATGCGAGAATGTTTCTAAAGGAGACATCATTTGCCAGATAACGGAACACGGCGCAACCACGGTCGATGATCTTAAAAAGAAAACAAAAGCCTGCACGGGTTGCGGGGGATGCACGCCGATGGTCAACGATATTTTGAAAATAACCCTTGAATCGTTAGGTCATAAAGTCAAAAAAACACTCTGCGAGCACTTTGAGTATTCGAGGCAGGAGCTTTATGATATCATCAAAGTGAAAGGCGTTAAAACCTATGACGTATTGCTTGATACGGTTGGAAAAGGTGATGGCTGTGAAATTTGCAAGCCCGCCGTAGCCTCCCTGCTCGCCAGCATCTGGAATGAATTGATTGCAGAACAGGATACCATTCAGGATACCAATGACCGTTACCTGGCGAACATACAGCGGGGCGGCACCTATTCCGTAGTACCGCGGATCGCAGGAGGCGAAATTACACCAACGAAATTGATGGCGATCGGAAGGATTGCCCAAAAATACGGACTCTACACGAAGATCACCGGGGGACAACGCATCGATATGTTCGGTGCCCGTGTAGATCAGCTTCCCGAGATATGGGAAGAGCTCATCCAGGAGGGATTTGAAAGCGGGCATGCTTATGGAAAAGCACTTCGAACAATAAAAAGTTGCGTAGGCTCCACGTGGTGTCGCTACGGCGTTCAGGACTCCGTTTCATTTGCAATTTTTGTTGAGGAACGCTACAAGGGTTTGCGCGCGCCACATAAACTGAAAGGCGCCGTGTCAGGATGCATTCGTGAATGCGCAGAGGCACAGTCGAAGGATTTCGGAATAATTGCCACGGAAAAAGGATGGAACTTATATGTATGTGGAAATGGCGGAGCCAGGCCCCAACACGCGAAACTCCTTGTCAACGACGTAGACACTGAAACTTGTATAAAGCTGATCGACCGTTTCCTGATGTTTTATATCAAGACAGCTGACCCGCTCACACGTACAGCCACATGGTTGAACAAAATGGAGGGAGGTTTGGATTACCTGCGTGATGTAATAGTCAACGACTCATTAGGCATCGGTGAACAACTTGAAATGGAAATGAAGGAATTGATTGCCAATTATCATTGTGAGTGGAAAAAGGTCGTTGAAAATCCAGCCTTACGAGAAAAATACAGGCACTTCATCAATGATGAAGATCAGGACTCGACCCTTTCGTTTGTTGAATTGCGGGAACAAAAGATCCCAATCGATTGGAACAAAAAATAAAATGATTGACATGAATATGGATGGAGGAATTAATTCAAATCAGCCCATGGACCTTGTGAACAATTTATCAGCGTCAACTCATCATAACGAGGTTAAAATTTGGTTTAAGGCAGCCCGTGTTCAGGATTTTCCGGAGAATGGCGGCGCCTGCGTCAGGTATAAGGACCTGCAAGTCGCTGTGTTTAATTTCTCACGCCGGAACGAGTGGTATGCCTGCCAAAACCTCTGCCCACATAAAATGCAGATGGTATTATCGCGCGGGATGATAGGGTCGCATTTGGGCGAACCGAAAATCGCATGCCCGTTTCACAAGAAGACCTTCTCTCTGAAGACCGGCGAATGTCTGAACGCGGAAGAGTGCAACATTACAGTCTACCCCGTCAGAGTGGAAAATGGTTACGTTCACATCGGCTTTACGGCCTGACCATCACCACCCGAAATCTCTCACACCATAATCAGCTGAAATTAAAACCGCTGCGGCATGGCAGAGATAAGCCGGCGGGTGTAACTTCGTATCCAAATGACTTTAGACTTTAATCCTGAAAGCAAGCTCACGTTTAATCGCTTCAGCAAACTAGGCGTCTGGTACATCTTTGCGTTAAGCGTGATTGCTACAGTGGCTATCATTGGGCAGTTTCTTATTCAGGATCACCTTCAAGATCAACTCAGTGATTCACGCGTTGTCAACCTCGCGGGAACGCAACGGTATAAAAGCC
>DASUTP010000502.1:0-23043 GCA_036374515.1 Chryseolinea sp. | reverse complement strand
TCAGGACTAATTTTTTTACCCCGTAAAGCGATATTTTTTATTGCCATTGTGATGATAGCAGCACATAATTTACTGGATGGTATTTCTTTTCAGGATGGAACATTAACCGATGTTGTCTGGTCGTTCCTTCATGTTCAAAAGTCCTTTGACTTGGGTAATAATTATTCTTTCGGTACGCTTTATCCCATAATACCATGGGTTGGGGTAATGGCGCTGGGTTACTGCTTTGGGTATTTTTATAATTCTGACTATTCCTCTGCTAATCGAAAAACCGTGCTGTCACAATCGGGCATTGTTTGTCTGATCATTTTTTTTACTTTAAGAACCAGCAATGTTTATGGAGATCCTGGTCCCTGGACTAAATACAAAGAGATCGACGACACTGTCATCTCGTTTTTCAATCTGGAAAAATATCCACCTTCTTTTTTATTCTTGTCGGTGACGTTAGGAATTTCTTTACTGCTGTTGGCTATAATGGAAGGCAAAAGTCTTCAGACGCTAAGACCCGCTAAACATTTTGGTAACGTTGCACTATTTTATTATATCACCCACATATTTTTGATACACCTGTTTGCAACTTTTGCAGCGATCGTTACAGGCTTTTCATGGAAGTCCATGATTTTTATAGGATCACCCGGAAAAGGAAGCGCCATGTTGAATGGCCATTATGGTTTTGAATTGTGGGTAGTGTATTTGATTTGGATTGCAGTGGTACTAGTATTATTTCCACTCTGCGTCTACTGGAAAAACTTCAAGATCCGGAACAAGGAAAAATGGTGGATCAGTTATGTTTGATAGATAACATGCTTCATCTCAAATTGCCGTTGAGGAGGAAACTACAACCTGCTAACAGCTAATACCGAATTTGAAAGCAGCTCAGGCAGTGATTGGAAAAATTTCCAACTCGCTCTTTACGAGTGTTTCATCTCCCTTCACAGGTTTTATTTTATAAGTAAAATAGTTTGACGTCCTGGGGTTTTCGTCATCAACGGCATTGATTTCAATGATCTCATAATCTTTGAAATCGTCTTCTTCGGTTAAGTAGACTTTGTCTCCTGTACTATACATTGGCTTATTCATATATGCTATAACGTTAATACTTACACTTGGATTCTATTGTATAAACAATTTTATTTCAAGGTTGTTGCCAGAGGATGGGAAGTGCCTGTGGGAGGTTGTCGAGTGAATCCTTTGAAAGTCCTGTGCATCAGCTGCATAGTAATCTCCTGCAGACGGGAAGAATTGTTATTTAGTAGGTTTTCAATCTTAAGGCATCAATATAATCCCTTGATGACAAGTACCGAATACCCAGATGGGATGACCCTTTGGTTATTTCAGGCATATTGCAGTAATAAAAAAGGCACCGTTAAGTGCCTTTTTTTGAGAATTATCTAAAATATTACTGAACGCTTTTGTCTTTGTCTTTGTCTTTTCCTTTCATCATGTTACCATCTGCATCGAACTTTACCGTCTTTGTTTCAGCGCCGTTTTTAAGTTCAACTTTGTAAATCATCTTTCCATCTTTTTCTTTTTTGTAGGCATTACCTACTGTCCATCCACTATAGTCCTGGCTTTGCAGTGCAGTAGTTATTGCTGCAGGGAGTTCACTGGCGGCAACAGGCTGCATTTCGGTATTTTGCTGATCTTGAGCGGGAGCAGGAGTAGTAGCATCTTGAGCAAATGCAAACAATGCGGCAGAACAAAGGATGAGTGACAACAATAATTTTTTCATGGTTGTTAAATTTTAGGGTTAAACATTTGAAAACATTGAATATAACACGGGGCAGCGGGCAATGTTTTCGGCATATTTGTTAAAAGATCGTTAAAAATTTAACTGAAAATTTTTTCACACTCCGGCGTGGCTAAAAATGATCACATTTCAGGGGGTAATTATTTTAAAAAAAATCCCCGCCAACTAAGGGCGGGGATTTATAAAAACTGATTTCAAAATTCTGTTACCAACCTGGATTATTAGGCTGCAGGTTAGGATTATTTCTAAAGTCAGCGGCTGGAAGCGGCAACAGAAGATGTTTTTCCTGAAGCGTGGTTCCATTTAAGGATGCTCCAACAAAATCCACAAAAGTATCAGACGTTGGCTCATAAACTTTGCGCAGGCGCATCATATCAAACCATGTGATACATTCGAAGCTCAATTCATGCCAGCGTTCTTTCCACACGGCCTCTCTGAAAGTTGATTGATTGAAAGCGCCTAAGGCAGGGGTGGTGAGACCTGCACGGTCGCGAATCAACTTAAGGGCTGTGTGAGCTTCGGCATTCGGACCACCGCTTTCATTTTGGGCTTCTGCGTAGGTCAACAACACCTCGGCATACCGGATCAGTGGATAGTTAAGACCGGAGTTGCCAGTTCCAGCGCCTCCGGGACCGCCATTCGCCACAGCGTCAAAATGTTTGTAGATATAAAATCTATTTAGAGTTATGGGCGCGCCCGTTCCTCCTCCGAGATAATATTCCTTAAAGTAAAACGCTTTTTCCTGCGTTCTTAAGTCACCTGCCTCATAGGAATCCAGGAAACTTGCCGTTGGAACGGTTGTTCCCACTTCGCCTGAAGCGGTGATGTTTGTGTTGTTGGGAAGATATTTATCCTGGAAGCCCGCATTGGCAATACCAGCGGCATACTGAATCATGAAAAGATGTTCAAGGGTATTTTCAGCTGCTGGATTATGAAGCGCGTCGTAACTTGGAAATAGTCCAATTTGAAGGGGATTGGCTATCGCGTAGTCAATAACTTCTTTAGCCTTAGCGGCAGCCAGTGCATAGTATTCTGCTCCTTTGTTGAGGGGCTGACCTGCCATGGTGAGGTAAACTTTTGCCAAAAGCGATTTTACAGCAGCCTGTGAAGCAAGACCTGTCCGGTCTGTCATGGGAAAACCAGCGGCTTCGGCCTCCTGAAGATCTGAAATGATCAGTTCATAGATGCTTTCAGCAGAAGAGCGTGGAGCCGTAACGTTGGGATCTTTCCAGTCCAGGATAGGTGTAGTGATCAAAGGAACATCGCCCCACAGCCGTACCAGGTAGAAATAGTGGAAGGCGCGGAGGAATTTCGCATGTCCTACCCATTTTTGGGCATAGGCGGGCTCAATCTGCGGTATCGTTGGTATCTTTTCGATAGCCAGGTTTGCGTTACCTACTCCTTCATAGAGTTGTCTCCACCATTGTGAGATTAACAAGTTGTCGCCGGTGTAAGTAAACCCCAGGATAGTATTAAGATCCTGATTTTGGCTTGTTTCAGAATCGGCAGTTCCACTAAGTGCATCCAACATTTGGAAGTTGGAAACAAAAATTCCCGCTCCGTCTGAGAAAAATCTAAAGTTTTCGTAGATCCCGTAGACAGCTGCGTCAGCATCTTCAGGGACCTGGAAAAAGGTGGCCGGTGCAATGTTGGAGGGATCCTCCTCCTCTAAGAATTCAGAGCAACCGGTGCCTATAATGAGTGCACCACAAAGGATGAACTTGCTTATTTTATTTATCGTGAATTTCATTTTGTGTATCGTTTAGATGAAACCATTATAGTCCGAGGCTTAGGCCAAACATATAGACGGTCGGCTTGGGATAGTCAAAAAATGTTTGACCCTGAGAGAATGGATTGGTGTACGTAGATACCTCCGGGTCATTTCCCTCGAAGTCGGTGCCCAGGAAAAAGTTTTGCACCGAAACATAAACTCTGGCGTTACTAAGTCTGATGCGTTCGGTCAATCCGCTTGACAGCGTATATCCAAGAACCACGTTCCGTCCGCGAATAAATGAACCGTCCTTCACCCAATGGGTATCGACGTTGGACACATAACCTGCTTTGGAGTCCCGGATAGCTGCTATAGATGTGTTTTGATTTTCCGGTGTCCACGCATTCAGAACGGACTTGTAACTGTTAGCAAGGCCAGTGCGGTCTTCACCCGAGTGCATGGTCATGTCAAGCACATCGTTTCCGTACGAGTACTGGATATCCAGCAACAGGTCAAATGATCCGTAGCGGAAATTATTGATAAAGGAACCAAAGAAGTCGGGATTTCCATTTCCGATTATCATCCGGTCGGCATCGTTAATTACATAATCACCATTTACATCAAGGTATTTGACGTCGCCGGGCAACAAAGGCTTATTCTGGCCACGATAGGTATTTACGCCGAATTTCTGGGCTTCTGCTGCTTCATCCGTTCCCCAGGTACCCAATCTCACGAGCCCCCAGAACGAACCGACAGGCTTGCCTTCCATAATTACACCCGTCTGGTTGGTAAAGTTGGGATTGCCTACGCCAAAAATCGGAGCAGGATTGGCGAGCTTCAGAACTTTGTTTCTGTTTGCAGAAATATTGAAAGTGGTGCTCCAGGTAAATTTGTTCGTGGTAACGTTCTCTGTAGTAAGTGCTAACTCAAAACCTTTATTTTCCATGCTGCCAACGTTTCGGATAATGGTTTCATATCCAGATGTGACAGGAAGAGGTGCAGCCAATAGCATATCCGTTGTTTTCCTGTAGTAAACGTCAGCTTCGAGGGCTATGCGATTATCCAGGAAACCGATTTCAAGACCAATGTCGGTTTGAGCAGTTTTTTCCCATTGCAAATCCGGATTTCCAAGTCTGCTTTGAGTATTTCCAGGCTCTTGCTTTGCTCCAACGCCAAGAACGCGTGAATTGTTAATTACACCGGTCAAAACGCGCAATGCTGGAAGCGCTGAATAAGTTGTAATTTCGGAGTTACCAGTCAAGCCATAGCTGGTGCGAAGTTTCAGATTCGAAATAACGCTGTTGCCCTTAAGGAATTCTTCATCAGAAATGCGCCATGCTAACGCAGCGGAAGGGAAGAAAGCATATTTGTTGGCTTCACCGAATTTTGACGAACCATCAACGCGGCCGGTAAATGTCAGCAGGTATTTATCCATCAACACATAGTTGATACGACCGAAATACGAGTTGAAAGCAAATCGTGTGCGGGCTGAACTTATCGGAGGAGAATCGACGGCAAAATCCTGTGCGCCACCAAGGTTGTTGGTTTGAAAGAAATCGGTGATGAAATTTCGTGAACTGCTGTAGGTCCAGTAGGTATTCGTTTCCTGCATTGAAGTACCTAGTACAGCATTGATTGAATGAATACTGTTAAGCGTTTTGGTATATGTCAGATAATTTTCGAATGACCAAAACGTATCTTCATCATCACGCACTCTGGCAGTTCCTCTTTCATTCGGAGAGTTGATATAGGTCGGAGTTTGGGGAGCGGGACGACCGTTGTACCGCCGGCGTTCGCTATCCAGGATGTTCACACCAAGCGTGGAGCGAAATTCAAGACCCTCCGTAAGCCTGATGTTTGTATAAATGTTCCCCAAAAGGTTTTTACTATTCAGGATATAGGTATTTTTTAATGCCTGATCAACCGGTGTTTGACCTCCTTCGATCGAAGGTGAATAATTTTTATTGTGTGAGTAAGCGCCGTTTGGATAGCGGACAGGAAGGATTGGAAGGGCCTCGGTAATCATCCTTACAAGGTTGAGGCCACCAGTACCAAAGTCTACGATATTTTCCTGTTGGCTATTGTAGCTGATGGAACCTCCGACTTTCAGCCATGGTTTAATTTGGCTGTCCATTACAAACCGTCCTGAGTATCGCTCGAGAAAAGAGTTCATAAGAAGTCCATTGTCGTCGCGATATCCGACGTACACGCCGTAGCTGTTATCCTTGTTGCCGCCGGTTACACCTAACTGGTAATTTTGCGAAAGTTTATTTTGGGTAGTTTCCTTAAACCAGTCGGTATCATAAAGAGGATCTCCGTTAGAGTCAAACAGGGAATAGTTACCAATATCTGTGAGTGCTGCGCGCGCATCCTGAGGATCCTGTCTTCCTGAAGAGTGGGAACCTGTGCCATTCGGACCGCCAGTTGGATTCCAGCCAGCGGGATCGTATACTTTTAAATTGTCCCAGCCCAATTGCTCTACATCCAGAAATTCGCGTGCATTCAACATTTCAACTCTGTTGGGGCCAATTGTCGGGACGCTCATTTGCATGTCGAAGGTCACTTTTCCCCCGGAGGTACTTCCTCTCTTTGTTGTGATGATAATGACACCGTTGGCGCCCCGGGCACCATAAATTGCAGTCGACGACGCATCTTTCAGGACTTCTACTGATGCTATATCGGCAGGGTTAATATTGTCGATGGCGTTGCTTAAGGACATAGATCCGTCTGTTTGCGTACCGACGGGTAAAATTACCCCATCGACCACGTACAACGGATTGTTGGATGTGCTTATAGAACTAAAGCCGCGGATCCTAACGTTGGATTGGCCTCCCGGACGACCGGAATTAACATTGACGGAAACACCGGCAACCCTTCCTGCCAGTGATTGTGAAATCGTAGGCGCCTGGCGTTCAAGGATTTCTTCTGCCTTTACAGTTCCCACCGATCCGGTCAGGTCACTCTTCTTTCGCGTACCGTAACCAATGACGACAACTTCCTCAAGGGATTTGATATCTGGCATCAGGGTCACGTTGATTTCAGTGCGGTTGTCGATAGCCACTTCCTGAAGTTCGTAGCCGATAAAGCTGAATACAAGAGTAGCGGTCGCGTCGTCTGCTTCAATAGTAAATTTACCTTGTGCGTCTGAGGTGGTTCCCCTCGTGGTTCCCTTGATCAGGATGTTAACGCCAGGCAGAGGTGATCCCGACTCATCCGTTACTGTTCCACTGATGGGTATTACATCGGCGTATTTATAATCTATTTCCCGAACCGGTTCTCCATCATCCTCCAAAGGCGTTTTAAACAAAGATATCCGGCCTGCGATAAGCTGAAAGGATATACCCATGGGTGTAAGGAGATCTTTTAATACATCGCCCAGTTTCTGCTTTTCAGCGTTCAGTGTAACTTTTTCAAGGTCGCGGACGATGTTTGGACTGTAGGCAAATTTGGCACCTACCGATTTTTCAATTTTGTTCAATGCATTTTTTAACTGAATATTCTCAATCTGCAGCGTCAGTTCCTTATCCAGGATTCCTTGTGCTGTGGATCCATTGGAAAAGGCGAATGAGCTGAAAAACAGGGTTATCAAGAACGGTGTAACTGAGAATTTCATAATAAAAATCATTACATCATACAGGCATTGCTGCCGATACAGTTTTTTCATAACTTATGAAGTTTTGTTGTGAATGGAAATTTATTAACAAGACACATTGGACATCTGGCAGGATGTCCAAGTACATGGGTCGGCGACGAAAGTTGCCGACCTTAATTTTTAAGTAATTTCTCTTATCATAGTTTTGGGTTTAGTTGTTTAGTAGGTTATTTATTCTTGTGATTACTCGCATCCCCGGCCGGTAATTAAAATCTTGGTGCCTTTTATTTCATAATTGGTTCCAGTCGATTTACAGATGACATCTAAAATGTCATACAGCTCCATCATGGAAACATCACCGGTGAAGGTGCAGGAATGAGAAGCGTCGTTCTCCATAATGACATCAATCGAATAAGTTTCTTCGATACTTCTTATGATCTCATTGATGGGTGTACTATTGAACACAAACTCGACGGCTTTGTTGGCGCTGGGAAGCGCTGTTGGCGTTTCAACTAAACTGGTGACCCAGTGATTGTCTTTGACGAAATATTCTACCTTTTCATTCGGCGTTAAGATAACGCCACTGCCTTCGGTTCCATTAGCAGTATGCTGCCGCGCTTCTTCATATACGGAAACCTTTCCCGTGCGCACGGCCACCTCTATGCTCTCGGCATTGACCGCTGCCTTCACCGAAAAACTTGTTCCTAAAACTTTGGTCACAACTTGTCCGCCATAGACGTAAAATGGTCTTTTGTTGTCCCTTACTACTTCAAAAAAAGCTTCGCCCACCAAATGAACCTCACGTTTTTGGTCGTTCCATTGTTTCTCGTATGAGATCTCTGACTGCGGTTTTAGCGCGACAAAACTTGAGTCCGGGAGCTTAATTTCAAGAATCTTATTCGTTGTGTTTGTGTGTTCAATCCGATTGGACGTTGATGCAAGCTGGATTTCACCGGGCGCCGTAGCCACAGGCGGCTTTGGAATTAAAAAGTACGCGATAATCATAAGCAAGGTAATTGATGCCGCGATTTTAAGCATGAGATACCCGTAAGCGTTTCGTTCACTTGTTGTTGAGGCAACCGGAAGACCTTGCGTGATGTTTGACCGGATTCGCCGCGCAATTTCATTTTTGTCCGCAAGCGTCAGCTCGAGATTTTCGTCGGGGATCTTAGAAAACCATTGATTTATTTTCAGGATCTCCTCCCTGGAGCAGGAACCTTGCCTGTATCGCTTCAACAGCTCTTGAAATTCTTCTTTAGTCATATCTGCATCATTAGATGGATGCCTGTACTAAAGACGGTCAACACCCAAAAAATCCTCAACAGAAATCAAAAGATCTGCTAGGCAGGGGATTTATATACTCAATTGATAAAGAGAATACCCATGAGCAGATATTCCCGAAGGTAAGCGCGCATGAATTTTAACGATTTAGTGAGGTGATACCCAACGGTCTTCTCTGAAAGATGTAAGTGTCTCGCAATCTTGTCAAGAGACCAACTTTCCAGGCGGCTTAATTTAAATACTTGTTGTGTTTTCGGCGGCAATTGGGATAACCCTTTTTCAATCGCCTGGGAGAGATCATCAAATTCAACGATGTTTTGGGTTGAAGCAGAATTTAGCTCACTGAATGTTTTATAGAACTCTAAATATTTGTTTGCCACGAGGCCGGAATGAATGTGGTCAATGACAGAATTCCGAATGGCGACAAACAAATAGCTTCCCACATTGTGTGGTTTCAATGTGTGACGTTTTTCCCAAAGCTTCAAAAATAAATCCTGTGTTAATTCCTCCGCCACGTCCTTTTTACCTAACCGTTTGTAAGCAATCAAAAAGACTTTATACCAGTATTCATCGTAGATTTTGAGAAAGGCTTCTTCATCATCATCGCTAAAAGCCTCAACCGTTTTATCAGCATTATGGGACGTAATGAACATGTCTTACCAGTTAGCCAACAAGTTTAGAATAAAGTAATTGTAAAAACAACAACGGATTGCGAAATCGTTTCTAAACCATCGGTCACAGATATAAAACCCGTGAACTGATCTTAAGACGATTAAGTGTGTATTCTACACAACATCTGCCAACGGTGCAAGTTTATTGGCGGGTCAAATGTTAAAAACTTTCAGTTCGCGATTATGTTAATCTCAATAGAGCATTGTTTGCTTTTGCATGCGTTCTGTTTCAAGGACACACGGATTTTCTTGTGCCCTCCTATCGCTAATCCTCATAAACAGCCCCTCGCAATTAAAGAATTTTTGTGTTCCACAACTAACAACGTAGTAGCTATCCACAATTTTGCTCGCAGGGGAATTCGGTCATACAGGTTGCGAGATGCAAGTACCTCTAAAAAAGTGTGGGATGAAGCCGTACGGGATTTTACAAATCACTGTCACTTCGCTGGTGGGAACGTTGATAAATTCTACAGTGTAGAAGGGCTTCAGCATTTTCCCTGCGCCTGACCGCCATAAATACTCGTTGCAGACTGGCACAATGTTTACATGATGAGTGTAGTATTTAAAATTTTTCACCTTAAAACATACATCCATGAAAAAAATTATGATGACGATATGTGGAGTGGCATTCATGAGCATCATGGCCCTCGCACAGAACATCGATTCGACTCGAAACGAAAACGGAGCGACAGACTTTAGAAACAACCCGGTTCAGGATTCTGCAATGACGCAGCCTGCCAACCCGCAGCCTATTGAAGGCACACCACGGACTCAAGATCCTACGAATTCTCCTGCGATACAGCCTGTTCCCCAACAGAGTGAACCTCGGTTGCAAACGGATCCACAGCAACAGCCTGTAGAATCGCCTCTGCAAACTCAGCCGCAGGTCGATCCAACCAGCCCAACACAGCAGGTTGATCCCAGCAGTCCAACACAGCAGACACCTCAGTTAAATCAGCCGGTTCAGCCTACACAACAGCAACCGACAATTTCCCCGAGTCCTGCCACTCCTACGGGCGGCGGTACTCCTCCCAGGTAGATTGCTGATGAATATTACTAAAGCTCCTGAATTGTCAGGAGCTTTTTTTGTTTGTTAGATTCCATGATCAACTTCTATAACATTGACGCACGTTTCGGCTTTGTGCACGGCTCTCCTATTAGACAAGCCGAACTTTGAAATAATCTTGAAAGCCCAGACTAACTTCCCGATGCTTCCGACTCCATCCAAGCTTAAATCGGAGTATATTAGAGGAACGACAAAAGTCTAGTTCGCTTTGTATGTTCTACGTAATTGGCATCGCAGTAACTTTGTTTCTCGCTGCTATCCTCATTACAAAAAAAGGAAAGACTGACGCCGATAAAATATTAGCCGTTTGGCTGGTAGTAATAGGCATGCACCTGGCATCGTTCTATCTGTTTATCACTGGCAAATACGCTTCACATCCCTACTTGTTAGGACTTGAGCTTCCATTCCCGTTGTTACACGGGCCGTTGTTGTATTTATATACTGGCGCCCTGACCAATCAAAGCCCGCCACGTGTATCGAAACTGGTTCACTTTATACCATTCCTGCTGTTCTACGTGATATTCTTTCAATTCATTTCATCCTCCCCGGAACACAAAATTCATGTGTATAAAAACAATGGGATAGGATATGAAACTTTAAAGGGAGTTTTGCTGGCAGTCATTATTGTTTCAGGAGTAGTGTATGTGGCTTTGTCTTTGATTTTGTTGTCGAGACATAGGAACGTCATCCAAAATGAATTCTCTTACGCAGAAAGAGTTAACCTCCGATGGTTGAGGTATTTAATTTATGGCATCGCTGCTATTTGGTTAGTGGTGATTGTTGGGGATGACCAGGCAACCTACAGTGCAGTTGTGTTGTTCGTAATGATGTTGGGATATTTCGGCATCAAACAAGTGGGCATATTCACACAGCAATTACCGGTGAGGTCACCAAACGAGGTTGTCACGGACTTTGGTGGGCCGCCATCCACCGGATCGGATCAAAAGAGAAAGTATCAAAAGTCTAGTCTGAACCCCGAGGCAGCGAAAAGTATTCACGTTGCCCTCAGCCAATTGATGCTGGAAAAAAAGCCATATACAAATCCTGACCTAACGCTTGACGAGCTGGCCCAGACTTTAAATGTTCACCGCAACAATTTATCTCAGGTCATCAATACCTACGAACAGAAGAGTTTCTACGATTACATAAATTCAAAACGTATCGAAGAATTCAAGCGGATCGTGGTAATCCCGGAGAATCAGAGGTTCAGCTTGCTGGGCTTGGCCAATAACAGCGGATTTAATTCAAAGACCTCCTTCCATAGAAACTTCAAGAATGTCACTGGCCTATCCCCTATGGAATACTTAAACCAGGTAAATGTTCGATTGGAATAAAAATTCGCACTTCCGCACATCTTCCTCGCCTGCCCTAATCTATTAAGAGGGCGTCAAAAAAATGAGTTCCACCCTATAAGGTGGCCCTTTCCCAGCAGAACCCTAGCGGTTAGGAAACGAATACTCAATCAAAAAAATCATTTATGAAAAATTCAAAGTTATTTATCACAGCCTTTCTTGCTCTTCTGTTTCTGGCGAGTTGCGAGCCGGAACTCTCCATTCATGAACCTGGAAATTTGGTTCCAAAGACTGCGGAAGACGATTCAAGCGTGCCATCTATTAATATTAATGGAGCAAAATTGCATTCGGAAGCTTTTGGTCATCCCGACGACCCACTCATTGTAGTGTTGCATGGGGGTCCAGGTGGCGACTATCGCTCACTTTTAAACTGTAAGGAGTTCGCATTACACGGATACCGGGTCGTATTCTACGACCAGCGGGGCGCAGGTCTGTCGGAACGATTCCCCTACTCGTCCTATACCATGCAAGTGCTGTACGATGATCTTGCCGCCGTTATTGCACACTATCAAACCTCCCCATCACAACCGGTATTTTTGCTGGGCCACTCCTGGGGCGCAATGCTTGCCAGTGCCTATATTAATGAATACCCAGCCGCTCCGATCAGCGGTCTCATCCTGGGCGAGCCGGGCGGCTTAAAATGGGCTGACGTAGAAGATTATTTATCCCGCTCATTAGATTTCAGACTGCTAGGTGAAGGTTTGAATGACGCTGTTTATCACGACCAAATTTTAACGGGCAGAAAAAACGATCACGCAATTCTGGATTATAAGTTCGATCTGCGCATAGCGGCAGACGAGGGTGCCGACAGTCCGACAGGCAATGAGGGAAGGTTGCCACATTGGCGAAGTGGCGCTGTAACGTCCCACGCTTATCTGGATTTCGCTGAAAGAGAAAATCCCGACTGGACAACAAACCTAAGTCAATACACTACCAAAGTATTGTTTATATATAGTGAAAATAATGAAGCATATGGATTGTCGCACGCTCAAAAAGTTTCCGCGGCATATCCTAATGTCCAATTGTTTGAAACCCTCGATGCGGGACACGACATGCTTTCTTTTCCAAGGGGATGGAAGAACACTTTCCCAACAATGTTAAATTATCTCAACTCTCTAAAATAGCGGATATGAAATCCATTAAAATAATCGTCATCGTAACTATCGGGATCTTCTTCCAAAGGGAAGGATTATCGCAGAATCTAAACTGGGCACATCGGAATTCCTCCCAACGGCACGTCCTCAATGTCAATCTGGGATTCGACTATGCATTTAGCTATGGGGTTGGATATGGCTATCGTTTAAAAACAAAATTTCCGGTCGTTCTAGGCCTGGAACATTCCCAACCTGCTGGCGAAAAAGTATTTGATGATTTTAAGACAAAAATTGGTGGGCAGGTGAGAGTTTATCAGATTAATAATTTTCATTTAACCGCTAAAGTTTATGGAATATTCAGGCGATATGAAAACGACTATGTCAGACTACTAAACTTTGGAAGTGATATATCGGCGATCATTGGGTATTACAAGTCCAAGTGGTTTGTCGCCGCGGAATTCGGTTTCGACAAGGCCATCGTAACGAACTTTAAACACTCGGATTTATTTAAAGAAGACTTTCCACTGGTCAAAGATGGATGGTATGAGCCAGCAACGGGCGGAAATTTTCATTATGGTCTCCAAGTTGGACTATCATTTTCAAAGGCTGACATTACAATGAAGTTGGGTAAGGTTATCCAACAAGATTTTAAGAGTGAGCCCAACGTGCCTTTATATTTCCAGTTGGGTTATAACATTAAATTCTAATCGAAAGCACTGTAGCGTTGTGAAATTATTTCTACAATAAGACCACAACGCTTCACCTATTGCCGGCTAAATCCGGTATTTGGCGGGAGAACAAGCACCTTGGCAACTCCCACCAGGGAATAATTTTTGCACACACTTATGTACTGCTCTCGCCTTTCGTTTCCAAAATGTAACGGATACTATCTCTAGCGATCTAATATTAAAAAGAAAACGTATGGCATCGGTAACAACAAATTATGCAGGCCCAGCTTCAGAAGTGGCAACCAGCAAAGTAGACCGTGTAACAAACATTCTGCACTGGACTTATGGAATTGTTCCTATCGTAGCAGGTGCTGATAAGTTCGCGAACATACTAACGGATTGGAGTCAGTACCTGGCACCGGTAGTAGCAAACATAATTCCCGCAGAAACATTCATGATGATTGTCGGGGTAATTGAAATTCTCGCCGGTATACTGGTACTGGTGAAGCCAAGAATTGGAAGTCTCGTCGTGGCTCTTTGGCTCGTCGCAATCGCCCTTAACCTTTTGTTAACGGGGCAGTACTTTGACGTTGCAGTCAGGGATATTGTGATGGCGATTGGCGCGTTTTCGCTTTATATATTGACAAGCGATGGTCACGCCAGAACCTAGCCGGGCGATAAGAATGTAAGAGAACAGGAGAGTCGAATTTGGCTCTCCTTTTTTATTCCTAACCTTTGGAAACATGGCCCGATTGCAGGAATCAACGGTCTTTTAAATAATATTCCTATTTTCAATCATACGATTTAGTAACTTCAGTTATGATGAAAAACAATATCTCAATCCTCCTGCTTACTATTTCCTCGCTTGCCTTCGGCCAGGGGCCTGTTGATTCAAAGACTCAGGAAATTGTTTTGCTTATGGTCGACGTTATTCCAATGGATAACGAACGTATTTTAAAGGATCAGACGGTCGTCATCAAAGACAATAAGATCAAATCCATGGGCTCAAAAGTAAAATATAGCAAGGACGCTCATGTTGTTAACGCCGATGGTAAATATCTGATACCGGGGCTGGCGGAGATGCACGCTCATGTTCCTCCTAATGATGATGTCGAATCAATGAAGGAAGTGGTTCGGCTCTTTGCCCTGAACGGCATCACCACGATTCGCGGGATGCTGGGACACCCTAAACACCTGGCGCTGCGCGAAATGATTAATAAAGGTGAAGTCCTCGGCGCTCGCCTCTTTACCACGGGACCTTCCTTCAATGGTTCGAGCGTTAAAACAGCCGCCGAGGCGGAAAAGCAGGTTAGGGAGCAAAAGGCTGCTGGATATGACTTTCTGAAATTACATCCAGGCCTCACGATGGAAACCTTTCCAGCCATCGTATCAACGGCAAAGGAAGTTGGCATCCCCTTCGTTGGACACGTTTCCTTCAAAGTTGGAATATGGCGTGCGATCGAGGCAGGCTATTCTTCGATCGACCATCTGGATGGCTTTGTGGAAGGCCTCGTGCCAGAGATCGAAAATATGACGGAACAACAAACAGGTTTGTTTGCACTTTATATTGCAGATCGTGCCGATGAAAGCCAAATCCCCAGGCTGGTGAAAGGACTGAAAGATCAAAAAATTTGGGTAGTGCCCACACAGGCCCTCGCGGAAAGGTGGTTCGCCCCCGACTTTACGGCAGAAACATTTCTTAGCGATCCGGCAACGAAGTACATGAATAAAACTACTGTCACCCAGTGGGTGGAAAGCAAAAAAAATCTCATGAGCAATCCACAATATGACCGATCGAAAGTTGAAGCACTGGTAAACATCCGTCGTCGGTTGATCAAGGCTTGTCAGGAAGGTGGTGTAGGCCTGCTGTTGGGTTGTGATGCGCCACAGGTGTTTAATGTGCCAGGGTTCTCAACCCATAGCGAGCTACAGTATATGGTGGCAGCGGGGCTTACACCATATCAGGCGTTGCAAGCTGGAACCAGCAACGTAGCGACTTATCTCAAGATGAAAGATAGTGGCGTCATCAAAGAGGGTGCCGTAGCTGACCTTGTTTTGCTTGGCGGAAATCCTTTGACGAACATCAAGGAAACGCAAAGGATCGAGGGAGTCATGTTAAATGGGAAGTGGTTATCGAAAGAATACGTTGATGCCGAATTAAAAAAACTGGAGAAGTAATTACTTGTTCGGTTCCAACTTTTTGGTCATTAAACGGGTCTCTTAAAAAGATCACCCTGAACATGAGAAACTTGATTTTCGTTTGCCTTGTGATAATTTGTACCGCCTGTACAAGTGAAGAGTGTTCTCCAGGAATTGATGCATGCGCTTCAAATGACGCGATTATCCAAGTTCCCTGGCTTGCGACCATGAAAAGCTCTATTGAAAAGAATTGTTCAACCTGCCTCGTATCCCTGATGCAGGGAACATACAGATCAAAGACGGTATTCTTTATTCATATGAATGATCCGTTTTGCAATAACGGGGGGAACATGGATTTGTACAATTGCGCCGGCAAAGTTCACGCAACGATCGATATATCACAGTTCACCGAGGTGGTTCAAGTTGATAGAGTTTTATATTCTTGCGAGAAATGAAATTCTATTACTCGTTGAATTAGGCTGAGCTGCGATTCTTACATTTGGTTTAGCTGATGACATTGGTCATTTTCTTTAAAATAACATCAAGCTCCTCCGCGTCGCGCTTAATCTTTTGAATATAGCCGTTCGAGACCTTGTCATGATGATTTTCAATTTGTATTAGATCGATAAGCCCGAGCACCCTGGCCAACGGCGCGCGCACATGATGGGAATTAATAAAGGAATATTCCTTCAGGATTTCAGCTTGGTTCTGCGACTCGCTGATCTTTCCGGAAATCACTCGTTCAAGATTGTTACGAAGGATATTAAGCTCGACTTGTTGCTGGTACAGCTCTTGATTTTGTTTCATTAGCTTTTCCGTCGATTTTGTAAGTCGCTGGTTCGTTAATTCAATGGATTCCCGGTAGGATAAAAAATTTTCCTTAAGATAAAATGTTAACAAAATCATCAGAAACGTCGTTATGAGAAAATCAAACTCGCGCGAGAAAAGAGAATAATTTGCGTTTGGTACCGAAAAGGAATCGAGGGTTGATGTGAAAGCAAAAAGGATAATCACCAATGCATAAGCGGATAACATAACAACCTGCGGCCATCCGTGCGACGTAATTACAACGGCCATTACTAACACCAACAATACATAAGGAACGGTGCCGTTCCACCCGCCGGCATTGTGCCATGTCAATACAGAGTTGATCAACGTCTGAAAAAAAAACATAAAAAACGCCACCTGGAAATTCCTGCGATATAGGTAAAATACGGCAACAAATAAAATCCAGCTGAAACTGCCGAGCAGAAGGATTGATAATGGTGAGTCAATCAACACCTCATGTATCAGCCGTATAAGCCTGACGACCACCGCCAGTATTATCCCATAGTGAAAAACGCGCCGTTCAAAACGCTGAACAATATCCATTTCAATATTTTGTATTTTGATGTTTTATCAGATCTCGTTTGAGACTTTCCACGATCGTGTTGAGCTCAATTACCTGTTCCTTCAAGATCTTTTCCAGGTCACTTGTGTGGCTGAGTTTGTCCGCACTTTCACTAATTTGCTTCAGAGGCATTTGCAACGATTCTGTTGAAAGCCAAATGTAGTCTTTCATTGCGTTGTTTTGCCGCCCTATCTCATTCGCATGACTTTGGATTTCCATCTGCAAACGCGAGTTAACTTCATGAAGGAAATGCTTTTTCGATTCCAGTTCCCTTTTCTGCCTCCCGATCATTTTCATTTGTTCACTTAATTTTTTACGCAATTGCGTAATCCGGTTGCTTTCCGCCACAAGCGCCTTCTTAAAATAGAGGATAATCAGGGTCAACGTCAAAGTGGTGGTAAGATAATTATCCACGCCTGTTGAAGTATCTTTAAAAAAACTTCTTGTCAACCAGCCGTTGAAACGTAGATCAAGGTTAGCAATAATGATCAATAAAAGATACAGGCTCATAATAATGACGAGCTCTTTTCTATTGTACGCAAGCGCAAACAAGACCCCAACGCCCATGAGATTGAATTCGCTCATTCCCATTACCCCGCCGAATTGGACGTAGCTTAAGATGAGCAGTATGAGTAACGCTACCCCTACAACAAGGGGGATCCGGGGAATTTTTTTGAAATAAATGAGGAGCGCAAGTCCACAAAAAATCGCGAGTATCAATAAGTCAATTGCCAGGCCTTTTGTGTTAATAACAGGTCCGCTGAGGTCCTGCACTACGGATTTTAAGGTTCGAAGCCCGGCTATTGCCATGACGACAAACCAAACTTGCAATTGGAACGGTTTAGTGTGAAGGTGTTTTAGCACAGGTGCGTAGTTTGATTTTAACCACAAGGCGTCTTGACGCAGCTTGATCAAAGATACTTAATATCTTTCCAACATTTAAAACTTTGCTTAGGCTAATGGTTGTATGATTTGTAAGTACCTACAACATTCATTGGCTAAAATTCACAGAAAACCCTCACAACGTTCATTTAAACGCCATGTGATGGCGGATGCTATTCAGAGGCTACATTTTGCAACCTCCATTTCTCCTTGCAAAAGATCTTATTGACAGAATTGAGCATTGCTGATGGGTAAACGTTACAGAAATAAGAAATATTTGAAGGGCCGCAATCATCAGAATGCTTCTAAAAGAAACTCAATTAGTTACTTTTTTTAAGTAGGAAAATGCCATATCTTGTTTGCAAAATTACAAAAGCCCTCTCATAATCGTTGGAATGGATCGCTACTATGTCTAACTGTACAACGCTATATCCTGCTGGCTGAGAGCCGTTGTCGAGTTATCCGATAGAAACCAGCGGGGTAATTTCAAATCAACGCTAACTTCACCACTTTTTTAGTTCTATGCACGGTCAATTGCCAATGTAATAACAATGAAAAAACTATCGCTAGTTGTGGCTTTTCTGGGCCTGGTAAAACTAGGTATTGCCCAAGATGATTTCCGCCAAGCTTACGTAATAACCAACGCAGGCGATACGACATTCGGATTTGTAGCGTATAGCGAAGGACGCCAAATTCACAGAGCATGTCGTTTTAAAAGTGCTGAAGATGAAAAAATTGTGATCCATGCACCTGATCAAATTAGGGCATTTGGCTTTGCCAATAATACTTTTTTTGAATCCAAGGTGGTAAAAATGGAAAATCAAGACGAGCAAAGGGTCTTTGTGGAAGCAAAGGTCAGAGGATTTGTTAGTCTGTTCCGATTTGATTACGAATACTATGTAGAAAAAGATAATGGCGGACTTCAACTTCTGTCAAATGAAAACCAAAAAGTATATGTAAACGGGAAAGCGATGATGCACCGCACGAATCGGCATATTAGTGTCCTAAGTACGCTCCTGTTTGATTGCGTCGACCTGCGACAGCGTGTGCAAAATGTTAGCCTCACAGAAAAGCAGCTAATCAAACTGATTCAAGAGTACAACAAATGTATTGGCAAGGACTTCGCCACATATTCACCAAGCGAACCTCTTGTCAAATTGCGTGTCGGAGTCTCAGCAGGAATAAACGTATCAAATTTAGAGTTCTCTAATGCCGATGGAAAATATGATTATCTAGACGGTGGATTCGAGGGTTCAAGCACATTGATCATTGGCCTTTCACTTGACGTATTCGTGCCCGGAGTGTCGAAGCGGCTTTCATTGCAGACTGGTGCCCTCTACTCAAAATCAAATTATGCAAACACCGCCACGCATGGCACAAAGACCAGTTATGTGACTATTGACCTCGAGCAACTAAAAGTGCCTTTCGGCCTTCGCTACACCTTTGCGGAAAAAAGATTTACACCTTATTTAAATGCCGGAATGAGCACTACCTTCAATTTAAGCTCGTCTGTTCCATTAACTACGAACTACAAGATTGTCAATAGAATCGAAACAGTTTATACAAAAGATGCTCTTAACGTAAACTCTCTTCAAGTCGGCTTTTGGGGGGGATTCGGCATTGGAAAATCAATTAGCAAAAAACTAGATATTTTCACGGAGTTCAGATACGAAGGGACAAATGGAATAGTCGACCGTTCGGAACAAGATCAGAATCTCAGTTCGTCCATCAAGAATATCCAAATTACGTTGGGTGTGCGAATGAAATAAGTTCGTCCCGGCAGTATCACGAACCTTTCAGATTTCACTCGGTTTTTAGCGTATTAGCTGGATTAATCATGGCAGCCCGAATTGCGTAAAAACTAATTGAGCCCATGGTGATGAGCATGGTTATCAACGCTGCGCCCACAAAATTTATCAAATTCAACTCGGTTTGGTAGGCAAAGACTTGAAGCCAATTGGTCATTAATAAGTAACTCACGGGACATGCGATCATCAACCCTGCTGCAATCAATTTCAGAAACTCGGCATAGAATAGCCGCATGATTTGGGGAACAGTAGCGCCAGCCACTTTTCGGATTCCGATTTCTTTAGCCCTCTGTTCAGTTGTATATGCCGCTAAGCCAAAAAGTCCAATACATGAAATGATCAAACACACAAACGAGAACAATGAAAAGATTTGTCCCCTTTTTTGATCGGCCTGATATAACATCTGAAAATCCGTATCGAGGAATGTATAGGAAAAAGGCTTTCCATGGGTGACTCGATCCCAGGTCTTGCCAATGTAGTCAATTGTGGCTTTGATGTTGTCTGGCTTAATCTTGATATTAAGGAAGTAGTTGGGTTCTTTAAAGAAAATGGCCATTGGTGTGATTGGGCTATGCAAGGAACTTTGATGATAGTCTTTAATGACGCCGACCACCGTGTACGTTTTATCAACCGTTGCCGCGTTGCCATCATCCTGCGCAAGGCGCTTTCCGATGGGCTCCTTCCAACCCATGCTCTTGACCATTGCCTCATTCACCAGGGCGGCCGTTGAGTCCGTGTGGTGATTGCGGGAAAAGCCCCTGCCTTCAACAATGTTTAACCCCATAGTTTGCACATAGTCATAACCGGCATCATGATAGTAAATACCTTGCGAGGCCATACCCTCCGGACCGTCAACCTTCATAATGGTGTAGTTAATGCCCTTACCAGGCATCGATGACGAGGATGCGACATCGACGATCGCCGGATTGTTCTTCAAATTATGGTATAAAAGGAACTCACTAGCCATCGTTGCAGAGTCTGCCAGTTCGAGATGAAGAACCTGCTCACGCTTAAAACCGAGGTCTTTATCACGCATGAAATGAAGCTGATCGTAGACCACCGCCGTGCAAATCAACATGCCTATCGAGATGGCGAACTGAATAGACACGAGTATCTTGCGAAGTGTCGCATTGGAGGCACCCCGTGAAATATTTCCCTTGAGCACCAATGCAGGATTAAATTGTGAAAGATAAAAGGCAGGATAACTACCCCCGACCAGGCCGATAAAAACCGCAAGTCCCAGGCAATATCCGATAATAGCCGGTTGAAATAAGAACGCAACTTCAATATTCCTTGCCGCGAGATCGTTAAAATATGGCAGGAGACTAGTTGTTACGGCTATGCTTAATAGCAGTGATATCAACGTCAGGACGGTGGACTCAGCCACAAATTGAGCGATGATATGTCTCTTTGTAGACCCAATCGTTTTGCGGATTCCGATCTCCTTCGCACGCCGCGCAGCGCGCGCTGTCGCCATGTTGATGTAATTGATGCAAGCAATTAGAATAACGAAAACGCCGATGGCGAGAAAAATATAGATATACTCGTACGCGTCACCACCCTCCTGCGAAAAGTTTGATTTAAGGTGAATGTCGGTGATAGGCTGTAGGCGATACTTGACGGCGACACCATAGTTTCTGAACAGTGGTGTGACATTCTCTTCAGTGATTTCTGCAAGGGCTTGTTCAACCTCATCCGATGCGCGTTGGTCGGCTACAAGAACATACGTGTCAGGATACCAACTATCCCAACTGCCGAAGCCGGAAGGCAGTGTAGCAAAGGAGAGTAAGGCATCGAACTGGATGGAAGAATTTGCAGGCAGGTTTGCAACAATGCCGGTTACACTATAAGATTTTCCTTTGCTGATAAAGGTGTTCCCAATAGCATCGACGGTGCCAAAATACCTCAGAGCAGTCGTCTGTGTAAGTACAGCAGCGTTGGGCTGAACGAGCACGGTGCGGGGATCTCCGCTAATCAATGGAAAGGTAAATACCTCGAAAACCGGAGCATCAGCAAAAAAGAATTTTTCTTCATAAAATTTCAGCCCGCGCTCCGGATTCTCGAAAAGTTCGCGGCCTGCAGTCAGAAAACGCACTGCCTTTTCTATCGCTGTGTATTTTGATACCAACGCTACGGCCATTGGCACCTGCGTATTGGGATAATGCGATTCCTTACCGTCTTCCACAATAGTGGTAACGATCCTGTGTATCCTCTCCTTCTTTAAATGAAAATCGTCATATCCTGTTTCATCCACAACGTATAAGGTGATGAACAGGGCACAGGTTATTCCCAATGTAAGGCCAAGGATATGCAACATCGTGTAGCCACGGTTTTTCAAAAGGTTACGCAGGGAAACTAACAGGATATTGCTTAACATAAGGTATTGAGGATTGGCAAGATAGTCTATATTAAAAATGATGCCGAGTGCTTTTTAACCCTAAATTAGGCTGGGTTAAAAAAAAAGTTGCCCTATTCCGGTCGCTTGATGCTCGGTTTCGAGATTCCTCACATCCCAAGTTCCCGGGTCGTTAAGCCAGGGCCAAACGCGGAGATTACATTCTTATAATAGTTGCTTTTTATTATTTTCAGCCATGAAATATGTAAAGATCGAAGGAAGCCGAAAACTATCGTCCTTTATCCAACCAATGATGGCACAGTTGACGGATCGACCTGCATTTGACGATCCCGATTGGATCTTCGAAATTAAGTGGGATGGCTACCGTGCGATAGCCGAAATAAACAAGGGCGAAGTTAAACTCTATTCCAGGAATGGACTGACATTCGATAAAGCTTATCCCAAGGTCTATGACGCATTGAAAACCATCAAGAAGAATGCAGTTCTGGATGGCGAAATTGTCGTTTTTGACGAAAAAGGAAAGCCCAACTTTCAGAAGCTGCAAAACTATAGAAGCAATGATAGGTATACTATCCAATTCTATGTTTTCGATCTGCTTGCATTTGATGGAAAGTCGCTCACCAACGTGCCACTCGTCGAACGCAAGCAATTGCTTCAAAAATTTATTCCCAAGTCGGATACTATCCTATTCTGTGATCACGTAGATACCGAGGGGAAATCTCTTTTTCGCGAAATGAAGAAGATGAATCTCGAAGGAATGATCGCTAAGCGAAAGAGCAGTAAATACCTGATCGGAAAAAGGACAACGGACTGGCTGAAGATCAAGAATGTTCAGGGCCAGGAAGCGATCATCGTTGGATTTACTGCGCCCAAAGGTGCACGGAGTTCATTCGGCTCGCTTCTTCTTGCACTAAAGAAACGGGGAAAACTGGTTTCCATTGGAAACGTCGGCACAGGATTTACGGATAAAAGCCTGAAGGAACTTCACCTGAAACTTAAAAAAATAATTCGCAAGACCTCGCCACTCGATGTACCGATCAAAGAGACCTCCGACATTACCTGGGTAGATCCTGTGCTGGTTTGCAATATCAAGTTTACGGAAATGACCGAGGATGGGAGCGTAAGGCATCCCGTGTTTCAAGGACTGAGAATCGACAAAAAGGCCGACGAGGTAAAACTTGAGAAAAGCAAATGACTACAATTTCACCGATGATTGTATTAACTCCCTTTAAGCATGAGGATTTTGGACGACTTATCCAGTGGATTGATAGCAAAGAGCTCCT
>DASUTP010000501.1:0-3923 GCA_036374515.1 Chryseolinea sp. | reverse complement strand
GGATCTGGGAAAAAAGAAAAAGGAATTATCGAGAGCTTCCGTGTTGCTGTTCAATAACAGGGTTCGCGAACTAATCTCCGAAAGCAAATTGAAGGTCTTTTTTGAAGTGATAAACGAAATCAATCAGTTGGCGACCAATGAGAAGTTTGATCCTTCAATGTTCAAGGTAAAAGCTGGCAAAAATTAAATACGCTTAGTACTTAATCTATGAAACGTTCAATTCGTAAGGTAGCTGTTCTCGGTTCTGGCGTAATGGGTTCCGCCATTGCGTGTCATTTTGCCAATATTGGATGCCAGGTATTGCTTATGGACATTGCGCCAAAAGAATTAACGGAGGATGAAAAAGCCAAAGGCCTTACTCTGGACCAGAAAAACGTCAAGAACCGGATTGTACAAACCTCCTTTGAAAGGTCGATCAAGTCAAATCCCGCTCCACTTTTCAGTAAGAAATATATTTCGAGAATTACCCTTGGCAACTTCGAAGATGACATGGCCAGGATTAAAGACTGTGACTGGACCATCGAAGTTGTAGTCGAGAATCTTGAAATAAAAAAGAAGGTTTATGAAGAGGTAGAAAAGCATCGGAAGCTCGGTACGCTCATTACATCAAATACGTCTGGAATCCCTATCCACCTGATGACGGAGGGACGAAGCGAAGACTTTAAAAAGAATTTTTGCGGGACGCATTTTTTTAATCCACCGCGATACCTCAGGCTTCTTGAAATAATACCCACGCCGTTTACCGACCCCGAGACGATAGGATTTTTAATGCACTACGGAGATTTGTATCTGGGGAAAACTACTGTGCTCTGCAAGGATACACCGGCATTCATCGCTAATCGTATCGGTGTATATGGAATCATGAAGGTTCTCGACTCCATGAAAAAGCTCGACTTGAATGTCGATGAGGTCGACAAACTAACCGGCCCTGTTATTGGACGTCCCAAGTCGGCGACTTTTCGCACGACAGACCTTGTGGGACTTGACACGATGATCAAAGTTTCCTCCAACCTATACCAGGCCTTGCCCGCCGACGAAGACCGGGAGAAATTTGTTGTTCCCCCGCATATTTTGAAAATGGAGCAACAGAAATGGCTGGGTGACAAGACTGGACAAGGATTCTACAAAAAAAGCAAAAGTTCGAAAGGAGAAACCGAGATCCTCACCCTCGACCTTTCAACGTTTGAATATAAGCCAAAAGCAAAATCAAAATTTGCTACGCTGGAGACGACGAAGGCTATCGACAATTTAAAACAACGCTTTCCCGTGCTTCTCGCCGGAACTGATAAAGCCGGGGAATTTTACAGAGATTCATTCTATTCGATATTTGCCTACGTATCGAACCGAATTCCTGAAATAGCGGACGAACTTTATAAAATCGACGACGCCGTTTGCGCAGGCTTCGGGTGGGAGCTCGGACCCTTCGAAACCTGGGATGCAGTGGGCGTTGAGAAAAGCCTTAAGCAAATGGAGGCGGCCGGCAAGAAGCCAAATCAATGGGTTTATGAAATGGTAAACTCAGGCAGCAAGTCATTTTATAAGGTAGAAAACGGTGAGCGGAGGTTTTATGATATTCCATCGAAATCCTATAAATCCATATCCGGCAAAGAGGAATTTATCATTCTTGAAAACTTGGGTGATAAAGTCATCTGGAAAAATTCGGAGTCGAAAATCACAAACCTTGGGGATGGCGTTATAAATTTTGCCTGGCATAGTAAGAGCTACACATTGGGCAGCCCGGTCATGGAGGGTTTGAACAAAGCTGTCGACTTGGCGGAGAAGGAATACAGAGGGCTGGTAATCGGCCATCAGGGCGCTGACTTTTCATTGGGGGCGAATCTGGGCCTTGTCTTCATGTACGCCATCGAACAGGAGTATGACGAAATCGATTTCATGGTCCGGCAGTTTCAAAACTCCGTTATGCGCATCCGGTATTCTTCGGTTCCGGTTGTTGTTTGCCCCCAGGGTCGAACGCTGGGCGGCGGATGTGAAATGACAATGCATGCTGATCTTGTCCAGGCTGCGGCGGAAACTTATATCGGCTTGGTTGAAGTGGGTGTTGGACTAATTCCAGCGGGCGGTGGCACGAAAGAATTTACCAAGCGGGTAAGCGATGCGCTGGAGGAAGGCGACGTTGAACTGAATGCGCTGCAAAATGCGTTTATGAGTATAGCAACTGCCAAGGTTGCGCTGTCGGCGGAGGAAGCAAGGGAAATGGGCGTGCTGAGAAAAGGTGATCGTATTTCCATCAATAAAGATCGGCAATTGAAGGATGCGAAATCTGCAGTGCTGGAACTGGCTGACATTGGCTACACCATGCCGGTGCAAGCTAAAAATATCAGGGTTCAGGGACGTGCAGGGCTTGCGTTGTTTACGGCCGGGGTATACGGCATGAGAATGGGAAATTACATTTCCGATCACGACCAGAAAATCGCATTAAAGATTGCTAACGTAATGTGCGGCGGAGACCTGACTTCACCTCAGGAAGTAAGTGAGCAATACCTCTTGGACCTCGAACGGGAAGCGTTTGTCTCTCTTACGGGTGAAAAGAAAACATTGGAACGGATTCAGTCTATTTTAACAGGCGGAAAACCATTAAGGAATTAGCTATGGATGCATATATAGTGGCTGCGAAACGTACAGCGAACACTCGGGCAAAGAGGGGTGGATTCCGATTCACCCGTCCGGATGATTTTGCAACGGAGGTAATACAAGCATTGGTAAAATCGATACCAGGCCTGGAAAATAATATGGTCGACGACCTGATTGTCGGCAATGCCGTGCAGGAAGCTGAGCAAGGAATGCAGATGGGCAGAATGATTGCGCTTACCGCGCTGGGCATTGACAACGCAGGAATGGTTATTAACCGCTATTGCGGATCGGGAGTTGAAGCGATCCACCTTGCTTCCGCCAAGATTCAGGCGGGCATGGCGGATTGTATTATTGCGGGTGGTACGGAGTCGATGTCACTTGTGCCAGTGATGGGGTGGAAGACGGCTTTGAATTATAAAATTGCAAAAGAAAATCCTTCGTACTACACAAGTATGGGCCTGACCGCAGAGGCCGTGGCGAAGCAGTATAAAATTTCGCGTGAAGATCAGGACAAGTTTGCCTACGAGTCTCACATGAAAGCCATCAAGGCGCAGCAGGAGGGAAAATTCAAGGAAGAAATTCATCCGATTAAATTGCAGGAAGTTTATGTTGACGAGTCGGGCAAAAAGAAAACACGCGATTTCGTTGTTGACACAGACGAGGGCCCTCGCCCGGATACAAATCTGGACGCCCTGGCAAAGCTCAAGCCGGTGTTTGCGCAAGGCGGCTCCGTCACTGCCGGCAACTCATCACCAACTACGGACGGAGCAGCATTCGCCATAGTAATGTCTGAAAAACTAGTAAAGCAGTTAAATGTAAAACCCATCGCACGAATGCTTAGCTATGCCGTTGCAGGAGTGGATCCTAAAATTATGGGTATTGGACCGGTAGCTGCTGTTCCAAAGGCTTTACAACGCGCCGGAATGAAACTGAATGATCTGGATCGTATCGAGCTCAATGAAGCATTTGCGGCACAATCGCTTGCTGTAGTAAGGGAATTGGACATTGACCCTGCGAAGTTAAATGTGAATGGCGGAGCCATTGCGATTGGTCATCCGCTGGGAAGTTCCGGTGCGCGTTTATCGTTAACGTTATTCAATGAATTACGACGAAGTGGAAAAAAATATGGAATGGTGACAGCTTGTGTAGGTGGCGGACAGGGCGTTGCCGGAATTTACGAATTACTAAACTGATGCTTGAAACGTGAAGATACCCACATTGAATATATAGCTATGAGCAAGACAGTTGAAGGCATGAAGGCAATACGAGGAGGAGAGTTCCTGATCCGAGAAACGCTTCCGGGCGAAATTTTTATTCCGGAGGAGTTTAGC
>DASUTP010000500.1:0-5545 GCA_036374515.1 Chryseolinea sp. | reverse complement strand
ACTGATTACTGATTACTGATTACCGATTACCGATTACCTATTACCTATTGCCTACTACTTTGCCCGCGTTCCGGCGATTGGTAATCGGCAATCCGCCCTTCAATCCCCCTGAATTTAGCGTCATAGTTTTTCAGTGATTCTATATATTCATATCGCGCTTTCGGCTTCGACCTGTCAACCCTGGTGTAAATAAATTTCGAAGTCATCTCCCATTTTAATTCATAGTTGATAAGATTTTTGTTGAGCACCTTTTTGTTATTTACGTTGGCGATAACTTTTTCCTGCCTGAACAGCATCCTGGTAATACTATCGTACCCTTTGATCGTAAAAGCGCCATAGCTTTGAATCAGATCGTCAGAGATGTCTGCTTCCAGCTCGTACTTTGTTTTTGATAAAGTCCCATCCAGAAAGTACAATGTTATCGACTTGACAGGGTGATTGTAAATGGTCTTGTTAGGATTTTCGATAATATAAAATTCTGCCCGCTGCTGGAAAAATTTTCCAAAAAGATTTTTGCCTAGTTCGTACTGACGGAGCGTGTCCTGTGACCCGTCGATCCGAAGGAAACGCTCGGAAACATTTTTTTCATTTTTCCTCTCGCCGGGATTAGCCCGCGCCGGCTGCTTCTCAACTTTCGGTTCGTACTGGCAGCAGACGAGAATCGAATAAATAAACAAAACGGCTATCCATTTCATAAGCTAAATTCGCGAGACTTGCCTTATCCAAATACAAATTTTATCGCCGCATAAGCAATTCGTTCATCTTCTTCCTCCGACAATCCGCTTACACCGATCCCTCCGATGACCTTATTTTCGTGGCGTATGGTAACACCGCCACCGAAGCCCGTTATACCCTTGTCTCCCCAGAAATCCGGGGGCCGGTTATTGTTTAACATAAATTCACCCATCAGCCTGGTGTCTTTCCTGTCGCGTGCTGCCGTGTAAGCTTTGTTATGTGCAATTACCGACGCCGCGGGGCTTGCCTCGTCCATGCGCAGAAAGGCAATCAATTCGCCTTCCGGGCCATTGACGGCAATCGCCACCTGTTTTTGTATTTTTTTTGCCTCGGCAACTACTTGCTCAATTAATTGAACTGCTTCCTGCGAGCTTACCTTTTCGTATGAGTACATAAAATGATTATGGTGACCGATACCTAATGTAAGCCGTCCGTGGAAATAATGCAACCGACATAGGTACACTTTATCGATTACGATTGAGGCAGCATTAAATTTCCCGGAAGCTATCCCAATAAAGAAGGATAAACGATAATGGTTTCCTATTTTTCCGCCGCCTTAACAGCGCGCATGGTTTCAGCTTCAAATTTGTCATATAAGTTTTTTTCCGGGACTGCAATTTCCTTTCCCGATTTTATGGTAAAAAAGGGAGACCATTTTTTGTTGCTGGGAGAATCCGGGAGTGGAAAAACTACATTGCTGCATTTGTTAGGAGGTCTGCTCCGCAATTATTCGGGTTCCGTTCAAGTCAATGATGTGGCACTCGAAACGTTGAGTGAACACCGGCTGGACAAGTTCAGGGGGCAAAATATCGGTTTTATCTTTCAGCGGAATCACCTGATCAGCGCGCTGACCGTCGAGCAGAACTTGATGATGCATTCTTACCTGGCTTCGATGCCATTGCAGGAAGGCAGGATCGAGGAGGTGTTGCACGGTCTTGGGATTGCTGACAAGCGGAAGAGCGACGTTTCTCACCTGAGCCAGGGACAGGCTCAGCGGGTAGCCATCGCGAGGGCCGTTATCAGTAGACCTCCCGTGATCTTTGCGGATGAACCAACGTCCGCCCTGGACGATAGGCACTGCAACAACGTGATCTCGTTGCTCATTGATGTCGCAAACCAAAATCAGTCGACACTGGTTATTGCCACCCACGACCAACGTGTGAAGGACAGGATCCAACAGAAAATCGTCTTAAAGCACTAATCACTTGAATTACTTGAAACTCTTATCATGTCGCATAAAATAGCAAAAAACAGTTAACAGCGCGCTGCATGAACATCTTCATCCTGGTCTGGAGTTATCTCAAGGCAAGACCTCTTAATACTGCAATAAACGTTATCCTGCTTTCCCTCGGCATAGCCGTAATCACCATTTTGCTGCTTTTTAAAAAACAGCTGGATCAAAAGATAACAGACAATTCAAAAGGAATTGACCTCGTGATCGGTGCAAAAGGAAGCCCGCTACAACTTATTTTATGCAACATTTTTCATATCGATTTTCCCACTGGAAATATCAAACTAAACGAGGCGGAAAGGATAGCAAAAAACCGTTTAATAAGAACAGCCATACCGTTGGCATTGGGCGATAGCTATCGCGCTTATAGAATTATAGGAACAAGCAGCAAGTTTCGGGAGCTGTATCAGGCGAAGCTTGCTGAAGGCGCGTGGTGGAAAAATAATCTGGAAGTCAACATAGGATCGAATGTTGCCCGGCTGGCCGGACTGAGGATAGGAGATGAATTTACCAGCGCACACGGGCTTACCCAGGAGGGACACGCTCACAACGAGCACAGATATATCGTAAAAGGGATCCTGCAAAAAACAAATACCGTTTTGGATAACCTGATCCTGACAAATGTTGAAAGTATTTGGGAAATGCATGAAACTGGGGATGCGCACGATGCACCGGAAGGCGACAGTGTAACCGCTCGCTCGTCCCTTGTTCCGTCCGTTGCGGCAGGAGACTCCGTTAAACAGATCACCGCCTTGCTCATCAAGTATCGGTCTCCCATGGCCGCCGTTCAGCTACCCCGGTTGATAAATGCTGAGAGCAGTTTGCAGGCGGCATCGCCCGCGTTTGAAACTGCCCGCCTTTTTTCCATTCTTGGTGTCGGTGTGGACGTTATCATGGCGTTTGCCTATGTGCTTATTCTGATTTCCGCGCTCAGCATTTTCATCGCCCTGTATAACTCATTGAAAGAAAGAAGGTACGATATGGCCGTGATGCGGTCGATGGGCGCGTCAAGGTCAAAATTACTGGTTTCTATTTTGGCAGAAGGAGGATTATTAACTTTGCTGGGATGCATGGTAGGGTTATTGATGGGCCATGTCGTAGTAATCATGCTATCGTCCATGGTGGAGCAAGCTCAAAAAGCCGGAATAACCGGGATTATTTTCTATTCCGAAGAATGGGTAATTTTGGGCGGATCTTTGCTGTTGGGATTGCTGTGCGCGTTGATACCAGCGATGCAAGCTTACCGCACTGATATTTCGAGCGTGCTGGCAAGAAACTAAATGAAGTCTTATCTATATGCGAATTATACCAAAACCAATCACTAACGTTCATGTCGATGTAAATTGGATAGTAACGGCTGCCCTGATCATTTCCAGTGCTGCTGTCAGCGGGCAGGCTAAGCCAAATGCATGGGATCTGTTCGCGAAAACGAAGTTTGAATCGAAGTTCAACGAAAAAATAGGCGAATACATTTTTTACCCGAACTTTCCACCCGACCTCAAAGCTATGGAGGGAAAGGAGATCACGGTCGAAGGTTATTATGTTCCTTTTGCGCCGGAAGATGGCAACTACATTATTATTTCAAAGTTTCCCATGAGTCAGTGTTTCTTTTGCGGCGGCGGTGGGCCCGAATCTATTGCTGAAGTTAATTTCGTAAAGCAATCGCTAAAGTTTGAGGTTGATGATCTTATTACGGTGAAGGGCAAACTGAAATTCAATATTGATGATCTCGATCATGTAAACTTTATTTTGGACCAGGCCGTCCTCGTCTCAGACTAGCGCTGCATCCATTCTATGTTCTCGCGCTAGAACTTTTTTTTTGCTGAAAACCCAACCCCTGGACTGATGTCGTATGCGGGATAAATAATCCAACTCACGTATGCCTGAGCGAATCCAGGTGGCTAAATTCGTGTATGGAAGCCCCAGCAGAGGCTTTTGCTTTTATATGTTTTCTAAACAGATAGGGTGCTCGTGGTCCTGGACCCGATAGCGTTAAAATTGCTGGAAAAGCTTGGCCGTTCCTGAACTTGCAGCAGGAGACTAATAATTTGTTATTTTTGCGACGAATTTATTTTAGCCCGTTAATTCCTACTGCTTATGATTAAAGTTGGACAGCAACGACTGTCGGCCAGCGATTTTGAAAAGGTGCTCTACTCCGGCGAAAAAATAGAATTGGAATCGGGAGCCCTGGAAAAGGTGGAAAAAAACTTCGCGTTTTTAAAGACCTATTCGCACAACAAAATCATCTACGGCATAAATACTGGCCTTGGACCAATGGCTCAGTATAAAATAAGCGATGAGGACCAGCGTCAACTTCAATACAACCTGATACGCAGCCATAGCTCTGGTGCAGGCCAGCCGATCGGCGAAGATTTATCCCGTGCCACAATGCTGGCGCGCTTAAATAGTTTAATGCAAGCTGCTTCCGGGGTTCACCCCAGCACGGTTACCATACTTCGCGATCTGCTGAATGAAAAAATATCGGCCTGTATTTTCGAAAGAGGCGGTGTGGGCGCAAGCGGTGATCTTGTACAATTGGCGCACCTGGCGTTAAACCTGATCGGAGAGGGTGAAGTTTTCGAAGATGGCGCCTGGCGCTCGGCAAAGGAAGTCTACCAGAGGAGAAATATTAAGCCGCTGGAAGTTCATCTTCGCGAGGGCCTGGCTTTAATGAATGGAACTTCGGCGATGACGGGTGTTGGAATGGCGAATATTATTCATGCCCGGTACTTGCTGGTGTGTTCCATCATGCTGTCTGCTATCACGAACGAATTGATGAAGTCGTTCGACGATCATTTTTCTTTCGAGCTCAACCATGTCAAACATCACAGAGGTCAATCGAAAATTGCTGAAGTTATTCGGACATTGCTTGCCGATAGCAAGCTGATCCGGAAACGTCCGGAGCATTTATACCACCGGAAGATCGAGGAGGCTGTCTTTACCGATAAAGTGCAGGAATATTATTCACTTCGCTGCGTTCCTCAAATTTTGGGACCGATCTTCGATACTTTGATCGAGGTGCAGCGGGTGCTGGAAGATGAGGTAAACTCAGCCAACGACAATCCGGTTATCGACCATGAAAAGGAAATGGTGTATCACGGCGGAAATTTTCATGGCGACTACGTTTCGCTGGCCATGGATAAGTTGAAAATAGTGGTGACTAAACTGTCGATGTTGTCGGAGCGGCAGCTGAACTACCTGCTAAACGATAAACTAAATCAAAAGCTTCCGCCGTTCATCAATTTGGGTAAGTTGGGACTCAATCTTGGACTGCAGGGAATGCAGTTTACCGCCACGTCGACCGTTGCCGAAAATCAGACGCTCTCATATCCAATGTACTTGCACAGCATCTCGAACAATAACGACAATCAGGACATTGTGAGCATGGGATGCAATGCGGCGCTGATGACCAGAAAAGTTATCGATAATAGCTTTGATGTGCTGGCTGTGCAAACCTTGGCCCTTGCGCAAGCCATCGATCATTTGAAATTCCATACGAGGATGTCGTCATTCACGCACAAGTTTTTTGACGAGGTTCGCGCGCTTGTTCCACCAATCGTTGAGGACAGGCCCCGGTAT
>DASUTP010000499.1:0-12901 GCA_036374515.1 Chryseolinea sp. | reverse complement strand
TCAGTTATTCCTTTGCAACTCCGGGGCTGAAGCAAATGAAAATGCGCTGAAGGTGGCGTCATTTGCGACAGGCAAAAAAAAGGTTGTCGCATTTAAGAAAGCATTTCACGGACGCACGTCGGGAGCGGTAGCTATCACCGATAATCCCAAGATCGTTTCTCCATTTAATTCCGATCATGACGTCGTTTTCGCACCGATGAATGATAAAGCAGCCTTTTTGGAGGTTTTTGATCAGGATGTCGCGGCCGTTATCATCGAAGGTATTCAGGGTGTTGGTGGGATCCAGCTTCCGGAAGATTCATTCCTGCAGTTCCTGGAAAACGAGTGCCAGAAAAACGGTTCACTGCTAATACTGGATGAAATTCAGTCAGGATATGGAAGGACGGGTAAATTCTTTGCTCATCAATATTCAGGCGTGAAACCACATCTAATCACGATGGCAAAAGGTATGGGTAATGGTTTTCCCGTCGGCGGTGTATTGATTCACGGTGACATCAAACCTTGGTCTGGAATGTTGGGAACAACTTTCGGGGGTAATTACTTGGCCGGTGCCGCATGCCTCGCCGTGTTAGAGGTCCTTGAAAAAGAAAACCTCCTTGCCAATGCCGCGCAAATGGGCGCGTATACCATGGCGGAATTAATTGGCGTCGAAAAAGTTCAGAAACTTCGTGGCCGTGGACTGATGATAGGGTTCGATCTGCCGGACGAAAATAAGGACGTGAGAAATAACTTGCTTTTCAAGCATCGTATTTTTGTTGGCGAAGCAAAACCCAATACCATAAGATTGCTCCCGTCTCTGGCTTTGAACAAAAAAGAAATTGATACTTTTATCAGCGCATTAAAAGTAGAGTTGCCATGAGAAATTTTATATCGGTAAAGGACGCCAGCAATTTGGATTCTTTGGTGAAGGGTGCCATTGAGTACAAATCAAATCCCTTCAAAGACAGAATGCTGGGTGCCAACAAGCGCATCGGCTTGCTATTTTTGAATCCAAGCATGCGCACACGGCTGAGTACGCAAATAGCGGCGCAGAACCTGGGCATGGAGGCAATTGTTTTCAATGTTGGTCAGGATGGCTGGATGCTCGAATTTGAAGATGAAGCGATCATGAGCGGCAATACAGTTGAGCACGTGAAAGATGCAGCGCCTATTTTGGGTAAGTATTTTGATATCCTTGGGATCAGGACATTTCCCTCGTTAAAAAACAAAGAGGATGACTACAGCGAATTGTATATAAAACAATTCATCAAGTATTCAGGTATACCAGTCGTTAGCCTTGAAAGTGCAACCTTGCACCCATTGCAGAGCCTGACTGATATCATAACCATTACAGAGAGCTTTCAGGAAAAACGAAAACCTAAGATCGTGCTGACCTGGGCGCCTCATGTGAAATCGCTGCCGCAATGTGTCGCAAATAGTTTTTCGGAGTGGATCAATGCCTGGGGCCAAGCAGATTTTACTATTACGCATCCGGAGGATTACGAGCTAGACGATGCTTTCACGAAGGGCGCAACGATTATGCACAACCAGGACGAGGCGCTTAAGGATGCAGATTTCGTCTACGTCAAGAACTGGAGCACCTATACCGACTACGGAAGAATTTATTGCAACGATCCCAAGTGGATGTTGTCGAACAAAAAGCTGCAGCTTACCAATAACGCGAAGGTGATGCATTGCCTTCCCGTTCGTAGGAACGTGGAGTTAAGCGATGAAATTCTCGACGGGCCGAATAGCATTGTAACGCAACAGGCGACTAATCGCGTTTGGGCTGCGCAGGTTGTGCTCAGTGAGCTCTTGAAAAACACAAAGTAATTACAACGCTCCCTATAGTATGGAGAAGTTATTCATTATAAAGATCGGTGGGAATGTTTTGGATAATGAAACCGCTTTGGAGTCATTCCTTAAAGACTTTTCCTCAATAAAGGGACGAAAGATATTGATTCACGGGGGCGGCAAGATCGCCAGTCGCCTTGGTGATCGGCTGGGCATAAAATCAAACTACATTAACGGTCGCCGGATCACGGATGCTGAGACGCTGGATTTGGTAACCATGGTGTATGGCGGTCTGGTGAACAAACAAGTTGTCGCTCAATTGCAGCAACTGGGTTGTAATGCGTTGGGTATGACTGGTGCCGATGGTAACGTGATCAAAGCGAAAAAACGTCCCGTCAAGGATGTGGACTATGGTTTTGTCGGTGACATAAACGCAGATGGAATTAACGAGACCTTGCTTTCCGTTTTATTGAACGAGGGCGTTGTTCCTATTTTTGCTCCGCTCACACACGCCGATGGAAAAATGCTGAATACCAATGCGGATACAATTGCTTCTGTGATGGCCGTTGCATTGAGCAGGAAATTTGATGTACGCCTGATCTTCTGCTTTGAAAAAAAAGGAGTCCTTCGTGATATTAATAACCTTGATTCCGTTATCCGTCATCTTACAAAAAATTTATATCAAGATCTTTTACCTCAGAAGATCTTCGCAGACGGCATTCTTCCTAAATTGGAAAATGCTTTTTCAGCGATCGATGCAGGGGTAAATGAGGTGTTGATCGGCGAAGCAGGTGATTTGGTTAAGAACACTGGCATGAACACCGCCGGAACATTGATAACAAGATGAGCTTTACAGCAAGACAGGGCTTTTTGTTTTCTGCACTCAATTCCCAAGCAACATGAATTTACTGTATCAAAAGGCTCTGGATCTTCTGACAACACTGATTTCAGTTCCATCATTTAGCAGAGAGGAAGATGGAACCGCTGCTATAATACAGTCATTTTTCGAAAAGGAAGGAATCAGCGTTCATCGCATCGGAAATAATATTTTTGTTCGGAACAAATACTTTGCAGCCAGTAGGCCCTCGGTTCTGTTGAATTCGCATCATGATACCGTTCGACCTAACCCGGGCTATACACGCGATCCCTTCAAACCGGAAATCGCCGGTGGTAAGCTTTATGGACTCGGTAGCAATGATGCAGGCGGTCCGCTGGTTTCATTGATCGCTGCCTTCCTTCACTTTTATGAGCGTAACGATCTTCGATACAATATTATCATAGCAGCAACCGCCGAAGAGGAGGTATCGGGCACAGGAGGCATTGAGCAAATTTGGGAGTTGATAAAGCCGATTGATTTTGCTATTGTAGGCGAGCCAACGTTGTGCGAGATGGCGACTGCAGAAAAAGGGTTGATGGTATTGGATTGTGTGGCGAAGGGAAAGGCCGGGCATGCGGCACGGGAAGAAGGAGTCAATGCGATCTATGCGGCGCTTCCGGATATCGAGTGGTTCAGAACCTACCGGTTCCCGGAACGATCCGAAACCCTGGGCGACATGAAAATGACTGTCACGATAATCAATTCGGGAAGTCAGCATAATGTGGTGCCTGCCGAATGCAAATTTACGGTCGATGTAAGAGTGACGGATAAGTATTCGTTGGAGGAAGCCCTGGCAATTATTAAGGGGCACGTTGCATGCGACGTGACGCCTCGCTCGTTAAGGATCCGTCCTTCCGGAATTGCTATGGATCATCCCCTGGTCTTATCTGCAAAAAAGATGGGACTTCGTCTCTACGGGTCGCCTACAACATCCGATCAAGCCCTGATCCCTGCGCCCTCCGTGAAAATCGGACCGGGCGATTCAGCCCGCTCACATTCTGCTGACGAATTTATTTACCTTCATGAAATTGAAAAGGGAATTGACACATACATCACATTGTTAAATAATGTGATTTTGCCATGAATCGGTCAAAAAATACTGCCTTGATCGTCATCGACGCGCAAAACGGCATCAGAGAAGAAGCGCATTGGGGAGGAAACAGGAATAACCCCGGCGCGGAAGAAAATATTTCCATCTTGCTGGAGCATTGGAGAACGTTGAACCTTCCGGTCATTATTGTTCAGCATCAATCTGTTTCCCCTCATTCGCCTTTTTACCCTGGCCGGCCCGGTAATGAGCTCATGGAATTCGTACGGGTGCGACCAAAAGAAAAACTTGTTCGAAAATCCACGACAAGTGCTTTTATTAATACAGATTTGCACCGGTATATCCGGGAAGAACAAATTGACGGACTGGTTGTGACCGGTTTTGTGACCAACAATTCCGTGGAAGCTACTGCTCGATATGCCGGCGACTTGGGAATTGCGACAACGGTTGTTTCGGATGCCACGGCGTGTTTTGATAAGGTTAGTATTTCAGGCAAAAAGTTTAACTCGGCCGACGTGCATGAGCTATCGCTTTCTAACTTGAAAGGCGAGTATGCCGCAGTCAAAACGACAGAAGAAATCGTAATCGCATTCAATGTAAAATCCAAAACCTAAAATCCACCGTCGAATGAAACTCTGGCAGAAAGATAAGACATCGTTAAAAGAAGTAGAAAAATTCACCATCGGCAGAGATCAGGAGATGGACATGTACATGGCGCGTTTTGACGTGCTGGGATCCCTTGCGCACATTCGAATGCTGGAATCAATTGGCTTGCTGACAACGCATGAGTTAGAAGTGCTCTCAGCGGAGTTAAAGAACATTTATGACAAGATCACTGCCGGCGAATTTGTCCTGGAGGAAGGTGTAGAAGACATACATTCACAGGTTGAGCTCGAATTGACAAAAAAAAGGGGAGAGGTTGGAAAAAAGATTCATAGCGGGCGTTCCAGAAATGACCAGGTGCTGTTGGACGTTAAGCTGTACCTCCGGCATGAGATCGAATCTGTTGTAACGGAAGTGAAAAATCTATTCGACCTGCTCATTTTACAAAGCGAAAAATTTAAAGGTGAACTGCTCCCTGGCTACACGCACTTGCAGCTGGCTATGCCTTCTTCCTTCGGTCTGTGGTTTGGCGCCTACGCTGAAAGTCTCGTGGACGATGTTGTGACGCTGGAGGCAGCGTATCGTATTGTAAATAAAAATCCGCTCGGTTCGGCAGCCGGTTACGGCTCTTCTTTTCCGCTCAACCGAAAGATGACAACGCAATTGTTAGGATTTGAAGATCTCAATTACAACGTTGTGTACGCTCAAATGGGGCGCGGGAAAAGCGAGCGTATTGTAGCGGGTGCTCTGGGCAACGTAGCCGCCACACTTGGGAAATTGTCGATGGATGCATGTTTGTTTCTTAACCAGAATTTTGGATTCATCAGTTTTCCCGATGAATTGACGACAGGATCAAGCATCATGCCCCACAAAAAAAATCCGGATGTATTTGAATTGATCCGGGCGCGGTGCAACCAAATGGTGGCGTTACCCAACGAGATCGCATTGGCAACGGCGAACCTGCCGTCCGGGTATCATCGCGATCTTCAACTGCTGAAAGAAATCCTTTTTCCGGCCATTCACAGTCTGAAAGAGTGCCTGAAAATGGCGCATTTAATGCTCTCCAATATTTCGGTGAAACAGAACATCCTCGCAGATGAAAAGTACAAATATTTATTTAGCGTTGAAGAAGTTAACAAGCTGGTGCTTTCAGGCATGCCTTTTCGCGATGCATATAAAAAGATCGGGTTGGACATTGAGCAGGGAAATTACAACCCCTCGATAACAGTTCAACACACGCATGAAGGAAGCATTGGTAATCTTTGCCTTGATGAGATAAGGCGCTTAATGGAGGAAGGAATTGCGAAATTTCATTTTCAAAGCGTCCACCAGGCACTTAAACAACTACTCGACGGATGATCGCAGCGGATCTTATTCCATTGTCATCGCCTCTTTTTTCTCAGCTTGTTTTTCGCTAAACCCGAAAATAAAAAGTACTGTGACGATCAGAGCGAAGACGAGCGGAATTGCCCAGAAAGACTGCCAGTGTTGAAGTGTCGTATTTCCGTCTCCCATAATGCTGTTGAAAATCCACCCTGCTGCCAGCGTACCCAGGCCTTGCCCGACGCCATAGGAGATAAGAACAAAGAAACCCTGCGCCTGTGCGCGGATTTCCGGAGTAGCTTTTTGGTCGATGTAGACCTGGCTGGCTACGTAGACAAAATCATAACAAGCTCCGTGCAACAGGATGCCAAGGATCAACATTGCCGAAACGGCGTCACTGGCACCAAAGGAAAACAACGCATAACGAAGCGTCCATGCAAGCAGCCCCAAGACCATCACCCATTTGATACCGAGCTTACGGAAGAACCACGGCATCAGGAGCAGAAATAAAACTTCCGACATCTGCCCAAACGTCATCTTGAACGCGGGGTTGGCGATGTTCGCGTCTTTAAGGAATATGGGCACGTAAGCAAAATAACTGGCGAACGGAATGCTGATCAACAACAAACCGATCACAAAAATTACGAAAGGCCGTGAGTTCAGCTTTTTCAGCGCATCAAGGCCGATGATATCCCTGGGAGAAATTTTTCTTCCGGCGTCCTTTGGAGGCACATTCGGTAAGGTAAAGCAATAAAGTCCCATCACCACGCCGCCAAGGCCTGCGACATACATCGGCAATGCCGTTGTATCGCCTTGCAGGAAATAGCTCACGATAATACCCGCGCCGATCCACCCAAGTGTTCCGAACACCCTGACAAAAGGAAAATCGTGCTCTTTATCTTTAAGCAGGTGGAAAGCGGTCGCTGTAGCCAGTCCAACGGTAGGCATATAGCATAACATGTGGAACAAAAGAAAAATGAGAAATAGGATATGTGAGCTTTCACCGATCATGGGCGCAGCAAACACGAATATTCCGCTGAGAATGTGCATCACGCCCATTACCCGCTGGACCGCAAAAAACCGGTCGGCAATCATCCCTAAAAAGAACGGTGAAACGATTGAGCCGATTGGACTTACCATATATGCCAGGTAAATGATATCACTCATTCCGTGGCTTTTCATATAGTTCCCACCTGTAGCATACCATGATCCCCAAATGAAGAACTGGAGGAACATCATGGCCATTAGGCGTACCTTCATCGGGGCTTTTTGGTTTTAGCGGAAGTCGGGCTCAATTTATTTCGAAGCTGGTCACACCAATGTCGCTTTCGGTGCCGACACTTTTTTTGAGGAAGTAACCTGCGATACTAGTCTTTTCATGTAGCGCATGGCGAGGACGGTAGCTTTGTCAACTTCTTCAATTCCGGCAATTTTGTGATTTTTGATCAGTGGCAGGCAGTATTCTGACGTAAGATAGCCTTGATAGTTATTTTGATACAGCGCTTCCACGAATGTTTCATAGTTGATTTTGCCTCCGTGATGGGGCGCCGGCTCCTGCACCACCTGTCCGTCTTCCGTCTCAACAAAATTCCACGCGCCATAGTGAGTATAAAGAAGATTTTCGCCGCATCTTCTCACTGCTTCCTTAACATATTCGCTTTTTTGACGGTCTGAGAACAACGGAACGTCAATACACAGCTTTACGTTTTTTCTTTCAATTTCCTGCATCATGGCCAGCGCATCTTCGTAGCCTGGTCTCAGCACTGGTGCATGATTTTGAAGCAATAAAGTAATCCCAAAATCTTCCGCCCACCTTGCTACTTCGCGAATTCCGTTGACTGCCCGGTTCCAAACTTTCAAGTCGAGCGGATTTAATGGTTTAAAATAATTTCCTTTTTCGTAGGTCGCATACATGGCAATCGCTTCTTCGTCATCTATTATTCCGGGCCATGCAGCGAAAATTTTTACCATGGTTATACCCAGGTCATGGGCAAGCGCCAAAACCTGTTTCATCATCGCGAGGTTATTTTCGCGTTCTTCACTGTAACGACTGCAGAAGTTGCTCATGCTTTCCACCGCACAAAGGTCGATGCCGTGATCCGCTGCGACGGCTTTGATTCTTTGGCGGGCGCTCTGGTCGAGATCAAGCGGTGATGCAACAGGCCGTTTCGTTTCAATGGCAAGGCCCTCAAACCCCAATTCCTTTGCCTTGTGGATCTGTTGTTCCACCGATAGTGCTTTTCCGGAATAGAAGAGGCCGGAATATGTTACAGTAAGGAGTGCAAACTTCATAGCGTGATATAATTGTGTTACAGTTCTTCGAATTTATTCAAATAAATATTTAAGCAGCAATTCTTTTCCTTTTTTGATAGCATCCCGGCCACTGGATTCAATTCCGTACCAGCCCTGATAGCCCGATCTTTTTACAAGCTGGATCATCCTGGCTGTTAGTTCCTCCGTTGGCTGATTCCGGTATGACATGCCCCGGGCAAAAGGCAAAGTTTTTTCAAGGTATTTATAATTGTCGAATTCTTTTTCAGGCTCGCGCCAGTCAGGGTAGGTGCCGAAATTGGGATGATCAACTTCTCTCATAAGTGCAACGATAAAGTCCGGGTCGTTAGAAAGTCCGCCGTGATTCTCAATCAGTATGCCTATACCGGCAGGTACGGCGTACTCTAGCAGCAGATGATACGATTCAGTTGCCCATTTTAGCGCCTCACCTTTGTCGGCATCTTGAAGCCCGCGGCAATTCGTTCGAATGCTTTTACAACCCAGATAGCTGGCAACGTCTACCCACTTTCTGTGATTGATATCAAATTGCTTCCTCCCTTCCTTTGTGGGCATGCATCCGTCTCCCTCGTCGTCAACCATGATCAGTACATTTGTCACCTGAAAATCTTCGGCGTTCTTTTTCAGTTTTTTGAGATACTCTTCGGTAGGAACTTCCAGCAAGGTATTAACATACTCGATGCCCGATAGCCCGAAGTCCTCTCTGGCGGTCCTGGCAAAGTCCAGTGTTTTTAATTTACCCGCGTGGAATTCCTCTACGAGCGACCACTGCGCCAACGAAATATTATTGTTTATTATAGACATGCATTCAGAAAATGAAGAGGATCAAACGCCGTCAAGCTCCCAGCCTTTCCGATATTCGCGGGTTAAGTACTTATTGGCCTCAGGAATATTTGTGATGACCATTTTCGTTGAGTCGTAAAGCACTTTTTTTCTTGCACGCAATGCAACGGCGCCAAGGTTGATTGTTTCCGATATGGTTGAGGCCAGCAGGAAACTTCCCGGTGATTGCTTTTTGTCTCTGAAGGCGTCGATCCACACATCGTCCGCGCGATTGGGCTCTTCCGCCGGAGCAGACTTCCCTACCATGTACGCTTTCATCTTGCTCTCTGGTATCAGCACAGGTTTTTCATTTCTGAAACCGCCGATAATTTTTCCTTTGTCCCCGACGAATAACATTCCTTCACTGGGTAGATCCTTGCCGTCAATCTCCATTTCCTCAGGTGTGTGGGGTTTCATTCCTCCATCATACCAAAAAAGGTCGAATGCTGGCAGCGACTCCTGTTTGGGAAATTTGAACCGGATGATGCATGAATAGGGGAACGCCACATCGTTCACCACGTTTTTGCTAACATGATCTTCAACGGTACGGGTAGTGGTTGAGTATGCTTCCGCGCTCGTGGGTGGTGTATTAATGCCAAGAGTTAGGAACATCGGCCATAGGCTATAATGTCCCATGTCTGCAATGCTTCCACCACCGAAGTCATACCAGCCGCGGAACACGCAATGTGTATAATGGGGATGATAGGGGCGCTCGGGTACCGGTCCTAACCACAGGTCCCAGCCGAAGTCCTTGGGAACCGGCGGATTATCCTTTGGTAGAGTCGTCCATTGCGGCCAAACTGGTCTGTACGACCAATTGTGGATTTCTTTCAAAGTTCCAATGGCTCCTTCCGATATCCATTTTTTAACAAGATCGTTGCCCGGGCGCATACTCCAGGCCAGCAAATGAGTACTAACGCCTGTGCTACGCGCCGTGTCTATGACCAGCCTGGACTCTCGCATGCGGTTTGCAATTGGTTTGTGGATCACAACATGTTTTCCTTTTTTCATCGCGGCAATGGAAATCGTTGCGTGAAGATGGTCCGGGGTCATGATCTTCCAGGCATCGACATCCTTTTCTTTATCCAGTAGCTCTCTGAAATCCTCGTATGAAGGACAGCCTTTATATTTTTTATCCGATTTCGAATAATATTTCTCGACAAACTCCTGCCCAATGTCGCGGCCGCCGGGAATACCTTTGAAGTTTTCTCCCCAGGAAGGGTCACCTAATGTTTTACGTATACCATCCCGGATGCCGTTCGCTGACCAATCGATATAGTCCTCACTCAACTTGTTGGGATCGCAAACGGCCACTATCTGAACTTTCGAGTTTGTGATAAGCTGTGTCATTTCACGCATGCCCTGCGTGCCGCAGCCAATATAGGCCAAGGTCAATTTATCGCTCGGAGCAATGAAGTCAGCGCCTCCAATCACGTGGCGCGGAACAATGGTAAAAGCTGCCGAGGCACCGACCGTAGATGCCAGGAACGCTCTGCGATTAATCTTCTTTGAAGCCTTTCGTCCGGGGGTATTCATATTGTTTGGTATTAAGGGTTCTGATACAATATAATTTAGAGCATAGGATTTGTTTATCCTAAGATATTACTGATCAATGGAAGAATTCGAATTCAAGCAGTGGATGTGTGCAAGGCACACGTTCCCGGTTCGGCTAGTGGGAATGTGGCAGCACCGCTGGCGAAACAAACTTCAAAAGTTATTCATACCTTGATGTCAAATGTGCTGCTCGTGAAAGAAATCGAAACCCTGATCCCTCATCGCAATCCTTTTTTATATGTCGATCAGATTTCTTCCTTGTCGAAGGACGAAATAATCGGGACTACGATCTTTTCTGATTCAAATGAATTTTTGACCGGCAGTTTCCCGGAGTTCAATTACGTACCCGGTGTAATTTTAATCGAAGCGATGGCACAATGCGGCGGCGCCGGAATTAAAAAATTAGCACTGGCCGATGGCCTGTTCGGGTTTGCCAATATTGATACGGCTAATTTTTATAAAGGTGTTCGTTACGGTGAGGTGTTCAAGATGGTTATTAAAAACATTAAAGTAACTGACAAATACTTTAAACAATCGGGCCTTGGCTTTGCGTCTGATATCCCCTGCATGGATCTAACCTGGATCTGTGTCAGGTTTCAGTAACGTATCAACATAAACTGAGTTAATATTTAACGGGTATTTCCACCAGCGTTGTGTCCCAACCCAGTTTCATTACTGCTTTTTTTTCACCTTTTCCCTCGAATTGAATGGAGAAATTTTCAATAGGCTCACCAGCAGTGGTGGCCGGAGCGGTAACACGAACAACGTCGCTTTTTTCATTGTATTTATAGGCACCCCAATAGTCGAGATCTCGATTCAAAATAATGGTCCATTCTTTTTCGCCGGGAATAGAAAATAGTGAATAGGTACCTGCGGGCACTTGTTTACCTCCGATCTCCACATCCTGGTATAACTTGATTTCTGTATTTTCATTTGCGCCGGTACGCCAGACTTTTCCATAGGGAACGAGTTTTCCAAAAACTTCCCGACCGTTTTTCGCGGGCCGGCTGTAAGTCACCCGCACAATTGCTTTGTCGCCTTCCTTCCTGTCATGCGCGAAATGGTCAGGGAAATAAGCGTAATCCAAGGGGCTCTTATCCACTTTTCTAAAACTTTGTGATTGAGCTGTACATATGCTTAATATAAGTCCGAGACAAACAAAGAGCAACTTTTTCATAGCGACGGTATTGGGTATAGAATTTTGAATAGCTTTTACGAATTGTTGTCGATGCTTTAATAATATCGGCCCATCAGCGGATGTTCTACAATGGCGCGCCTTAACTCGAGTAAGTCAACTGGTCCCTGATAGCTGTAAACAATTTTTCCGCCTGGCTCAACCAGCAGGGTATATGGCAAAGCCCCGTTCCACTTGGGATCAACGGCCTCGATCAGCTTGTAATTATCTTCGCCATCGTACAGGAAATTCTGGACAGGAGAGTGGGCCTTCTTTAAAAAGTTTAATGCTTTATCTGAATGTTCAGGCTTGTCGGCCGACAAGGAGACAAATTCAAAATTTCGCGCACCATACCAGCGTTGAAGTTCGACCAGGTCAGGATATTCCGCTACACAGGGCGCGCACCATGTTGCCCAAAGATTAATCAGCCTGAGCTTGTCGGTAGGATTTTTTACAATTTCTTTTATTTGAGATTCTTTTACTTTTTCCAGCGCTACTGGCTTTGCGTTCCACTTATCCTCCACCTTTTTTGCGTATTCATTTTTCCAACCCCACTTCACTGAGCAACCGAAGGTTTTGTTCTCAGGATTGGCCACGGGCTTTCCCGCCAGGACGGCATCAACTGCAGCGCGGAGGTCTTCAGCATTCGCCTTTCCGGGTTTTTCAATATTGTCGATACGGCCGATATAAGCAAGTTTGCGTTCTGCGTCAAACACGTATGCGTGGGGTGTAGCGACCGGGCCATACGCAATTGCCACCGCCTGATTATCGCCGTCGTAGAGATAAGGGAAATTATATTTCATGTCGCGATGGCGTATAATCATTTCTTCATAAGAATCATTAAGATCCGTATAACCACATTCTTCGGGAAGCAGTCCCATAGTGCTGTTAGGCATAATGGCAACCACCGACACGCCCTTGTCTTTGTACTCATCAGTAAATTTAATGATCCTGTCCTCATAAGCTTGAGCTGTTGGGCAGTGGTTACAGGTAAAGATCATCACCAGCGCTTTGGCACCTTTGAAATCGTCGAGCGTGTAAAATTTACCTGAAACATCCGGCAGCCTGAATGGCGGCGCAACGGCACCGATACCTAGCGTCTTTACGTCTACTTCAGACACCTGTTGAGGATTTGGCTTAAACACCGTTGAGGAGGCTGGAATGGAATCGTTCGCTACCTGCGTTGCTTCTTTGTCTTTAGCAGGCTGGCAGCCGGCCAATACAAACAGCAATAAGGCAATGTAAAATGTATGGCGATGGAAGTTATCGTTCGTACTCATGATCGGCGGATTAGATGTTAAATAACAAAATGACAGATGCACCTGCGGATGGTGACCTTTGCCATTCTGAAAATTTAGACTTTCTGTGTCAAAACAACAACTCAGCCTACTTCAAGTACGACAGGCACTTCTAAGCGGTTTGTTTCTTCTTACAAGCG
>DASUTP010000498.1:0-11277 GCA_036374515.1 Chryseolinea sp. | reverse complement strand
GGTTTTATTTTTTACGGAAGCTGGCGGCTTCGGAATGTTTTGGTTTACCGTCTGGAAGATTCTTACCAGCACTTTTTTTACTGTACTTGTAATTTTAATTGCTCAGTTTTTGTTTCCCAGCCGAAGGCCGAGGTAGGGAGGGTGGTGATCGGTGATCGGTAAGAGGTAAAAGGTGATCGGTAATCGGTAATCGGTAAGAGGTAAGAAGTAAGAAGTAAGAAGTAAGAAGTAAGTAGTAACAGGTAAGTAGTAAGAGGAGGATGGAGGAAAGCGGGAGGGAACATCACACTGCACACTAAAATTTTGCATTTCATAGTTCTTATTCCAACCATTTAAGTATGAACGAGGGAAGAAGAGAAATTATTCAAATCGTATTTGTATTGGTGGCGGTCGTTTTCCTGGTGAAACTTTTTTTCATCCAGGTAATCGATAACCGTTACAAACAGCTTGCGGACAGCAATGCGATCCTGGCTGAGGTAGATTATCCCGTACGCGGTTTGATAAAAGACCGCAACGGCAAGCTTATTGTTTATAACACTCCGGAGTTTGACCTGAATATCATCCATAAGGAGGTAAAGAATTTTGATAGTGCAAGGTTTTGTGCAGTCTTTTCAAAAACGCCGGAAGAACTTCGATTGCTATTCAAAGAACTTAAGGCACGCAGAGAATATTCATCGGTCAAACCCACGATATTCCTCACTAAACTTTCCACGCTGGACTTTGCAAGGATTCAGGACAATATAGACGAGTTCCCTGGCTTTTACATTCAGGCCAGAAGCACTCGAGCGTATACCGCAAAAGCAGGGGCCAATGCTATCGGTTACGTGAGCGAGATTTCAAAAGCCAGACTTGACCGTGACAAGACGGGCATTTACAAACAAGGTGATTATATCGGTCAGAGCGGAATAGAAGCGTACTATGAAGAGTATTTGCGGGGACAGCGCGGCGTGCGTTTCAAATTAAGGAACGTTGATGGCGTCGAAAAAGGCTCCTTTAAAAACGGCGAAATCGATACGCTTTCAATTCCAGGTCAGGATATTACGACAACACTTGACCTCGATCTTCAGGAGTACGGAGAATATTTGATGAATGGCAAAGCTGGAAGCATTATCGCCATTGAGCCATCCACGGGGGAAATTTTGTCGATGGTATCAGGTCCATCGTACGATCCCAATTTGCTCACGGGAAAGAATTATAGCTCTAATTTCGTGATGATCAGTAATGATACAAATAAGCCATTGTTCAACCGCCCCCTGATGGCGCAATATCGTCCGGGATCCATTTTCAAAATAGCACAGGCGATGGTTGCACTTCAGGAAAAAGTAATAACACCTGAAACCCGCTTTCGCTGCGACCGGTCGATTATCAATTGCCACGGCCCCCATACGAACGAAGACCTACGCGGCGCGATCACCCATTCGTGCAATCCGTATTTCCATGCGGCCCTCAGGAGAATGTTGAACAAGGGAGTGTCAAATAATCCTTTTGACGACACGCGGATCGGACTTGAAGAGTGGAACAAGCATATCCGAAGCTTTGGTCTAGGCAAGCCGTTAGGAATTGACCTTCCGAACGAAAAAGGCGGCCTTGTCCCGAGTCCGGCATATTACGATCGTGCTTACGGCGGAAGACCCTGGAAATTTTCCAACATTTATTCCATTGCCATCGGTGAGGGCGAAAATCTGGTCGTACCGCTGCAAATGGCAAATTTTGCCGCCACCATTGCTAATAAGGGCTACTACATCATTCCGCACCTCGTGAAAGGGATAGGCGAAACCGGTAAACCGTTGCCAAAATATTCGGAGAAACACTACACGACCATCGATTCAACATACTTCCGCGTGGCTGCCGACGCTATGCAGGCTGTGGTAGAATCGGGTACCGGTTCCTATCGCGGAAAACTTCAGGACATGATCGTGTGCGGCAAAACCGGCTCGGTTCAAAATGAACCCCGGCCCGATCACTCCGTTTTTATTGCTTATGCACCGAAAGATAATCCGAAGATCGCTGTCTCAGTATACGTCGAATTTTCGGGGCAGGGAGCGCGCGCAGCCGCGTCCATAGCAACTTTGATGATTGAAAAGTATTTATACGGTGCAACAAAGCGTCCACAGATAGAAGAGTATGTATTGCGCGGAAAATTTTTGAACTGATAGCACGTGAGAAATCAAGAAATTATATCGTACAAAATGGACTGGGTTACAGTCGTTCTGTACGCTAGCATTGTACTTATGGGATGGTTGAATATTTACGCCGTTACATACGATCAATCAGCCGATATTTCAATTTTTAGTTTGCAATTAAACTCCGGGCGACAGCTTCTTTTTATCGCGGGTAGCCTTATCATCATTATCTGCATTCTGATTATGGACATGCGGTTTTATGAAACGTTCGCTTACGTTATCTATGGGTTCATCATGTTCCTATTGTTGCTGGTGCCGATCATCGGAAAGGAAGTTGGGGGTAACAAGGCATGGCTCGGGATCGGATCCTTTGGCGTGCAGCCTTCAGAGTTCGCCAAGTTTGCTACCGCGCTGGCCGTAGCGAAATTTATGGGCTCAGTTGGCTTTAGAATGGACCAGGTCAGAAATCAGATTGTCCTTTTCGTGATGATCGGCATCCCTATGATTTTGATCTTGCTGCAAAAGGATACTGGCACGGCATTGGTATTCACCGTTTTTACAGTTGTTTATTTCCGGGAGGGCATGTCGCCGATGCTGATCATCATGGGCATTGTTGCGGCTATAATATTTATACTCACGCTGCTGGTTGATTCCACGTACCTGTTCATTGGAATCGGTGTGATACTTGTATCGGCAATTGTGTTGGGGAGAAAAAAGCTCAGGCGGATATTGCTGCTAACAGGTGGTGCGATCGCGCTTAGTCTTGTAATCTCAAGTGTTGACTATGTAGTAGACCATGTGCTCAAGCCCCATCAACGAAACCGTGTTAATGCGTTGATCAATCCCGATGCTGATCCGCTGGGATATGGATGGAATGTGACGCAGTCAAAAATCGCCATCGGAAGTGGAGGCTTTACCGGAAAGGGTTTTCTAAAGGGCACTCAGACAAAATTTGATTTTGTGCCGGAACAAAGTACGGATTTTATTTTTTGTACCATAGGAGAGGAACATGGCTGGCTGGGAAGCTTGTTCACCATGGCGCTGTTTATCGGACTTATGTTACGAGTAATTTTTCTGGCAGAGCGTCAGAAAAACAGATTTGCAAGGGTATACGGTTATTCAGTTGCCTGTATATTTTTCTTTCACTTTGCCGTCAACATCGGTATGACTATTGGCCTTTTTCCGGTCATCGGAATTCCGCTTCCTTTTTTCAGCTATGGAGGTTCCGGGCTATGGGGTTTTACGATTTTGCTTTTTATACTTCTGAAGCTGGACATCCACCGATCTCAGGTGCTTCAACGCATGTAAGAGGGAGATTTATTTTGTGAGGCTGTAGGCGCGGATCAGGCAAATCTCTTTTCCACCAACTCCATAAATTCATGGAACTCCTCGCTTTCCCGGTCCCAGGTGGAGGCATGCTCACTTTCTAAATATCTCATTGCGCCTTTCATGTTATCCTGCCGATCCAACTGTTCGATAGCCTTGCTGAATAATTCAAAGTCGCCATGAAACAGAACTTTGGTGAACATGAACTTCTGATTGATCGTCAAACTATCTTTGATCTTTCCAATCTTCTGAAAATTGTCCGCTAACGTCGCCTTTGCCTGTTTGTTAAGACTATCATTTACAGAAGCACTCTTAGGCTGCTCCGGTGATGGCGTTGCGTGGTTTGGCTTTATAAATTCATGCGTGGCTTTTACCTCCACCTCGGCCTTCTGTGGTTCCAACGTCTTCACGACGTAAAACTTGTTGGCATCGAGAGGAACTACTGCTGAAAATTTTTCCAGGTACGGGTCTACGTCCTCAGGATTGAAATTTACTTCCTCTAAAATTTGGTCGAGGATGGCAAAGGCCTCATTTCCGGAAATTTCCGTAACATTTTTTTCAAGTAGTTTTTCCAGCAAGCGCTCTAATGGCGCCTTATTTACCTTTAGATATTTTATCTCCTCTTTAAAAGATGTTACCTCGAGCTTGTTGTTTTGCCCTGATATAATTAAGGAGAAAAAATCGTATGGATCAAAGACGGCCAGGAGTGTTTCATCAACGGCTTTTTTTAACAGCGGTCCAAAGTGTGCCTGATCAACAGCAATGTTGTTTGATAACCGGTCCATTAATGTTTCAAACGCCTCCTTCACCTCGGGATGTTCGTAGTCAAAATATGGACTCTTTAGTTTCCTGGTTTCTTCCTTCCACGTCTTGAAGAGGTCCCGTACGACAAAAAGATTGACCTGCTGAACATTACACAGCGATAAAACCTCAGCGCCTGTTATTTTATCTTTTGATGCAAAAAAACCCTCCAGCACTTTTTCAGTGTATGCTTCACTATAGCGGGAGATCGATTCAAGGCTTATCTTTTCGTCCATAACGGCATGGCTTATCCGATGGTAAAGTTAATGGATATTCAATAATGTAAGCACTCCACCCGTCGACTGCCCGTGTATTAAAATTATTGATCCGTGAAATTTTTGCCTATCCTTACAACCGTTACGACAACAGTTTAGGTGGCATTGACGCTTTTTATAGATTCAGTACCGCAGATTTGCATTCTAACTTCTAAATTTAGTTCATGTTTGTTGAACCACGTATCGGCAGCAGGCCGGAGCGCGAGCGCGCCGGATGGATTGAAGTAATTTCCGGATGTATGTTTTCCGGAAAGACTGAAGAGCTTATCAGACGGCTAAATCGTGCTATTATAGCCAAGCAGCGCGTTGAAATCTTTAAACCGGTCATCGACAAGCGCTATCATCAGGAACGCATTGTGTCCCACAATGAAAACGCGATCCGGTCGACACCGGTGAATTTTGCTAGCGATATATTTTTGTTGGCTGGCGATTGCGACGTGGTGGGTATTGACGAAGCTCAGTTTTTTGATCAGTCGATCGTCGAGGTTTGTAATACCTTGGCCAATATCGGAAAACGTGTTATTGTGGCAGGCCTTGACATGGATTATGAAGGCAAACCTTTTGGACCAATGCCCAACCTCCTTGCAATCGCAGAATTTGTCACCAAGGTTCACGCGATATGCGCCCAGACGGGTGAACTTGCCTCATTTTCATTCCGGTTGTCGGATAGTGACGCGCAGGTGATGCTGGGTGAAAAAGGTGAATATGAAGCCCGCAGCCGAAGAGCCTTCAATGAAGGGATGAAAGGACGAAAATGACGCGGACCCTTGCATCAAGCACCTTGACGTTATACGTGGCGCACTGGTTGTTCAAAATTGCAATCACGCCAGGGAACATTGCAACGGTTTTGTTCTTCCACATCCCGTTATGGTTACACGCGCAGTCCGACGTTCCGTTGTCGACATGGCGTTTGCATGTTTCTTACAACAATATCCACTCCGTTGCCATAAGCGGGGAAAAAGTTTTCGGGGCTTCGGAGAATGGTATTGCGGTTTTGGATCGGTCGGAAAACAGTCTTACAACCTTCACCAAGCTGAACGGCTTGTATGGAGTAGCAATTACCAGTATCGCTTTTGATAACGTTACGACACAACTATTGATCGGCTATCGGGATGGGAGGATCGATGTTGTTAAAGACAGAACTGTTGTCTCATTTGACCCTGCACAAAACTCGACTGTAACCGGCTCAAAAAAAATTAATCATATCTCTATTCATAATAATCTGGCATATCTGGCGGCAGACTACGGAGTGATAATTTTTGATTTGGCAAGGAGCGAAGTAAAAGAGACCTGGCGGGATATTGGTATTGATGGTACCACCGTGAGAGTTTCAAAAAGCACATTTAAAGAGGACAGCATTTTCCTGGCTACGGATAAGGGAGTGTTTGCCGGTGACCTCAGGCAAAATCTTTTAGACTTCAACTTCTGGAAACGCTTCGACGCTGGCGAATTTTCGGGAGTGATCCAATCGGTCGAAGCCTTTGGGCAAAAGGTGTACGCGACGGTGAAAAGCCTTGGCTTGTATCGTTATGAAGGTGGAAGTTGGTCCAAAGAGAATTTTTTGCAAAATGAACCGCTGCAGTCGTTGAATTCCTCGGCGGCCAGTTTGTTGATCTCTTCAGGTCAAACGTTGTGGCAACTAGATGGAAACAATGTTCTTTCCGCTGTCAGTTCCGAAAAAATCACCTATCCAAACATGGCGCTCGAAGGATCCGGAGGACAACTTTGGATAGCAGACGGCGCGAATGGCATCGTCTCGAACGCCGGGGGGAATTTTTCGAATTTTTTGCCCAACGGTCCCGCCAGTGCACGTCCTTCAAATCTCGGCTACCATAACAAGTCAGTATATGCGCTTGGTGGTGGATACTCGTCAACCTTCGCGCCGCTGGGTAATTTGGGAACCATCGATCGATTCTCCGAAGGATTATGGTCCACGCAGCGGTCAACCATGCTCGACTTGACCAGCCTCACATTCGACCCTAATTCCGATCAGCGGTACATTGGCTCCTTCGGATACGGTGTAGAGGAGAGAAATGCAGAAAACAGCCTGCAAATCTTTAATGAAAATAATAGCAACCTTGTGAATACCAACCCACCCGAACGAAATGTCACGGTGACGGCAGTTCAAAAAACAACCGCGGGGCTTTGGGTTTCCAACTACGGCGCTTCTCAATCACTTCACTTGCTGGATGAAGGTAATGTCTGGACGTCGTATTCATTTGCGCCATTGGCTTCACGCTATCCTGTAAAAATGGATGTAGACTTTTATGGAAATGTTTGGCTGGTCCTTAACCCACAACAGGGCGGTGGCGTTATTTCCTACAACAAAAGTGAAAACAATGTTGCATATCTCACCGATATAGAAGGTTCCGGTGGACTACCCAGCAGGGCAGTACTAAGCATCGCCGTCGATCGTGACGGCTTTGTCTGGCTGGGCACGGATGAGGGTGTCTGTTATTTTGCCGACCCCCAAGTTGTTTTTTCGGGTGGAGTAAATGCGGTGCGCCCGGTATTTGAAGATCGATTTCTATTACGAGATGATCGGGTTACTGCAGTCGCCGTCGACGGCGGTAATCGTAAGTGGATTGGCACCGAACGCGGTGTTTGGCTTTTTAATGCCTCGGGCGACGAGCTGATATACAATTTTACTACCGGGAACAGTCCCCTGCTCTCCAATGTCATTCTTGACATTGACATCAATCATCACACCGGAGAAGTTTTTTTTGCCACGGATCAAGGGCTGGTATCATTTCGATCCGATGCAACGGAAAGCGGTCCCGAATTTGAAAACGTCAAGATATTCCCCAATCCGGTTACTCCTGAATTTTCAGGAATGGTTGCCATCAGCGGACTCGCAACGGATGCCATAGTTAAAATCACAGATGTGTCCGGGAAATTGGTTTGGCAGGGCCAGGCAAACGGTGGTACCGTATCGTGGAACGTGCGCGATTATCACGGTAAACGTCCGTCGACAGGCATGTACCTCGTTTTCAGCGCCACCGCCGACGGGAATGAAAGCGTCGCTGGAAAAATTGCGATAGTGGAATAATTTTCACTATTGGCTAGGTGCAGCAGAATAATGAACCGTAACTTTCATTCATGTTGCATAAAACACGTGGAGTTGTATTCAGATTTACCAAATATGGTGAAACCTCGATTATTGTCACGTTGTTCACAGAATTGTTTGGCTTGCAGAGCTACATTGTCAACGGAGTAAGAAGCAAGTCGGGAAGAAATAAAATAGCCCTGTATCAACCGCTGACATTGCTGGATCTAGTCGTCTACCACCGTGCGAATGCAAACATCAACCGGATCAAAGAAGTAAGATGTTTATACCCTTACCAATCGATTTCATCGGACATTAAAAAATCAGCGCTGGCGATTTTCTTAATTGAGGTAATCAATAAAACAGTAAAGGAAGAAAGTCATGCCCAGGAGCTCTGCGACTTTTTCATTCGGTCATTTATAACGCTGGATCAGATGGAAGAGAGGACGGAAAACTTTCACCTTATCTTTCTTTTCAAGCTCAGTCGACTCCTCGGTTTCGGTGCACATCACTTGAATGAAGTTTTGGGGGCGAGGATGACGAGCCTGGAAAATGAGCGGGCGATAGACATCATCCTACGCGCCGATTACATGGATGTTGTATCCATTCAAAATCATCAACGCCGCGAGATACTGGATCTGGTCCTAAAATTTTATGCCGACCATATGGAGAACCTGGGAGAGATGAAATCCATACAGGTCCTCCGTGAAATTCTTTGAGGTTACGCGTCCCTGGACTACGCGAGTCGCTTTGCGACTTCCTCCCAATGCACTACGTTCCACCAATTTGCAACGTATTCATTCCTCTTATTTTGGTATTTCAGATAATAAGCATGTTCCCAAACATCGAGGCCAAGGAGGGGCGTTCCTTTCAGCTCACTCGAATCCATTAATGGGTTGTCTTGATTAGCGGTTGATCCGATTTTTAATTTTCCATTGTCATTGACCAGCCACGCCCATCCGGATCCGAATCGCGTCATGGCTGCTTGCGTAAATTGTTCTTTGAATTTATCAAACGATTCGAACGAACCGTTGATTGCGTCACCCAGTTTTCCCGTTGGAGTTTTCATTTCTTTTGAGGGGTGCATTACCTGCCAGAAGAAGTTATGGTTCCATGCGCCACCTCCGTTGTTCTTGGCTTTCGCAGATAGTTTTGACGCATTGCTGAAAAATTCTTTTTCCGTCGCAAAGGATAATTTGTCGGCAGTAATGGCTTCATTTACATTCTTGATGTAAGCGGTATGATGCTTATTGTAATGTATGTCCATAGTCGTGGCATCGATGGATGGCTCAAGTGCGTTGTACGCGTATGGTAAAGCCACTTGCGAAAATTGCAAGGCAGTGAGCGAACGTCCCGAAGCATTTAGGACGGATGAATTTGCAGCTGCGGCGATCATCGGTGAGCCAACAACTATGGCCGTTGCCTTAAAAGAATTCTCAATAAATTTCCTTCGTGTGGTCTTCATACTCGCATGAGGTTATATTAAAGTAAAATTACCTAAAAATATTTAGCTTGCGGAAGCTTCATAAAACGACCTGAACTATGCAAGAGATTTTATATGAAACTATCCCTTCATTGGATCTTGATGACTTCCTAAAAGGTAACACATCCGCGAAGCAAAGGTTCGTTGAAACACTGGGTGAAGCATACAATAACATAGGATTTGTAGCGATCAGGAACCATTTCCTCACGCCTGACATGCAGGTCCGGCTGTACGATGCCATAAAAAAATTTTTTGCACTGCCGGAGGAAGCTAAGAAAAAGTATGAGCTAAGCGGAATCTCGGGGCAAAGGGGTTACACTGGTAAAGGCAAGGAACATGCAAAAGGTCGAAACACAGGGGATCTGAAGGAGTTTTATCATGTCGGGCAAGATCTTCCGGCCGAGGTGCTGGAAAAAGAGCAATATCCACCTAACATCTGGCCCGAGGAAGTGCCGGAATTCAAGCCTGCGTCTTTGGACGTTTTCCACGCCCTCGAGAAAACCGGGATGTACATGTTACGCGCAATCGCGTTATACCTTGAATTGCCTGAGAAATATTTTGACGACAAGATAAAAGAAGGCAATAGCATCCTCCGCCCCATTCATTATTTTCCAATAGAGGATCCTGACGCTGTCCCTGCTGACGCTGTGCGCGCCGCGGAACATGGAGATATCAATCTTATTACGTTGCTAATGGGAGCAAGTGCCGACGGGCTGCAAGTATTGCGCAGGGATGGTAAATGGATACCGATTACAGCGCTACCCGATCAGTTGGTCGTGAATGTTGGTGATATGCTTGAACGACTCACGAATAAAAAGTTAAAATCTACGATACATCGCGTCATTAATCCTCCGAGGAACTTGATGAACACGCCGAGGTATTCTATTCCATTTTTTATGCACCCAAGATCGGAGATGACCCTGGCGGCCTTGCCGGCTTGCGTCACAAAAGAGCAACCGAAAATATGGGAGGATATAACGGCCGGGGAATTTTTGGATCAGCGTTTACGCGAAATAGGATTAAAAAAATAAAACATTGGTTCGAGAAGGCACACCGAAGGAAGGCACGCACAAAGCGATTCAACGTGTGCGCTACTATATTTTCCTTCGCGATATACTAACGCTGGCACTCACGGCCTTTGGCGGACCGCAGGCCCACCTTGCCTACTTCCAAAAACTCCTCGTTGACAAACGGAAATATCTCACAGAAGCAGAATTGATGGAGATCAATTCGCTTTGCCAGATGCTCCCCGGGCCCGCTTCCACTCAGACCCTTACAGCTATCGGATTTAAGATTGGGGGGCCAACGCTCGCGTATCTGACGCTATTGGTGTGGATATTGCCAGCGGTGATTCTAATGATGATTGCTGCAATGATCATGACCAGCATTCAGGCGAAAAATTGGTCAATTGAATTTACACGTTTTATTCAGCCGATGGCGGTAGGCTTTGTAAGTTATGGTGCGTATATAATCAGCATTAAGACCATTCGCACGAAAACCGGATTCGTAATTTTATTGGTTGCCGCAGTGATGTCCTATATATTTCAAACGCCCTTTGTATTTCCCATAATATTGCTCGGCGCGGGACTAGTGACATCATTGAAATACAAAGCTCAGCCAAAAGAGGAGAAACAGAAATTAGTGGTGCCCTGGGCAAACTTCCTGTTATGGATCAATGTGTTAATTTTTGCGGCTGTTCTCGGTGCTGTAACCAAATCGCTTCCCGTGAAATTGTTCGAGAACTTTTACCGGAACGGGAGTCTGGTTTTCGGTGGAGGCCAGGTGCTTGCACCGCTTCTCTATACGGAGTTTGTTGAAATCGAAGAAGGTGAAGAAGTAAATAAGGTTTCAAAATTGAAAGCGAAAATCAAGGAAAAGTATGCGCCAAAACCGCTGCACCATCCTACATCGCATCATGAATTTCTGTCTGGTTATGCAGTGGCCCAGGCGTTACCGGGACCGGTCTTCTCCTTTAGCGCCTACATCGGCGCGTTGTCAATGCGCGACTATGGAACCGGAGGTGAAATTGTCGGGGCAGTGATGTCAGCCCTTGGCATTTTTCTTCCTGGCACATTCCTGATTTTTTTTGTGATTCGTTTCTGGGATAGTCTAAAAAAATACCGCGCCGTACGCGCGTCGCTCGAAGGAATTACGGCCGCGAGCTCTGGCCTGGTAGTGGCATCGGCCGTCATCTTGTTTCAACCACTGGCCAATACAACCTTA